>NZ_JADPKF010000087.1:0-149570 GCF_023073815.1 Bradyrhizobium sp. 157 | reverse complement strand
TTGCGTTCAATCGTCCGGTCGTAGCTGTTATCGCGCATTGGATCGTCCTCCAGTGGAGCGATCCAATCAGCGAATTAGTGAACATGCACAATTGCGAGCGAAGCGAAGCAATCCATAGCGTCGCAAAGGGAAAGATGGATTGCTTCGTCGCTGCGCTCCTCGCAATGACGACTAATCCACCAGCGGCTCTATATCACCAACTCCCGCAACACCCTTCGGCAATCCATTTCATATTCAAGATCAATCACCGGCGGCCGTGCAAAATGCCAGGTCAGCCCCGAACGCGCGGCGCCGCGGCGGACCAGCGCGTCGGCAAAGACGTGGTGGAAATCGTGGATGGTGTAGGTCTGCACATCCGTCGCGTCTTTCCAGCAGAACCCGAACTCGCCCATACGCCGCTCCATTACGCCGGCGACGTAGCGGACCTTCTCCGCAATACCCTCGGGGCTGATGTCGCGGTAACGCACGGTGCGTTCGGCATAGCTCGCATTGCCCTCCTGCGACTCGCCGCTGCCCGCGATCACGAAGCTTGGCGTCGTGCTTTGGCTCGGCCGCGTGAACGAAAAGGCGTAAAATGACGGCTCGGCCGGCGGATCAATCTCCGGGCAGACATTGCTGCGCGCCACCGGATTAGTCGTGCCGTCATAGACCCCCCACTCGCTGAGCGTCTTGACGTAGTGCAGGTTGAATTTGCGGAATCCCTCGTCGGTGAACGCCGCCGGCGAGCGCAGCTCGCAGGCGCAGAACGAGGTCAGCGGCCTGCCTGCCGCCTCAATGTACCTTGCGATCCGCGCAAAGCCTTCAGCCAGCGGCAGCCATTTATCGAAGCGCACCCGCTCGATCTCAAATCCGGGATTGGCTGCGACACCGCCCGAATACTGGAACACGGCGGGAATGAAACGGTAATTGCCGGCGGGAAAGTCGCTCGTCATATTGGCTCCCCTGTTTTCTTCCTTCTAGCATGAGGAACCGGCGGCGTCGCCGGGCTCGCGACACGAAAAACGGCGGCAGCGATGTCCGCTGCCGCCGTTGTCGTTTCTCGCGACGTGAACGCTCAGGTCGGCTTGAGCGCCGACCTGCCAAGATCGAAATCCGCGATCTCCTTGGTCCGCTTGGAGCCGGCCTTGGCCTGGTGATCGGTGGCCAACCAGACATAGACCGCCGGCAGCACGAACAGCGTGAACAGCGTGCCAATCGACATGCCCGCGACGACCACGAGACCGATCGAGAACCGGCTGGCAGCGCCCGCGCCTGTCGCGGTCAGCAACGGGATCAGGCCGGTGACCATCGCCGCCGTCGTCATCAGGATCGGCCGCAGCCGGATGCGGGCAGCCATTTCGATCGCCGAACGCTTGTCGAGACCTTCCTTGAGCTGCAATTCGTTGGCGAACTCCACCATCAGGATGCCGTGTTTGGTGATGAGGCCGACCAGCGTCAGCAACCCGACCTGGGTGTAGATGTTGATGGTCGCCACGCCGAAGAACAGCGGAATCAGCGCACCGACGATCGCCATGGGAACGCTGATCATGATCACCAGCGGATCGCGCAGGCTCTCGAACTGCGCCGCCAGCACCAGGAAGATGATGATCAGCGCGAAGCCGAAGGTAATCGCGAGCTGATTGCCTTCCTGCACGTACTGGCGGGAATCGGCCAGATAGTCGTGGCCGAAACCGGCCGGCAATTTCTTTGCTTCACCCTCCAGGAAGTCCACCGCCTGCCCGACCGTTACGCCCGGCATCGGCACCGCCGAGAACGTCGCGGAGTTGAGCTGGTTGTAATGCGTCAGCGCATTCGGATCGGTGGCGGTTTCGATCGAAACAATGGTCGACAGCGGCACTAGCTGCCCGGTGTTGGTCGGGACGTAGTAACCGCCAAGCGATTCCGGCGACAACCGCTTGTCACGCGGCACCTGCGGGATCACCTGATACGAGCGTCCCTCGAGGTTGAAGCGGTTGACGTAATTGCCGCCCAACAGCGTCTGCAAGGTAGCGCCGACCTGTGACATGTTGATGCCGAGGTCGCTCGCCTTGGAGCGGTCGACCGAGACGCGAACCACCGGCTGATTGAATTCGAGGTCGCTGTCGGAGACGATGAACAGACCGCTCTTGCGCGCCGCGTCCTTCAGCTTCGCCATCTGCTCATAGACGGCCTGGAAACCGGCGGTCGAATTGATCACCATCTGCACCGGCAAGCCGCCGGGCCCGCCCGGCAACGGCGGCAGGTTGAACGCAAACGCCTGGACGCCCTCGATCTTGCTGATCTCCTCCTGCACCAGCGGCTTCAGCTTGATCGAGGAACGCTCACGTTCGTCCCAGGGCTTGAGCAACATGCCGGCGATGCCGCCCTGCGGCCCGTTGATGCCGTTCAGAACGAAACGCAGGTCGGTCTCCGGAAAACTGGCAAAGGCCTTGTCGAGCTTGTCACCATAGAAGTCGATATAATCGATGTTGGCGTATTTCGGCGCCTTGGTCACCGAGAACACGATGCCCTGGTCCTCCTCGGGCGCGAGCTCCTTGGAGGTGTTCATGTAGAGAAAACCGACCAGACCCAGCATCGTCAACGCGAACAATCCGGTGATCGGACGATAGTCGAGCGAGCGGTCGAGCTGGCGGCCGTACCAGCGTGTCATTGAGCCGAACACGCTGTTGACCAGCCTCGAGAACCGCCCCTCGTCCGCGCTCTTCAGGAGGACCGAGCACATCATCGGCGACAGCGTCAACGCGATCACGCCCGACACGATCACCGAGCCCGCCAGCGTAAAGGCGAATTCGCGGAACAGCGAACCGGTCAGGCCGCCGAGGAAGCCGATCGGCGCGTACACGGCGGCAAGCGTAATCGTCATGGAGATCACGGGGCCGACGATTTCGCGCGCGCCTTGCAGCGACGCCTGCACCGGCGTTTTTCCTTCCTCCAGATGGCGATGGATGTTCTCCACCACCACGATGGCGTCGTCGACCACGAGCCCGATCGCCAGCACCATCGCCAGCAGCGTCAGAAGATTGAAGCTGAATCCCATCATCAGCATCAGGCTGCAGACGCCGATCAGCGACAGCGGAATCGTCACCACGGGAATGATGACCGAGCGGAACGAGGCCAGGAACAGGAAGATCACGACCACGACGATCAGGACGGCCTCGATCAGCGTGTTCTTCACCTCATCGATCGACGATTGAATGAACTTGGTGGAATCGTAGGCCACCTTCATCTTCATCGACGGCGGCAGGTTGCGTTCCAGCTCTGGAAACAGCGCGCGCACGCCCTTGACCAGCGTCAGCGGGTTGCCTTGCGGGGTCGCCTGCACGCCGATGAAGATTGCTCGCTCGCCGCTGAACGCGACGCTCGCGTCCGAGCTCTGCGCCGCAAGTTCGACGGTCGCGATATCCTCCACGCGCACGAAGCCGCCGTCCTTGGACTTGACGATCATCTTCTTGAACTGCTCGAGATTCCGCAGGTCAGTATTGGTCTGGACGTTCGAGACGATGAAGTAGCCCTTAGACTGACCGGCCGCGGCCTGGAAGTTGTTCGCGGCGATCGCCGCCGAGACGTCGCTTGGCGACACGCCGCGGCCTGCCATCCGCACCGGATCGAGCCACAGCCGCATCGCAAATGTCTGGCCGCCGAGGATGTCGGCGGATGCGACGCCGTCGACTGTCGACAGCACCGGCTGCACGACGCGCGTCAGATAGTCAGAGATTGCCGAGCCCGAGAGTTCGTCGCTGGAGAAACCGAGATACATCACGGCCGTGGTCTGGCCGGTCGTCTTGGTCACGACCGGATCGTTCGATTCCCTCGGGATCAGATATTTGACCGAGTTTACCTTCGCGAGAACTTCGGTCAGCGCCTGGTTCGGATCGAAATTCAGCTTGATGTAGACCTGAATCGTGCTGGTGCCCTGCACCGACGAGGAAGTGATGTAGTCTACGCCCTCGGCGGAAGCGACCGCCTGCTCGATCGGCGTGGTGATGAAGCCTTGAATCAGGTTAGCCGACGCACCCGGATATGAGGTGATGATGTTGACCACCGTGTTCGACAGCTTCGGATATTGCCGGATCGGCAACACGCTGGCGGCGCGCAGACCGATCAGCAGGATCAGCAGGCTGACGACGACCGAAAGAACCGGGCGCTTGATGAAAATATCGGTGAAGACCATCGTAAAATATCCCGCTGAATTCAGCATTTCCGGAGCGCGGTCGAGTCATAGACCGCCGCCCCTCTTTCGCCGCGGCTCCTCAAGAGAGCCGCAAAATTTATCAGTAGCGCGTTATCAGTAGCGCGGCGGCTTCGCCGGAATCGCCGGCACCGGATCGTTCGAAATCGTCACGGCAGCTCCGGACTGCAGCTTGAGCTGCCCCACCGCCACGACGCGGTCGCCCTCCTTCAAGCCCTTCAGGACTTCGGCGCGGCCCTCAATGCGCTTTCCGGTCTGCACGAAAGTGCGCGTCGCTATCAGGCTGGTCTTGCCGTCCTCCTCCTTCTTTTCACTGAGGAGGTAGACCGAGTCGCCATAGAGCGTGTAGTCGACCGCAGTTTCGGGCACGGTGACGACCGGCGGCTTGTCCGGCAGCACCACGGTGGTGGTCGCGAACATGCCGGGCTTGAGGATCTTGTCCGGATTCTGGATGGTCGCCTGGACACGAATGTTGCGCGTATCCGCCGCGATCTGCGGCTCGATGGTGGTGATCTTGCCCTCGAAGGTGCGGCCCGGATAGGCGTCGACACCGATACGAACGGTCTGGCCGACCTTGAGCTGGCCGGAATCCTTCTCCGTCACGGTGAAGTTCGCATACAACATCGACAGATCGGTCAGCGAGACGATCTGCGTGCCCGCAGTCAGATATTGTCCGACTTCCACCCTGCGAACGCCGAGTTCGCCATCGAACGGCGCCCGCACCAGCTTCTGCGAAATGATCGCTTCGGTCCTGGCGATGCCGGCGCTGGCCTGGTCGAACACAGCCTGGGCGTTGTCCACCGTCGCCTGTGGTCCGACCTGACGCTCGGCCAACTGCTTGGCGCGATCCAGCGAGAGCTGCGCCAACCGCTGCTGCGCCTTGTAGTTGGCGAGGTCTGCTTGCTCGGGACCGTCGAACAACTGAACCAGCGGCGTGCCCTGCTTCACGCTGGCGCCCGCCGTAAACAGGATATCGGTGATGCGGCCGTTGACGTCGGAGGTCACGTTGACCTGGTGCACGGCGGCGAGATCGCCGACCGCGGTCAGAAGATTCGGAATCGTCTCGGACGTCGCCGTGGCGATGTTGACGCTGGTCGGCGGCGGCTTCATGGTCGCGAAGAACTGCGCGATCATCTTGCCGCGGAAGTAGTTGAACCAGACCAGGCCACCAACCAGCAGGGCCAGCAGCGTTCCAACGATGATGAGCCACCGCACCATGCGGACCGGCCGCTTGTGCGGCTTTTCCGTTATCGGCTTGCCCGAAATCTTGTGTTCGGTCACGATATTCATGTCATGCACTTTCTGCAGTTACCGATTGTCCCGAATTCGGTGACAGCTCGCCGTCCAGATGAGAAGCAATTGCGGCTTGGGTAAGTCCGATGCCGCGCAGGATGAATTGACACAACTGCCGCTCCAGGTCGGCGGCGTTGCCGTAGGAAAGGCAGGGCACGGCCGGAAGCCGCGTCAGCGCCGCCATCAGCACGGTGTGGTGCGCGAACCAGAACAGGTTGAGCGGATCGCTGCCGATCCGCGTCGCGTCGCCGGCCGCTACAGCGCGCTCGATCGATGCTGTGAACACCGGCCCGATCAGACCGGCGATCTTGTCGTAAAGCAAACGCGCGAACTCGCCGTCATCGAGATGGCTGGTCGTCATCAGCCGCAGCCGCTGCGCTTCCTCCTGATCCGAGCCGTCCGACACCTCCATGAAATGGCCAACCATGCCCTTGACCAGCTCAACCAGTGTGGCAGTTGAGGGCTCCTGGCCGAGCAAATGCGCGAAATCCGGATCGGCCTCGCACTCCTCTGCGAGGATTTCGGCATAGAGCGAGGCTTTGGACGGGAAGTGCTTGAACAACAGCCCTTCCGAAATGGAAGCAGCCGCCGCCACGCTCTTGGTCGTGGTGCCGGCAAAGCCGTGACGGGCAAAGCACCGCTTGGCGGCGCTCAAGATCAATTGCCGCCGCAAGTCACTGGTCATGCGCAGGGTAGACATGGGGGTGTGAGTAATCACTCACCTTGACGAAGTCAAGGATCTATCGCAGCGCAACCCAGGGGATTCTGCCACCGGGTGACGTCAAAGACACAACCTCATCGCTTTGTTTGAGCACCAGTTTTTCCCGAATCCCGTTCTCGCCCTCCCGGCTTATCCCGGACCGGCAGCAACCCCAGCGCGCCGCGGACATGCCGGCGGAGCTTGCGCTTCCGCCTTGACGCCTCCGTGACGGCATTTAAGATAGTTGCAGACGCGACTAATTTGATTGTCGTTGTTTGTCTCAAGGGTCTGGCGAGAGAGTCTGGCGAGCCATGAATCTGGATGCGCGCGAACTGGCGGCCACATTCGACCTCGAAAAGCTGACGCCGGAGTTCTATGCCAACCCCTACCCGACCTATCGCGCGCTGCGCGAGAGCGAACCGGTCAAGCGGTTGCCGAACGGCTCGTATTTCTTGACCCGCTACGACGATCTGGTTGCAGCCTACAAGAACACCAAAGCCTTCTCGTCCGATAAGAAGAAGGAGTTCTCGCCGAAATATGGCGACTCCCTGCTCTACGAGCACCACACCACGAGCCTCGTTTTCAACGATCCCCCCGCTCACACCCGCGTCCGCCGCCTCATCATGGGCGCACTATCGCCGCGCGCGATCGCCGGCATGGAGCCTGATCTGGTCCGGCTGGTCGACCGCCTGCTCGACGCCATCGCCGCCAAGCGCAAGGTGGACCTGATCGACGATTTCGCAGCCGCCATTCCGATCGAAGTGATCGGCAATCTGCTCGACGTGCCGCAGGACGAGCGCGAGCCGCTGCGCGACTGGTCGCTGGCCATTCTCGGCGCGCTGGAGCCGGTGATCGGCCCGGAGGCCTTTGCCCGCGGCAACAAGGCGGTGAAGGATTTCCTGACGTACCTCGAAGGGCTGGTGGCGCGGCGACGGGCCAAGCCCGGCAATCCCGACCGCGACGTGCTGACGCGACTCATTCAGGGCGAAGACAATGGCGAGCGGCTGACCGAAAAGGAGCTGCTGCACAACTGCATCTTCCTGCTCAATGCCGGCCACGAGACCACCACCAACCTGATCGGCAACGGGCTGGTCGCGTTACTGAACCACGCAGGCGAGAAACGCCGGCTGATTGACAATCCCGAGCTGATCAAGACCGCGGTCGAGGAAATGCTGCGGTTCGAGAGCTCCAACCAGCTCGGCAATCGCATGACTGTCGAGCCATTCGAACTCGGCGGCGTCGCGATGCCGGCGGGCACACCGGTGACGCTGTGCATCGGCGCCGCCAACCGCGACCCCGCGCAATTCGCCGATCCCGAACGTTTCGATATCGGCCGTACGCCGAACCGGCATCTGGCCTTTGGCACCGGCGCGCATCAATGCGCCGGCATGGCGTTGGCGCGGCTCGAGGGCGCCATCGCGATCTCGCGTTTCCTCGCGCGCTTTCCGGATTATACGCTCGACGGTGAACCGGTACGCGGCGGCCGCGTGCGCTTCCGTGGATTTCTGAGCGTGCCTTGCACGATCAGCTAGAGCGCAGGCGATCTGCATCAGTCCTGCGTAGTAGAATCGTAATGTAAGCCACCCCCGCGACGAACGATTCCTGCGCTTGCGCGTTGATGCTCCCGGGCGACGAAGCGAGGGAGTGAGATCATGCTTTCGAGCCGCGCTCGCATCGCAGCATTTTTCCTCGGTATCTCCGCGATAGCGGTGAGCACCGGCTCGTCCGCCCAGGATCGAAGAGGTTTCGGCGCAGGTGGTGGCGGCCCGGCTGCGCCAGCAGCCCGACCCGCTGCCCCACCACCGGCGATGGCCCGACCGGCTGCACCGCCAGCGGCGATGGCCCGCCCGGTGGCGCCTCCTCCGGCCATGGCGCGACCCGCCGCCCCGACGTTCCGTGCAGCTCCTTCGCCGCAACGTCCAGCGATGGCCCCACAGGCGGCGCCGCCGCGTATCGCCGCGCCACCGCGCCCGGCCGCGCCGCGCGTGGTAGCGCCGCGACCTGAAATCCATCGTGCCGCGCCGCCGCAGCGACCCGCCATGGCGAGGCCCCCGGAACCGCGCATCGCCGCACCACCGCGGCCGGACGCATCGCCCGTTGTCGGCGCACGCCCTTCGCGAACGGAACAGATCGAAACACGTGCGCAGCAGCGTGAGCAGCGCCTCCAGCAGCGGCAGGAAATGGTGCAGGAGCGGCAGCGTGACATGCTGTCGCGCCAGAGCACGGAGCGGCAGGGCCGCATCGATCGCCTGCAGCAGCGCGTCCAGCAATTGCAATCGCAAAGGCCGGAAGATCTCCGGGCGCAACGCTCGCAGGAAAGGCTGCTGCAAACACAGCAACGACTACTCCAGCGCGAGCAGCGCATCCAAGAACGTGACCAGGCACGCCTGCAGCGGCTGGGCCCGCAGCCTTCGGCTGAACGATCCGCCTCTGCCGCGGCCGTGCAGGCGGCGGCCCGCGGGCGATTTTCCGCGCACTTCCGCAGCAATGATGCCCTGCAAGCCCGAGCGGCGCTGACCGCCCGGGAGAACCGCTGGGCTCCCCGGCATGCCTGGAAGCGCGGCCACCGCGCCGCGTTCGTGGCCTGGCTCGGCCCGGTCTTCTGGCCTTACGCCTATTCCGACATCTTCAATTACACGTTCTGGCCCTACGCCTATGACCCCGGCTATTGGGCGTATGCCTACGACGACTTCGTCGATACGGTGTTTTGGGGTACGGACAGCCCGTATTCCGCTTACGCCAGATATCCTGAGCCCGGGGCGGCGGTCACCGATTACCGACGGGGCAAGCGCGCAAGCGTAAGCCGGCAGGCGCTGCGGCAAGTGTGCAGAGCGCCGGACGAGGGCGTGACTGCGTGGCCGATTGCGTCGATCGTGCGCGCAGTGCAGCCGACGCCCGAGCAGCGCGCCCTGCTCGACGAACTGAAGGCCGCCGCGGCCAAGGCCGCCGACGTCTTCAAGAATTCTTGCGCCGATTCCTTTGCCATGACGCCGCCCGGTCGCCTGCGGGCGATGACGAACCGCGTGACGGCTACGCTCGATGCGGTAAGGATCGTGCGTCCGGCGCTTGAGCGGTTCTACAACTCGCTGGATGACGAGCAAAAGGCCCGCTTCAACGCGCTCGGCCCGAACGTCGGCGAGCGTTCGCAACAGCAGCCGCAGCAGGAGGCAAATGCGCAAACCGAGCGCTGCGGTGACCCGAAATCCAGCCTCACGCAGCTACCGATCGAGCGGATCGAGGCCGTGATACATCCGGCAGGCAAACAGAAGGACGCGCTCGACGTCTTGAACAAGGCGACGAACGACGCGGTCCAGAAGTTGCAGGCCGCCTGCCCCGACGACGTGCCGCTCACACCGCTCGGACGGCTGGAGGCAATGGAGAAGCGACTCGAAGCCATGCTGGAGGCAGCCGTGCTGGTGCAGCCGGCGCTGGACGAATTCTATGCCACGCTGAGCAACGAGCAGAAGGCGCGCTTCAATACGATGCCGCAGGTCGCAAGCCAGTGACCGAACACGCCCACCATTCTTCTTGATGAGGATCGAATGAGGCAATCGCCCTTTGTCACGCTGCTCGTCCAGCCAACATCCAGCCGGCGAGACGCACGTTTGCGGCACAGTCGGACGTTCGTGATAGGCGCGTTGAGCGGACTGGCGTGCATGCTTCTATCGCCTTCCGCCATGCCCCAGGCGCCGCAAGGCGCGGAGGGCGTCTCAGGACAACAGGCCTTCAACAATGCCTGTCGGACCTGCCACATCATGAGAGAGGGCGACAATCGGCTGGGTCCCAACCTGCACAAGATTGTCGGACGGAAAGCGGGATCGCTACCAGACTATGCGTTTTCTAGCGCAATGAAGGAGGCAGGATTCGTCTGGGATGAGGAGAAGCTCGATCGCTTCATCGCGAACCCCGATGAGGTCGTGCCCGGCAACAACATGAAGCCGTATGGCGGCCTCTCATCGAGCGAGGACAGAAAAAAGATCATCGCCTTCCTTGCTCAATCACGGTAACCCCCCAGCCTGGGCTTTTCGAGAAAGACAAGGCCCCCGTCACTTGGCCACGCGCGCCAATGCCAAGGCGCGCTCCAGCGCCTGTGTTACGATGACCGCAGAGCGCTCGTCGAGATGAACACCATCGGCCCAGCGCAGCTCGCCTCGCTTCACTTGATAGACAGCCATCGATGGGAATCCGGAAACGCGGCGTGAATAATTTCCCGTGTGATCGCCGCATATCGCGAGCCTTCGATCGGTTCGGAATAGGGTAGCTCGAACAGCAGCACGCGCGCACCGCGTTGTTCCGCGATCCGGATCAGCTCCCCAATCCGTTTCGCGTTAGACTGCACTGCATCCGTCGGATCCTCCGCGTTGAATTGCTGCAGCGCGCGATCTGCATAGGCCCGGTTGTCGAAATCGCTCGGCGGCTGCCCGACCAATCTGCGTAGCTCGAGCCAAACCTGCTCATGCGTCAGCGGCGCGTGAATCCGCTGCTCGTAGGCGGCTACCGCGGCCCTGACCGGGCGAAAGAACAATGGCTCGGCATCGCCGCGTGAGTAACGTTCGACCAGCGCGGCATCGGTCCGGCGGGCGAGAACATTCGCTTCGATCAGAATGAAACTCGGAAGCTGCGGCTGGGTCGCGACGATCTCCAGCCCGGTGAGCGGCGAGCCCCCCGCGAGCGCCAGATTTCTCAGCTTGGGCGCGCCGGAAGGTAATACGCCGCGAATACGATCGCGGCGAAGGTGCCGAAATGCCAGGAAGTGAAAGTCATGCCGCCCCAACGGTAGTTGGGGATGCTCTAGCATTTCGACCCGGGAGGGCCTAGCCGAAAGCAGGCTTTAGCCTCGACGCTGAAAGCTTCAGCCCGCCTCGACGCTTGTCTATTGACCCACGGGAGAGGTTGTGCGCCACGCAGCCACTCGGTATGTCTTTATCATGGTGCCAACGCTAGAAACGCCGCGTCTTTGTATGCGGCCTCGGGCCGCAGCCGACGTCGATGCCTACGTTGCCATGGACAAGGACATCGAAGTTCGGCGCTTCATCACGCCCGATTTTCGGGACAATTTCGACGTCAACCGGTATCAAGCCTCCCTGCGCACGCGCTTAGCCGTTGATCCGGGAAAAGGACTTGGATGGTGGACGCTCCGCAACCGATTCGACGACAACTCGTTCTTGGGCATGGCCCTGCTTATCCCACTGGCGCTGGAGGGTCCCGAAATCGAAATAGGTTGGCGACTGCCAAGGAGCGCGTGGGGGAACGGTTACGCCACAGAAGCTGCCCTTCGCGTAGTCCAGTACGCGAGGGACGAGGTCGGGCTGAAGGAGATTATCGCCTGCATCAATCCCGAGAACGAAAGGTCCGTACGAGTTGCGAATAAACTCGGTTTTCGGCCAGATGGTCGTAAGAGGGCCTACGGAACGGAGTTCGATTGCTATCGGCTGCGATTGGACTAGTTAGGCGGTCGCGGTCTGCTCTTGGTCGATCCCGTCATTTCGCGGCTTCCAATTGAGCCGCTTTGAAAGCAGACTGGACATGACGGCCCTTTATGAACACGCGCCTTAGTTGCCCGCAGTATTGAAGCGGGAGAGATCGCAATCCCGTTCGGCATATCTCACGCGCCGCAGGCCCTCGCGGTCTTCAACCACCGTCGGCCGGCAGCGCTCCCTCCAGGCAGCCTGGGCGGCTTCATCGGCCTTCAGTTCTTCCGAGGTCCGGGGCACGATCTTCACGGTGCCGCGGCTGCCGACGTAGAAATTGGTTTGCTGGCTGGGAAGCAGCGGCGCGCCGGAGGCAATGGCCGCAGCCTTGGCATCCGCTGCGGCCCGTGCTGCGCGGGCGGCCTGGACGGCATCCGCGGCATGGCCGTGATCCATCGCGAATTGGGCGGACGCGGAGGAGACCGAAGCAACGACGATCGAGATTGCGATGAAGACGCGCATGGACACTGCCCCTTGATGAATGCGTCTGTCAGGAATGACCGACAAGCATTGAGGCGGCGTAAAGCTGTGTGACTAACCGGATCGCAATTTGGTCGATAAAGATTTAGCGGTCTGTCGGGCGCGCTGCGCGTTGCCCGCCGTTCATCGAGCCGTAGGACTCGGAATCCTCCTCGCTCGCGGCGAGGAGATGCGTGCTACTCGCTGCGGCCGAACTCGCAGCCCTTGCGGGCGTAAACCAGGCGGACGACACCTTCGTTGTCGTAGGTGCGTTTCGGCTTGCAGAACGCTTCCCACTTCTCGATGCTGGCGCGCCTTGCCTTTGCGTCTTCCTGATCCTGCGCCTCGCTGCGCACCGGATCGTCCAGATAGGACGTCGTGCACACCCTGCCATAGAACTTGCTGTAGGTGCAGCGTTCCACGACCTGCCAGGCCTGTGCCGATGTCGACAGCAGGGCCAGCGTCGCAATTGCGTAAAGGATTTTCATGTTGTCGCTCATCGCTTGTGGAGACTTTCTCCGTGCGATTGCTAGCGCCGGAGTTTATCCAGGCGCAACGGTAACCCTTTGTTAAGCTAAATACCCGCGGAAAAGGTTAAATCGGGAACCGCGCGCTGTCTCTTCATGCGACGGCATCAGAAAAGGAGTGGTGCGGCAGTTCACATACGAGACAACATCGTCCGTCATTGAGACAGCGGAACAAGCGTTTTCGAGTGACGGCTGCTAGACCACCGTCCGATGCCGCGCGATGCAGGTCTGCAGGACCTCATCCATCGGCCTTGTCCACCACTCGTTGGAGAAGATTTCGATCTCGGAATAGCCGGCAAAGCCCTGCGCCTCGACCGCTGATCGCACAGATGTGATGTCGATAACGCCGTCGCCCATCATGCCGCGGTCGTTGAGGATGTCTTTTGTCGGCACCAGCCAGTCGCAGACGTGAAACGCCAGCAATCGATCCTTCCCCGCGCGCGCAATCTGCGGCATCAGTTCCGGGTCCCACCAGATGTGATAGACGTCGAGCGCAACACCGAGCGCGCCAGTGCGCTGCGGATCGAGCTGGTCGCAGATGTCCAGCGCCTGCTTCGTCGTGTTCACGCAGGCACGGTCGGCGGCGTAGGCCGGATGCAAAGGCTCGATCGCGAGCGGCATGTTGACCTCTCTCGCGTACTCCAGCATTTCCGCGATGGCGTCATGGACTTGCGTCCGCGCGGCCACAATATCTTTCGAGGCTGCGCTTCCCGGCCGCGAATATTGCGGCAGGCCGCCGACGACCAGCACGATACAGGGTGCACCCAGCGCCCTGGCTTCGTCCACCGCACGGCGGTTGTCGTCGCGCACCTCGATGCGGTGCGCCGCATCAGCGGTGAACATGCCGCCGCGGCAATAACCGGATAATTCAAGGCCGGCGTCGCGCACGGCCCGCGCTGCGCGCTCGAGGCCGATGGCCGCAACCTGGTCGCGCCAGGGATCGATGGCGCGGATGCCATGGCGCGCACAGGCGTCGATGATGGCAACGAGATCACCCTGCTTCCGAACGGTAGCCGTGTTCAGCGACAGCCAGCGATGATCGCTCGAGAAATCGCGCATCAGGGTTCGATGCCGCGCGTTGCCAGCACCGTCTTCATGCGCCGCGTTGCCAGTTCAGGGTTGGAGAGCAGCCCAGCCCTGTCGGCCAAGCGGAACAGTTCAGCCAGATGCAGCGTCGAGCGCGTGCTCTCCTGCCCACCGACCATGGTGAAATGATCCTGGTGGCCGTTGAGATAGGCCATGAACACGATGCCCGTCTTGTAAAACCGCGTCGGCGCCTTGAAGATATGCCGCGACAGCGGCACCGTCGGCCCCAGCACGTCATGGAAACCGGCCGCGTCGCCGGCAGCCAGCCGCGACAGTGCATAGGACGCCGCCGGCGCGATCGCATCGAAGATGCCGAGCAGCGCATGCGAAAAGCCTTGCTCGTCGCCCGCGATCAGCTCGGCATAGTTGAAATCGTCGCCGGTATACATCTTCGCCTTGGAATCAAGGCGCCGGCGCATGTCGATCTCGCGCTGCTTGTCGAGCAGCGAAACCTTGACGCCGTCGACTTTGGTAGCATTGGCGTTGATGATGGCAACCGCCGTATCCATCGCCTTGTCGAGATCAGCGGTGCCCCAGTAGCCGGATAGCGCCGGATCAAACATGTCGCCGAGCCAATGGATAATCACAGGCTCGCGGACCTGCGACAGCACCCGGTTGTAGACCTTTGCATAATCGTCGGCGCTACGACCAAGCTTTGCCAATGCGCGCGAGGCCATCAAGATGATACGGCCGCCGGCCTTCTCCACGGCCGCGATCTGCTCCTCATAGCCGCGGATCACGTCGTCGATCGATTTTGCGTCTTCCACTGCGAGGTGGTCGGTGCCGGCGCCGGAAAACACCAGCGCATTGCCTTTCGCTTTCGCAGCCTTTACCGAATGCTGGATCAGTTCCAGCGAGGTCGACCAATCCAACCCCATGCCGCGCTGCGCGGTGTCCATCGCTTCGGCGACGCCAAGGCCGAGATCCCAAACGTGCTCGCGGAACGCAATGGTCCGATCCCAATCAATCGCAGCGCTAAGCCATGGATCGTTATCGGCGAGCGGATCGGCCACCACATGCGCGGCCGAGAAGGCCACGCGGTTCAGCGTGCCTTCGAGCTTCGCCGGAAACGTTCGCGGCGCCGCCAGGCGATAGGTCTCGATCGAACGATCCGCGGTCGGCAACTTCAGCGACAGCGATGACGTCGGCAGGACAGGCTTGTTCATGGCTATCCCTCCTCACACCTCGATCGGGGCGACATCGATCCAGCGCCGCTCGCGCCAGCTCTGCAGCGCGCATTCGGCAAGCTGCACGCCCTTGGCGCCTTCCAGCAGCGTGTACTTGTAGGGCGCCTCCTCACAGACGTGGCGAATGAACATTTCCCACTGCTCCTTGAAGCCGTTGTCGTAGACAACGTTGTCGGGAACCTTCTGCCAGTCGGCGTAGAAATCGTGGGCGCGCTTTTCGTCCGGATTCCACACCGGCCGCGGCGTGGCTTGCCGCGCCTGGATCACGCAGTCGGTCAGGCCGGCCACCGCCGAGCCGTGGGTACCGTCGACCTGGAACGTGACGAGATCGTCGCGGTAAACCCGGGTCACCCAGCTCATGTTGATATGCGCGATCACGCCACCCTTGAGGCGGAAGGTGGCATAGGCAGAGTCGTCGGCGGTCGCCGTGTACTTCTTGCCGGTCTCGTCGAAGCGCTCGGGGATATCGGTCGTGCCGAGGCAGGAGATGCTCTCGACCTCGCCGAAGAGATTGTCGAGCACGTAGCGCCAGTGGCAGACCATGTCGAGAATAATGCCGCCGCCGTCCTCGCTGCGGTAATTCCACGACGGCCGCTGCGCTTCCTGCCAGCCGCCTTCGAACACCCAATAGCCGAACTCGCCGCGCACCGAGAGCATGCGGCCGAAGAAGCCGGAATCGCGCAGGAAGGCTAGCTTCTTCAGGCCCGGCAGGAACAGCTTGTCCTGCACCGTGCCGTGCTTGATGCCTTTGGCCTTGGCGAGCTTCAGCACAGCGACCGCCTCCTCCAGATTGGTCGCGATCGGCTTTTCGCAATAAACGTGCTTGCCGGCCTCGATCGCCTTGGTCAGCAGCGACGGGCGCGCCTGCGTGGTCGCGGCGTCGAAGAAGATAGTGTCGTCCTTCGCGGCCAGCGCCTTGTCGAGATCGGTCGACCAGCGCTCCACGTTGAAGCGCTTGGCCAGCCGCTCCACCTTTTCCGCATCGCGGCCGATCAGGATCGGGTCGGGCAGTATGCGGTCGCCGTTGGACAGCAGCACGCCGCCCTGATCGCGGATCGCGATGATGGAGCGGACCAAATGCTGATTGAGTCCCATGCGGCCGGTCACGCCGTTCATGATCAGGCCGAGGCGTTTGGTCGTCATACTGCTTTCTCCAAGGGAATTTTTGGCGAGGGCTGCGCGAGCGGTGACATCGCGGACCAGTCCGGATCCACCGCTGTAGCGAAGCCAGGTGTGGTCAGCGATCCCGTGAGGAGATCGCCATCATGGATCGCGAGACGAATTTTGTTGCCGCCGCGGATATATAGATCGGGATGGCCTGCCAGAAACGCCTCCGCTTCCGTGACGGGCGTATCGCCAAAACCGTCGACATAGTGGTGGCCGTTGCGCTCAGCATGAGTGACGCCGATCAGCGCGCCGAGCGCGAGATCCTGTTGCACGGCAAGGCCCGCCTGGCAGGTCAGGTCCTCGCCAGCGATGAAGTATCTTTCGCCGCTTGCGCTCCATTTGGCCGCGCGCGTGGCGTTAATCACCGACTTGTAGATGCCCTTGCAGGATTTCGAGGAGATGCCGCGATAACCGAGCGCCTGCGCCACCGGGAAGGCGTCGTAGGCATCGTCGGCCTCGTCGACGATAAAATCGCGCCGCGCCAGCGCGCCGAGCGGCGATTGGCGGGTGATGTCGCGCGGCATCGGCTGCTCGATGTAGAGGAGCTTTTGCGCGATCGGCCGCAGCGCGGCGTCGCGGTCAAGCCGCTCGACAAGCGCATTCAACGCAGTGAGATCGGCGTACTGTTCATTAGCGTCGAGGGTGACACGGTAATCGTACGACAGCGTCGCCAGTTCATTGCCGATCCGGATCAGCCGGTCGGCATCGTGCGCGGGATCGCCGTTTAGCTTGAGCTTGAAGTAGCGCGCGCCAGCGTTTTCTTGTCTGTCGGCAACGCCGCCCTCGCCTTCGATCTTGTCGTCCATGCCAACCGTATGCCGGATCGCGACGCGCTCCAGCCGTTTTCGGCCTGCGAGAAAGCGCGACACGTCATCGTCGCCGAGATCGCGCGACAGTCGTGCATCCACGCCTGCGATGTTGTCGGCCATGCCGTCGAAGAAGCTGGTTCCCGTGCAACGCAGCAGCGCGTCAAGAATCGCCTTGTCGATTTCGGCCGGCCCGTAGGCCGCCGCCAGCGGCGGAATGTCTGCTCGCGCGCAGGCCTCGATTTGCGCGCCGATGCAGGCCGCGTGCAGGCCGAATGCTGTGTCGTAAGTGGGATGCGCCAGATAGATATCGCGCGCGATCAGCAGCGAGCGGCGCAATTCTGCAACCGTTTCTTCCGGCGAAAGATGCGGCCGCTTGTCGAACCACTTCGGCACCAGGAACTCGGCGCTGGCGCCTAGCGCCCTGCCCTGGCGTTCGACCTCGATCTCGACGCGCACAAAGACTTGCGGCGTCGCATTGATGACGACCGCGCCAAACCGGAACGGCCGGGCGAAAGTGACCGGACGTTCAAAAAAGGAGATGTCTCGTACGGCCAAGCGTAACGGCATCGAGCCAGCTTTCAGTCCAGCGCGCTTTGCGTGAAAAAGTGCTTGCGAATTCGCTGCACCAGGTCGGTGAAGGCGGGATCGGCCATCGCGTCGAGCGAGCGTGGGCGGGGCAGCGGCACGTCGTAGATCGCGGCGATCGCACCGGGCCGCTCGGTCATGACAAGCACGCGATCGGCCAGGAACACCGCTTCCGGAATCGAGTGCGTGATCAGCAGCACGGTCTTGCCGGTTTCGCGCTGGATGCGCATCAACTCGACGTTCATCTTCTCGCGCGTCATGGCATCGAGCGCACCGAATGGCTCGTCCATCAGCATGATCTTGGGATCGTGCACCAGCGCCCGGCAGATCGAGGCGCGCTGCTGCATGCCGCCGGACAATTGCCAGGGCAGCTTTTTCTCGAAGCCTTCGAGTCCGACCAGCTTCAGCAGCGCCTTCGCCCGCGGCAGATACTCGTCGCGCGGCAATTTCTTCATGTCGATCGGCAACATCACGTTGGCCAGGATGTTGCGCCACGGCAGCAGCAGCGCGTTCTGGAACACGATGCCGACATTGCCGTGCGGTTTTGTGACTTGCTCGCCTTCGACCAGGATCTCACCGGTCGACGGTGCCAGCAGCCCAGATATCATCTTGAGCAGCGTGGACTTACCGCAGCCGGACGGGCCGACCACGACAAAGAACTCGCCCTCGTTGATGTGGAAATCCAGCGGCCGCAGCGACGGCACGTCGCCGTCGCGCGAGCGATAGGTTTTGGAGACGCCTGATAGCGTGATGCCTGCCGCCGCGCCGCCTGCGCGACCGGACACCAGGCGCAAATGCGCGGCTGGCTGATCGATCTCGGTTGGTTTGGTCGCGGGGTTCATTCAGTTAACGTCCATTTGGAAGTTTTCTTTCGGCACCGGTGCGGGCTTTCATCCTTCGAGACGGCGCTTCGCGCCTCCTCAGGATGAGGTTTGAGGCCTCGGGATAAGATCTGAGACCCTCATGGTGAGGAGCGCGGCAACGCCGCGCGTCTCGAACCACGAGGCCCCAATTGCCCGATCGCACGCGTCCCTCACGAGCCGCCCTGCGGCAGGTAGTCGTTGGTGTAAAACGCCTTCGGATTGTCCTTGGCCTTGGCATCCAACCCGCCATATTCGACCATCAGATTGACCGTGTCGGTCATGTTCTGGTCGGTCACCTGGAACGGCCGCTTGTTCTTGGTTTCAGCCGTGCGGTAGAGCGGGATTGTCAGCTCAAAGCCCTTCGTCAATGTCTCGAGCTTGCCGCCCTTCGGGTTGGCATCGAGAATCGCCTGCGCTGCACCCTTCGGGTCCTTCTCAGCGGCTTCGACCGCTTTGGTGGTCGCCGACATGAAGCGCTTGACCAGATCGGCGTTGGCCTTGACGAAGTCGGTGTTGGCGACGACGCCCGAGCAGACCATGTTGATGCCGTAGTCGGCGAACTTGATCGCGTTGACGTCCTTACCGGTCGCGTCCTTGATCTTCATCGACTGGTCCATGACATAGCCGAGCAGAAGGTCCGCCTGGCCGTTGATGACGGCGTTCAGCTTGGTCTGGCCGTCGCCGGCGACCGTCTGGAAATCGCTTTCCTTCAGGCCGGTCTTCTTCAAAAACAGCGGCCATATCTGCGTCATGGAATCGGCCGGCGTGATCGCCACCGTCTTGCCCTTGATGTCCTCAGGCTTCGTGATGTTCTTCTCGACAAAGCCCATCGCCGACATCGGGCTGGTCTGCAGCAGCACGCCGGTAGAGATGATCGGCGCGCCCTTGACCGCCGCGCGCATCATGGTGGGCACGTCGACATAGCCGAAATTGGCGGTCTTGGCCGCAACGGCTTGCGTGGTCGCCGCCGAGCCGCGGCCTTCCTGGATTTCGAGATCGATGCCTTCGGCGGCATAAATGCCCTTGGCCTTGCCGTAATAGAATGGCGCGTGCTCGCCATAGACGTACCAGTTCAGCATCAGAACCACCTTGTCGGCGGCCGATGCCGGAAGCACAGAAAGCGCGGTCCAGATCAGGGCGGCGGAGATCGCCGTTATCACTCTTATCATGGTCATCCTCCCGTTTGCTTCGTCATTGCGAGCGAAGCGAAGCAATCCATTCCTCCACTTGCGGCGCCATGGATTGCTTCGCTGCGCTCGCAATGACGTTCTGTGTTGTTGTTTCGTGCGGTATTCCCTCAAGAAGCAAAAACGATGTCCTCGCGCTGGCTGACATGCCAGGGAATCACGAGGCGCTCGATCCGATCAACGACCCAGAACAGGACGACGCCGAGCAGCGCCAGGATCACGAGCGCGGCAAACATCATCGGCAAGTCGAAGGTACCGATCGAGCGCTGCATCACATAGCCGATGCCGGAATTGGAGCCGACGAACTCGCCGACGACAGCACCGACGACGGCAAGCGTCACCGAGACTTTCAGGCCGGAGAAGATCGCCGGCATCGCGTGCGGCAGGTTGACGGCGCGAAACACCTGGAAGCGGCTGCCCTGCATGGCGCGCGCGAGATCGACCATGTCAGGGTCGACCGATTTGAAGCCCTGCACGGCGGACACCACCACCGGAAAAAACCCGAGCAGAAACGCCGAGATCACCTTCGGGATGATGCCGAAACCGAACCACACCACGAACAGCGGCGCGATCGCGATCTTCGGCACGGATTGCGAGAAAACCAGCAGCGGATAGACGTAGCTCTCCACCGTCTTCGATCCCGCAATCAGCATCGCGACGGGAATGCCGAACACGGCCGACAGCAGGAAGCCGCAGATGGTGGCGTAAGTGGTGGGCCAGGCCTGCCGCAACAGTTCCGGCCAATCCGTCCGCAGCACCGCCACGACATCGCCGGGCGCCGGGATCTGGTAGGCCGGAATCTGGAATACGCGGATGGTGAGGTCCCACATCACTACGATGAAGAGCAGGAACAGAAACGGCCGCACCCACGCCGCGTTCAGCGCTTTCGATACGCCACTCTCGCGCTTCAGCTCGGCCACGTCCCGCTCCCTGGTTATCCTCTTATGGTCGGAAATTAACCCGTTGGATAAATACTGGCAAGCGGGTTTTTGTGCGGCGAAATGGCCGGTTCCATCGCCCCCGCGAAAGCGGGGTTCCATAACCACGGCTGCGTACTTTGCGAGTGCTGGAGCCGCCTTCCGATGCAGCAATCAGGGTCGGTGGCTATCGGGTTCCCGCGTGCGCAGGACGACGGCTCACACCGGCTGATGCGCCGGCGGCCGCACGCCCGGCTCGGCGGCCTTGCCGAAATCCGCGGTCGATTTGCCCGTCAACGCCGCCAGCACCAGCGCGACCATATGCGCCAGCCGCTCATCCCTCGCCTCCTTCTTCAGGAGGTCGCGGCCGAAGATCACGGAAAGCGTCGCGCTGTTGGAGAGATAGAAGAAGCAGAGCGCGGCGATCGAGATATAGAGCTGGACCGGATCGACGGCGACGCGGAAATCGCCGCTTTCGACGCCGCGCGTCACCACGGTGCGGATCATTTCGACGAATGGCGAATGCATCGACTTCACCTTGGTCGAGCGCTTCAGATGGCGCGCCTTGGCGAGGTTTTCGGTGTTGAGCAGCGCCAAGAATTCCGGGTTGCGGAGGAAATAGTTCCAGGTGAACTCGATCAGCCGTTCGATCGCCTCGGGCGGATCGAGATGTTCGAGATCGAGCCCGCGCTCCTCGGAACGGATCTTCTCATAGGCGCCTTCCAGCACTGCGAGGTAGAGGTCTTCCTTGTTGCCGACGTGGTAGTACAGCATGCGCTTGTTGGCGCCGGCATTGGCCGCGATGCGGTCGACGCGCGCGCCGGCCAGGCCATGGGCGGCGAACTCCTGCTTGGCGGCCTCGAGAATGCGAAGCCGCATCCCCTCGGGGTCGCGCTGCCATTTCTGAACGCGTTTTGCCTTTGCCAAATCAATCGCCCGTGGTCGTGCAACACAAGCTGTAGCATGCAGGGAAGCGTTTGAGAACGAGGGATGCTCTATCCCGACCGTCATTGCGAGCGCAAGCGAAGCAATCCAGAGGCCAAAGCAAGACTGGATTGCTTCGTCGCTGACGCTCCTCGCAATGACGGCTGGGTCAGTCGGCAGCGCTCGCCGGCCCCGCCGACGGCTGCACCAGCAGCGTGGGCACACCGCATGTCCCGCTGCGTACCGTCATCACCCGCGTTCCCGGCTTGCGGCCGGTGCGGACTTCCGAGACGTCGACGCCCGCCTGTACGAGCCGGGCATGGGTGGCGTCGATGTCGGCGACGCGCCAGCACAGGCCGCGAAGTTTGTCTTGAAGTTTGTCCTGCGACATATCCGTCTCCTTGCCCGGCCGGTGCGTGACCTCGACAATGAGGTCGCCGCAGCGGAAGAACATCAGCCGGCCCCAATCGGGGTGCGAACGGTCGAGCGCCATGTCGAGGCCGAGCCGCGCGCCATAGAGCGCCGCGGCCCGTTCAGGGTCTGAGGTCGAGATCACGACATGGTCCATCGCTGAGATCGATCCGGGCGTGGTTCGCACCGACAGCGGGCGCTCCTTGTCGCGCTCGAGGAAGAACACACGGACGCCGCGCGTGGCCTCTGGCGCCGCGCGCGTGCGCTTCCACGACAGCACGGCACCCGAAATCGCGTCGCGGCTTTCGACGTCGGCGATCACGTCCGGCTTCAGCGTCAGCCGGTCGAGCCGGCGATGCATTTTGGCGATGTCACTGGTTCGGAAGCAGATGCTTGCGAGTCCCTCGCCTTGGGTCGCAAGAACGCTGCGAATGCGGTCGGCATTTGCGCCGTCGCCGCTCGGCGCCATCAATTCCAGCGTGGTGTTGTCGAGCGTGAACAGGACGCGGTCAGCCCCTTCGCCGCTGTTCTGCCAGGCCGGCGCGCGGGCAAACAAGGTCTGGTAAGCGGCGGAGGCTGCGTTGATGTCGCCGGTGAGAACGACGACGTGATCGAGGCCGGTGATCACGGAAAAAGCCCCCGCACGTTCTTGGCCGCGCGCACCTTCTCGACGCCGATGGCCATCGCCGCCGTGCGGTGCGGGATCTTGTCGGCTTTCGCGCGCTGCACCATGGCATCGAAGGCGCGATCGAGGATCGCGTATTCGCGCCGTGTCACTTCCTCTTCCTCCCAGAACAATTGCTGCAGGTCCTGAACCCATTCGAAGTAGCTGACGACGACGCCGCCGGAATTGCAGAGAATGTCAGGAATCAGGAATACTTCGCCCTGGCGCTTCTCCAACACCAGATCGGCTTCCGGCGTGGTCGGACCGTTGGCACCCTCGGCCAGCACGCGGCACTTCAGGTTTTCAGCGACCTTGGCATCGATCACGCGCTCCATCGCCGCCGGCACCAGCACGTCGCAGGGTAGCGTGAGGATCTGCTCGGGATCGAAAGTAAGCTCGTTGGAGAACCCGGCGATACTTCCATGCGCGCCGGCATGTCGCATCAATGCTGGAATATCCAGCCCCTTCGGATCATGTAGCGCGCCGGTGTGATCGCTGACCGCGATGATCTTCAGGCCATATTGTTGTAGTTCCAGCGCGGCATAGGAGCCGACATTGCCAAAGCCCTGGATCACGGCGGTCGCGCTGCCCGGATTGATCGATAGCTCCTTGAGCACCCGTTTGGCCAGATAGGCGACGCCGCGCCCGGTTGCTTCGCGGCGGCCGAGCGTGCCGCCCGACGAGACCGGCTTGCCGGTCACGATCTCGGTCACGGTTTGGCCCTGGTACATCGAATACGTGTCCATGAACCAGGCCATCACCTGTTCGTTGGTGCCCATGTCCGGCGCCATCACATCGGTATGCGGACCGACGAACGGGATCATCTCCTGCATGTAGCGGCGCGACAGCCCTTCCAATTCGCGCTTGGAAATGGTGGAGAGATCGACATTGACGCCGCCCTTGGCGCCGCCATACGGCAGCCCGACGAGCGCGCATTTCCAGCTCATCCAGATCGCAAGGGCCGCGACCTCGCCGATATCGACCGAGGGCGCGAATCGCGTGCCGCCTTTGGTCGGGCCGAGGGTGAGATGATGCTGCACCCGATAGCCTTCGTACACGGCAACCGTGCCGTCGTCGCGGTGGATCGGGCAAGAGACAGTAACCGCCCGCTTCGGCATCAAGATGCGGTCGCGCTCGTCCATCGGGATTTCGAGATGGTTGGCGATGACGCCAAACTGATTAACCGCCATGTCGAACACGGGACCGGAATAAACCGTCATCATTTCCTCCACTTTTGTCGCGCCGTAGGCGAAACCCGGGCAGCCGTCAGCCGTTATACGACGGTATGCCCAAGCCCCCCTTAAGGACGGTCGCAGTCTCCTCTATACTCCCATCTCAAGCAGCAAAGACGGCACGGTTGCGAATAATTTCAGCGAATGCATCCGATAACCAGTGCTAATGTGTGTGCGCCGCGCCGGGACCATCTTCGCCCAACACTCTGCAGGACATGACGGAAAACGCATGCAGGCCCTCTTCATCGGACAGACCTATATCGACGTTACCTTCATCACCGACCACATGCCGACTGGCGACGAAAAACATGTGGCCTCCGCCTACGCGGTGTCGTTTGGCGGCAACGCCGTGACGGCGGCGTTCTGCTGTGCCAAGCTCGGGATCGTGCCGGACCTGATCGCGACTATGGCCAATGATTGGCTCGGCCGCATGTTTCAGGACATGGCCGCGAAATACGGCATCTCGATCCATCCGCGCAAGGTCAACTCCTCGTCGCTGTCGTTCATCATGCCGAAAGACGGCAAACGCGCCATCGTACGCTGCCGCGACGACGAGCACATTCATCCCTTCCCGATGCTGAACTTGAAGGGCTGTCGCGCGCTGCATGTCGACGGCCATCAGCCGGACGCGGCAATCCACTATGCCAAACTCTGCCGCGAGGACGGCATTCTGACATCGCTCGACGGCGGCGGCCTGCGCACCAACACCCATGAACTGCTGGAATTCATCGACGTCGCAATCGTGGCCGAACGGCTGTGCGAACAGATGGACAAGACGCCGGAGGCCATGCTGGATTATCTGAAGAGCCGCGGATGCCGGATCGGCGGCGTCACCATGGGCGAGAAGGGCCTGCTCTGGTATGACGAGACCGGCACCGTCCGCCGCCTTCCCGCACTTCCGGTCACACCCGAACGCGTTATCGATACCAACGGCGCAGGCGACGTCTTCCACGGCGCCTATGTCTATTCCTATCTCGCCAATCCTGCTAAAAGCTGGCAGGAGCATTTCGAGCTTGCGCGCGCGGCCTCGACCTTCAAGGTCCAGCGTCTCGGCAATGAGGCCGGCCTGCCCACGCTCGCCGACATCGAGGCGATCACGCGAGAGTTTCAGGTCAGCGCCTGAGGAAGCGAACGGGGGTTAGTACGCATGGGGCGCGTGTTCGTCGCCGGCAGCATCAACATGGATGTGGTGGCGACGGCCGACCGGCATCCGAAGGTCGGCGAGACCGTCGCAGGTCAGGCGGTGCATTATTTTCCAGGCGGCAAGGGCGCCAACCAGGCCGTGGCCGCCGCAAAACTCGGCGCACCGTCAACGCTGATCGGCCGGCTAGGCGCGGATGCTTTCGGGAAGCAATTGCGGACATTCCTCAGCCAGCAAAACGTCGATCTCGCTTTCGTCAAGGACACCGTAGACGTCCATACTGGAACGGCCGTGATCACGATCGCCAACGCCGACAACACCATCGTCGTCGTGCCCGGCGCCAATGCGCTCGTCAGTGCCGACGATGTCGCCGTCCCCACGCTTGCCAAGGGCGACATTGCCGTAAGTCAGTTCGAGATTCCGCAGCCCACGATCGTCGCCTTCTTCAAACGAGCGCGCGCCGCCGGCGCGACTACCATCCTCAATCCGGCGCCGGCGATCGCCTGCGGCCCCGAATTGCTCGATCTCGTCGATATCCTTGTTCTCAACGAAACCGAGCTGGGGCTTCTCGCGCAGACCGAGCTTCACGACACCGACGACCCTTCCCGATTCGTCGAAGCGGCGCTGCGCCTGCCAACGGCTTCAGACAAGATCATCTGCGTTACACTTGGCAAGCGCGGCGTGCTCGCGATTGTACGCGGCGAGCCCACGCTGATTGCGGGACGGGCCGTAAAGGCCGTGGACACCACCGGCGCCGGCGATTGCTTCGTCGGCGCCCTCGCTGCGCAGCTTGCCAGAGGAGAAACGATCGGCGACGCGCTCGAATACGCCAACGCCGCCGCATCGATCTGCGTACAGCGAATGGGCGCCGCGCCATCGATGCCGACGGCAGCCGAAGTGGCGGCGGTGTTGAGCTCGTAGCCCGGATGGAGCGAAGCGAAATCCGGGACGCTCACCCGCTTGCAACAGCCCCGGATTGCGCTTCGCTCCATCCGGGCTACAGAACTCGGCCGCCTCCGCTTAAGTCAGGGCCTTTTTCAGGTCGAAGCTCGTATCGGCCGCCTGCTCGGGCGTGATCGAGCCATGGGCGGCAAGCAGGCGCCGTCCGAACATGTGATCGCCCGCGCGGTTGACTGACTCGATGCCGACGAGTTGTCCGCCCCTGTAGCAAAAAGCCGAGAATGCCGCCTGGGCCTGATCACCGCGCACCACCACGCGGTCGTAGCCGGTGGTTAGTCCTGCGATCTGGAGCTTGTCGGGCCCCTGATCGCTCCAGAACCAGGGCAGGCCGTCATACGGCTTGGCATCGCCGGTCAGCCGGGCCGCAACGCAGCGCGCGTGGTCGGTGGCGTTCTGCACCGACTCCAGCCGCAGTGAACCGCCGAAACGCGGGCTCGCAAACAACGCGCAGTCGCCAATCGCCGAGATATTGGGATCGGCGGTCAGCAAGTGCTCATCGACGATGATGCCCGACGCGACCGGCAGGCCGGCGTCCGCCGCCAGTTCCACATTCGGCAACACGCCAACCCCGACCACAATCAGGTCGGCTTTCATGTGCCGGCCATCGCTGAGGCTGACGCCCGTAACCGTGCGTCCGTCGCTTTCGATGCTGGTGACCTGCACGCCGAGGTGAATTCGGATGCCGGCCGCAGCATGCCGTGACTGGAAGAACTCCGAGATCTCCGCCGTCACCGCGCGCGCCATCACGCGCGTGGCGAGTTCGACGACGTCGACTTCGAGGCCCTTTGCCCGCGCCGTCGCCGCAAACTCCAGGCCGATAAAACCGGCGCCGATAACGACCACGCGCTGGCCTTCGGTGATGTAGTCGCGCAGCGACTGGCTTTCGTCGAGCGTGCGCAAGTAACGCACGCTGTCGAGATTGGCGTTGGGAATGTCGAGCAGGCGGTTGCGCGCGCCGGTCGCCAGCACCAGATGCCCGTAATCGAGCGAAGCGCCGGAGGCGAGCGCCACCTTGCGCGCCGCGCGGTCGATCGACACCGCGCGATCGGAGATCAGATCGATATTCTGGTCGAGATAGAATTTTTCCGGCCGGAACATCAGGCTGTCGGGTCCGCCGGTTCCTTTCAGATAGGCCTTGGACAGCGGCGGTCGCTGGTAAGGCAGATGGCCTTCATCGTTCAACAACACGATGCGTTCCGAAAAGCCGTGCTGGCGCAGCGAAGCCGCAAGCTGATAGCCGGCATGGCCCGCGCCGATGATCACAACTGCTCCTGCCATCATGGGGACATCCTACGTTCGAGCGCACGGGAATGACCCATGTCGTTTCCTCTCCAGTGATTTTGGCTTGCCTGCCTCGTCCCTTGGGAGCGGCGCTCGTGTCCGTCCCGAACGATGACGGGCGCCTATCTGACCTCATGGCGCGAACAGACGCAAGGGCGACGGCGGCCTTGAGGGCGGTGTTTGCCGCATTTTGCGGACCTGGCGGGGATTGTCACCTCTTGCCTTCTCCATTTAAATGCCTGGTCCATCCGCCGCGCTCCGCGAGGCCTTGCCATGTCGACCTCCGATGATACCGCCGCCCCTGCCCTGCTCCGGATCGAGGGCCCGATCGCCACGATCACGCTCAATCGCCCCGCGGCTTTCAACTCCATCAATCTGTCGATCGCACAAAAGCTCGAGCAGCTCGGCGCGGAGGTCGAGGGCAATGACGACGTAAGGGTGCTGGTGATCGAGGGTGAAGGCCGCGCCTTCTCGGCCGGCGGCGATCTGCAGACCATCGGCGCCGCCGCCGCCAACGATACGATCGCCCCCGTGGTCGGCGAACTACTGAAGCACTACCATGCCTTCATCGAAGCAGTACGGCGGATGCCCAAGATCGTTCTCTCCAGCGTCCATGGCTCCGCGGCTGGCGCCGGCATGGGGCTCGCCTTCGTCGCCGATCTCTGCATTGCCGCCGACGACGCCCGCTTTACGCCGGCCTATGCCAAGATCGGCGTCTCGCCTGACGGAGGCAGTACGGTCGGCATGGTCGGCACCGTCGGCACCCGCCGCGCGCTGCAGATCTTTCTGGC
This sequence comes from Bradyrhizobium sp. 157, assembly GCF_023073815.1. Classification (NCBI taxonomy): domain Bacteria; kingdom Pseudomonadati; phylum Pseudomonadota; class Alphaproteobacteria; order Hyphomicrobiales; family Nitrobacteraceae; genus Bradyrhizobium; species Bradyrhizobium sp. 157. Next base: position 121,747 of record NZ_JADPKF010000087.1, on the reverse strand, counting down.
AGAGGACAGTTTTACCGCGCAGCAGGCCTATGAGTGGGGTCTGGTTGCCCGCGTCGTTCCGGCGGCAGAGCTGAAGGCTGAGACGCGCAAATTCGCCGAGCGGCTGGCACAGAACCCGCCAGCGGCGATCAGCGGCACCAAGTCGCTGGTCTATCAGGCCGCGGTTACGCCGACGAAGCAGCAGCTCGATGCCGAGGAAGCGAAGATCATCGATGCCATGCAAACGGATGAATTTCGCGTTGCGGTGAAGAAGTTCACCAGCAAGGGGAAGTAGCGGCGCGTTGATACCGCCTGCTCAACTGTCATCATCCGCGAAGCGAATCATCCAGTACGCCGCGCACTCTCGATTCGAATTCAGCGCCTCGGAGTACTGGATGCCCCGCCTTCGCGGGGCATGACGCCGCAGGGCTATTTCTTTCCCTGCCCGCGCATGAAATCGAAATCGCAGCCTTCATCAGCCTGCAGAATCGTCTCGTTGAACAGATGCGCGTAGCCACGCCTCGCCCAATCGGGCGTTGCGGCCGGCGCAAGCGCGGTCCGCCGCTTCTCCAGTTCAGCGTCATCCACCAGCAGGTCAATGCTGCGCTTGGAGACGTCGAGCCGGATCATGTCGCCATTCTTCACCAGCGCCAACGGCCCGCCCACGGCGGACTCCGGCGTAATGTGCAGCACGATGGTGCCGAACGCCGTTCCACTCATCCGCGCGTCTGATATCCGCACCATGTCCTTGGTGCCGCCACGCGCAAGCTTCTTCGGGATCGGCAAATAGCCAGCCTCGGGCATGCCCGGCGCCCCCTTGGGACCGGCGTTGCGCAGCACCAGCACGTCGTCAGCGTTGACGTCGAGATCGGGGTCGTCGACCCGCAGCGTCATATCCTCGACCGATTCGAACACCACGGCACGGCCGGTGTGCTGCAGCAGTTTTGGGCTGGCCGCCGACTGCTTGATGACGGCCCCGCGCGGCGCAAGGCTGCCATGCAGCACCGCCATCGCGCCTTCCCTCTTGATCGGATTGTCGCGCGGACGGATGGCGTCCTGTCCCGGAACATCTTCGGCGCCGGCCACAATCTCGCGCAGAGTCTGGCCGGTGATGGTCTTTGCGTCGAGATCGATGAGGTCACCAAGCTGCGCCATTAGCTTCGGCACACCGCCGGCATGGTGGAAATGCTCCATGTAATGTTCGCCCGACGGCTTCAGATCGACGAGCACCGGCACCTCGCGGCCGAGCTTGTCGAATATCTCGAGGTCGATCTTGTGCGGGGAGCGATGAGCGATCGCGGTGAGATGGATCAGGCCATTGGTCGAGCCGCCGATCGCCTGCATCACGACCTGCGCATTGCGGAACGATGTCGGCGTCAGAATCTCGCTCGGCCTCGGTCCCTTGGCTTTCGCCATTTCGGCCGCCACCCTGCCGCTGGCCTCCGCCGAACGGAACCGCTCGGCATGCGGCGCCGGGATCGTTGCGCTCATCGGCAGCGACAAACCGAGTGCCTCGGTGATGCACGCCATGGTGCTGGCGGTGCCCATCACCATGCAGGTGCCGACCGAAGGCGCCAGCCGGCCGTTGACGGCTTCGATCTCGTTGTCGTCGATTTCGCCGGCGCGATATTTCGCCCAGAGCCGCCGGCAATCGGTACAGGCGCCGAGCACCTCGCCCCTGTGATGACCGACCACCATCGGGCCAACCGGAATGACGACGGTCGGCAGGTCGGCTGAGACTGCGGCCATGATCTGCGCCGGCAACGTCTTGTCGCATCCCCCGATCACGACCACGGCGTCCATCGGCTGCGCGCGGATCATCTCCTCGGTATCCATCGCCATCAGATTGCGCAGGTACATCGAGGTCGGATAAGCGAAGCTCTCCGCGATCGAAATCGTTGGGAACACCATCGGCATCGCGCCCGACAGCATCACGCCGCGCTTCACCGCTTCGATGATCTGCGGAACATTGCCATGACAGGGATTGTAGTCGCTGTAGGTATTGGTGATGCCAACGATCGGCCTGTTCAGCGCATCATCCGAGTAGCCCATGGCCTTGATGAAGGCCTTGCGCAGGAATAGCGAGAAGCCAGCATCGCCATAACTCGTCAGTCCCTTGCGAAGTCCGTCGGCCATTTTTTTGTTCCCGTTTTTCGAGGCTCCGGTTTCCAGGCGTCTTGGTGAGGCCGGGTCACATGATCGTCAGTATGGTCTTCGGGCCGGGCGCCGCAAGGGCGCAGGACCCGGAATTCGGTATCTCATTTCCAGTCGATAATCCGGCTCTCGTCGCCGTCGAACTCCATGCTGCAGAACGTGCCACCCTGGTAGTAATCGCCGACCGGATCAGGTTTCAGCTTGGCCTGCTCGGCCATGGCATGTTCGCGGAAGTCCTCGGCCCGGCCGGTCGGCCGATACCCGAGCTCGTAGGCGCGATGGTTGTCCCACCAGGCGCGTTCATTATAGGAGGCGCCGTAGAAGATTTCGAAATGGATGTCGGGATGATCGAGCCCGATGCAGCAGAGCTGCACCAGGTCCTCCGGCTTCAGCCAGATCGAGAGACGGCGGTGATCCAGCGGCATCTCGCCGAAATTGCCGATCCGGATACAGGTGACGCCGAGCCCGTGCTTGTCCGCATAGAGCGCGCCGACCGCCTCGCCGAACACCTTGCTGACGCCGTAGCGGCTGTCGGGCCGCGCAGTAACGTCGGTGCCGATCCGGTGATGGCGCGGGTAGAAGCCGACCGCATGGTTCGACGAGGCGAACACCACGCGCTTCACACCCTTCTTCCGCGCCGCCTCGAACAGATTGTAGCCGCCGATGATGTTGGACTGCAGGATCGAATCCCAGGGTCCTTCCACCGAGTAACCGCCAAAATGCAGGATGCCGTCGATGCCTTCGCAGATCGCCTCGACCTGCGCCAGATCGGCGAGATCGGCCGGCTTGAATTTCTCGTCCTTGCCGAGATCAGCCGGCGGCTTCAAATCGCTCAGCAGCAGGTCCGGATAGATCGGCGGCAACAGCTTGCGCAAGGATGTGCCGATCCCGCCGGCCGCGCCGGTCATCAATATGCGTGGCATTGTTTCCTCTTAGTCTCGCGATCGATTTGCGGTCATTAGCAGGTAATGATAGCTAACCCAAACGCTCTGGGAACGCACCAACGAGAACAGCAAATGTCCGATGCAGCATCGCATTCAGCCGGCTGGCGCCCGGCCACCTATTATCCCGATCCGGCTATCCGTGCGCTCGATCCGCGCTTTGAGAAGTATTGGCTCAAGCTGTCGGCGGTGGAGCGGCTGACCACGGGGTTGCGCTGGGCCGAAGGGCCGGTGTGGTTCGGTGACGGGCGATATCTGCTCTGCAGCGACATTCCGAACCAGCGCATCATCAAGTGGGAGGAGGAGACCGGCGCGGTCAGCATCTTCCGCAAGCCATCGAATTTCGCCAATGGCAACACCCGTGACCGGCAGGGGCGCCTGATCACCTGCGAGCATGGCGGCCGGCGGGTGACGCGTACCGAATATGACGGATCGATCACGGTGCTGATCGATTCCTTCGATGGCAAGCGGCTGAATTCGCCGAACGACGTCGTCGTGAAGTCCGACGGCTCGATCTGGTTCACCGATCCGGTGTTCGGCCTGCTCGGCAATTACGAGGGCTACAAGGCGGAGCCCGAAATCGACGCCAATGTCTATCGGCTGGATGCCGCGACCGGCAAGGCCACCATCGTCGCCGAGGGCGTGCTGGGACCGAACGGGCTTGCTTTCTCGCCGGATGAAAAAATCCTCTATGTCATCGAGTCCCGAGGCGTGCCCAACCGCAAGATTCTCGCTTATGACGTCTCGCCTTCCGGCGACAAGCTTTCCGACAAGCGCGTGTTTGTCGATGCCGGCCCCGGCACGCCGGACGGCTTTCGAATAGATATCGACGGCAATTTGTGGTGCGGCTGGGGCATGGGCGATCCCGAACTCGACGGCGTGGTCGTGTTCGCGCCCGACGGCGTCATGATCGGCCGCATTGCGCTACCCGAGCGCTGCGCCAATCTATGCTTCGGCGGCGTGAAGCGCAACCGCCTGTTCATGGCCGCGAGCCAGTCGATCTACGCGCTCTATGTGAACACGCAGGGCGCGCCGGGCGGGTAGGTTCACCCCTTCTTTTCCTGCGCGGCGGCAGTCTGCTTGACGAGCGCGTCTTCAAACGCCTTCTCCAGCGTTGCGGCATAGGCATTGAACTCGCCGGGACTGACGAACGGATTGGGACCGCCTTCGGCGAGCTTGGCGCGCTTCTCCGCCATCTTATACATTTCCGGATGCGGCGCGAGCAGCACGTCCACCTTCATGTCCTTCGCCCGCGCGAACGTCTTCCGGTAATCGGTAACGATTCCGGAATAGGTGGGATTGGTGACGAGGCGGTTCAGCGCCACCGTGCCGCTGCAGAAGATGAGGACCGAGCGCGTGGCGTCGCCGTCCTTCACCGCGAATTCCCAACTCGTGCAGCCGGGCGAATGGCCGGGCGTTTCGCGGGCGGTCAGAGTGACGTCACCGATCTTGACCGCATCACCCTCGCGCACTGTGCGATCGACTTTCACCGGCGGAAACGCGAGCGCGGTATTTTCCTGCGCGCCCGGATAGTAGCCGCCTTCGAGCAGCGGCTTGTCGGCTTCGCCGGCGACCATCTGGCCGCCGCTGGCCTGTTTCATCTCGGCGAGGCCGCCGGTGTGATCGATATGGGCGTGGGTGTTGAGAAGGTATTTGATATCGGCGATCTTGAAGCCAAGCTTTTCGATGTTCGCTTTGATCTGCGAGGTCGATTCCGGCATCACCGTATCGACCAGGATATGGCCTTGCGGCGATGTGATCAGATAGGACGCCAGGCCATCGGTTCCGACGTAATAGACGTTGCCGATCATCTTGAACGGCTCGGTCGGCGAATTCCACTTTACCCTGAGGGCCGCGAGCAGATCCTTCGGCGTCTGCGCCTGTGCGGCGGCGGTCAGCGACATGAGCGCGGCAAGCGCAATGGCAATCTTCTTCACGGGCATCCTCCACCTTTTCTTATTGCGCCGTCGGCACGTCCGCTTGCGCACTGACGCGACCCTAGCCTGACGCCGATTCTGGTCAAAAAATGCCGGCCGCGGTTCCGCAGCCGGCATCTTTTACGAACGGCGCGAGCGCCGCATCCATTACGCCGCGTTGTAGCCGGCGACAGCCTTCACCTCGAGATATTCCTCGAGGCCGTACTTGCCCCATTCGCGGCCGTTGCCGGATTGCTTGTAGCCGCCGAACGGCGCGGTGCGATCGTTCGGCACGCCCTGCAGGTTGACGTTGCCGGCGCGGATCTGGCGGGCCACGCGACGCGCGCTTTCGACCGTATCGCCCGTGACATAGCCGGCGAGACCATAGGGCGTATCGTTGGCGATCCTCACCGCATCGGCTTCATCCTTCGCGCCGATGATGGTCAGCACCGGTCCGAAGATTTCCTCCCGCGCAATCGTCATCTCGTTGGTGACGTCGGCGAAGATGGTCGGGCGAACGTAGAAGCCCTTGTTGACGCCTTCGGGGAGGCCGGGACCGCCGGCAACCAGCGTGGCGCCTTCGTCGATGCCCTTCTTGATCAACGCCTGGATTTTGTCCCACTGGCCGCGGTTGACCACGGGGCCGATGGTGGTGCCCTCGGCGCGGGGATCGCCGGCCTTGGTCTTGTCGGCGACACCCTTGGCGATGGCGGCGACCTCCTTCATCTTCGACAGCGGCACGATCATACGCGACGGCGCGTTGCACGACTGTCCGGAGTTGTTGAACATGTGCATCACGCCGCCGGTGACGGCCTTGGTGAGGTCGGCGCCTTCGAGGATAACGTTCGGCGACTTGCCACCCAATTCCTGGCTGACGCGCTTCACGGTGGGCGCAGCGCGCTTGGCGACATCGACGCCGGCGCGGGTCGAGCCGGTGAACGAGATCATGTCGATGTCGGGATGCTCGGCCATCGCGGCGCCGACTTCGGGGCCAAGGCCGTTGAGCAGGTTGAACACGCCCTTCGGCACGCCCGCTTCATGCAGGATTTCGGCGAAGATCAAGGCCGAGGTCGGGGTGAATTCCGAGGGCTTGAGGATCATGGTGCAGCCGGCGGCGAGCGCGGGCGCGACTTTGCAGGCGATCTGGTTGAGCGGCCAGTTCCATGGCGTGATCATGCCGACGACGCCGAGCGGCTCGCGCACGACCACGGCCGAGGGGAGCGTCTCTTCGAAATGATAGTTCTTCAACACTTCCAGCGTCGACATGATGTGGCCCAAGCCAGCACCGGCCTGCAGCTTTTCCGCCATCGGGAGCGGCGCGCCCATCTCGTCCGAGACAGCCGCGCCGATCTCCTTCATGCGGCCCTTGTAGATCGCGATGATCTTTTCCAGCAGCGCGACGCGCTCCTCGCGGCTGGTCTGCGAATAGGTGACGAAGGCGCGCTTGGCGGCGGCAACCGCCTTGTCCAGGTCGGCTTTGGAGCCGAGCGCAACTTCATACATCGCCTCTTCGGTCGCCGGATTAATGACCGGGGTGGACTTCTTGACGACAGGATCGACCCAGGCGCCATCGATGTAGAATTGCATGCGATTGACCATCGGAAACCTCTTTAATCTCGGAGCAATGGAGGAGGAACGGAAGCGTTCGGCAGGCATCCTTGCACGAAAGCCAGGGCAGTTGAACCCGCCATATGCGGGATGCCGCGATGCGGCAGGCGCTGGATATAAGGATGGGGCTGCGACGGTAGCAAGGTGCGCCTCGATGCGGTCTGCCGTGTGGAGAGACCCCCACCCCGGCCCTCCCCCGCAAGCGGGAGAGGGAGGGCTCGCTGCGAACAGCGAGTGAAAATTCAATGCAGCGTCTAAACGCAATTCCAATGTCTCACGCTGTTACGCGCTCGATGCCAAGTCCGAGATGCGCCCCCTCTCCCGCTTGCGGGGGAGGGTCGGGGTGGGGGTTGCGCCGCATCGGAAGTCTCGCATCAGTCTCTCACACCGCCATCTTTCTATGCCGCACGGGCGCCCCGACCGTCAGGCTTTCCGCCGCATCGATGATGGCGTTGGCGTCGATGCCGTAGTGGCGGTAGAGGTCGCCGATCGTACCAGTCTGGCCGAACTGCTCGACGCCGAGCGCTTCAGTGCGGTGGCCGCGGACGCTGCCGAGCCAGCCGAGCGCAGCCGGATGGCCGTCGATGACGGTGACGAGGCCGCAATCCCGCGACAGCGGCGCCAGCAACTTTTCGATATGGCTGAGGTGCTGCACGCCCCGGCGGTCGCGCCGCAAGTTCCGCGCGGCGGACCATCCCGCATGCAGCCGGTCCGCGGAGGTTACCGCCAGTAAACCGACATCGCGGTGGCTTTCGCCGATGAAGCCAACCGCCTCGATCGCCTCCGGCGCGACCGCACCGGTATAGACGATCACGAGATCGCAGTTTGGCCCCGGCTGGCGCATCCAATAGGCGCCCTCGGTAATATCGCTCTGCAGGGCCGGCGTCATGATGCGCTGCGGCTGGTCGACCGGGCGGGTCGACAGCCGCAGATAGACCGAACCGCCCTCGCCGTCTTCACGCTGCATGTGGCGGAAGCCCCACCCCATGATCACGGCAAGTTCATCGACGAACGCCGGTTCGAACGAGGCCAGCCCGTCCTGCGCCATGCCAATCAAAGGTGTCGCGATCGACTGATGCGCGCCGCCTTCCGGCGCCAGCGTAATGCCGGATGGCGTCGCCACCACCAGGAAGCGCGCGTCCTGATAACAGGCATAGTTCAGCGCATCGAGGCCGCGCTCGATGAAAGGATCGTACAGCGTGCCGACCGGCAGCAGCCGCTCGCCGTTGATCTGATGCGACAGCCCGAGCGCCGAGAGCATGATGAACAGATTCATCTCGGCGATACCGAGTTCGATGTGCTGTCCCTTCGGCGAGAATTCCCAGGTATAGGCAGACGGGATCTTCTCCTGCCGGAACAGGTCGTGGTTTTCCGCTTTGGCGAACAGCCCGCGGCGGTTGACCCAAGCACCGAGATTGGTCGAGACGGTGACGTCAGGCGATGCGGTAACGATCCGCGCGGCCAGTTCGCTATCGCCCCGCGCGAGTTCATGGAGCACCAGCCCAAACCCCTGCTGCGTCGACATCTGCGCCGCCGGCTTGAAGGTAAGCCGCTCGGGCACTTCGATCACCGGCGCGGTCAGCCGGCGGCGGCCTTCCTGGTTAAAGGGCGCGGCTGCCAAAAATGCTTCGAGTTCGGCCGGCGTCTGTGACAGCCCTTCGAACTTGTCCCATTCATGGCCGGGTCGGATGTTCTGCGCGGCGCGCCACTTCTCCATCTGCGCGACCGTCATCAGCCCCGCGTGGTTGTCCTTGTGGCCCTGCATCGGCAGGCCGACGCCTTTGATGGTGTAGGCGATAAAGCAGACGGGCCGATCGTGATCAATCGATTCAAATGCCTCGATCATGCTGGCCATGTCGTGTCCGCCGAGATTGGACATCAGCGCCAGCAACTCGTCGTCGCTCCGGCGGTCGATCAGTTGCGACACCTGCCCCTGATCGCCGATGTCGTCCTGCAGATGTCTTCGGAACGCCGCGCCGCCCTGGAAGCACAGCGCTGCATACATCTGGTTCGGGCAGTTGTCGATCCAGCGCCGCAAGGCTTCCCCGCCGGGCTCGGCGAACGCCGCCTGCATCAGGCGGCCGTATTTCACGATCACGACCTCCCAGCCGAAATTGCGAAACATCGTCTCGAACTTCGCCCACAGCCCTTCGCGGACGACCGCATCGAGGCTCTGGCGGTTGTAATCGACCACCCACCAGGTGTTGCGCAGCGCATGCTTCCAGCCCTCGAGCAGCGCCTCAAAAATGTTGCCTTCGTCCATCTCGGCGTCGCCGACGAGCGCAATCATGCGACCTTCGGGGCGATCCTTCATCCAGCCATGCGCGGTGACGTAATCCTGCACCAGCGACGAGAACAGCGTTTGCGCGACGCCGAGGCCGACCGAGCCGGTCGAGAAATCGACGTCGTCGGCGTCCTTGGTGCGCGACGGATAGGATTGCGCGCCCTTGTAGCCGCGAAAATTTTCCAGCTTCTCGCGGGACTGCTGGCCGAACAGATACTGGATGGCGTGAAACACCGGGCTTGCATGCGGCTTCACCGCGACGCGGTCCTGCGGACGCAGCACCGAGAAGTACAGGGCCGACATGATGTTGGCGAGCGAGGCGGATGATGCCTGATGGCCGCCGACCTTTAAGCCATCGACGTTGGGCCTGACGTGATTGGCGTGATGGATGGTCCATGACGACAACCACAAAACCTTGCGCGCCAGCGCGGTTAGCATTTCCAGGCGTGCGGGCTCGATCGGCATGGTCATGCTCCGGAGGCGTTCAGTATGCGCCGATTTTAGCGGGCGGTGGGCTACCAAAATTCTCAATTTCCTGCGACATACCGCCCGATATTGGGATAGTTTCCCACGATTAGCCTCCAAACCCCGAGTTCGTCCCAATGATCGCTCTCGACGCCATCGACCGCAAAATCCTCAGCTTGTTGCAATCTGATAGCCGCATGACCATGCAGGAGCTCGCCGACAAGGTCGGCCTGTCTGTGTCGCCCTGCCATCGCCGCGTCAAGCTTCTGGAAGAACGCGGCGTCATCACCCGCTATATCGCGACCGTCGACCAGAAATCGCTCGGGCTCCATGTCAGCGTCTTCATCTCTATCAAGTTGGCACGGCAGAAGGAGGAAGACCTCAACCGCTTTGCCAAAGCGATCTCGAAATGGGACGAGGTGCTGGAGTGCTATCTGATGACCGGTAATCGCGATTACCTGTTGCGCGTGGTCGCCGCCGACCTCTCCTCCTATGAAGCGTTCCTGAAGAACAAGCTGACGCGGCTCGACGGCATCGCGTCCATCGAGTCGAGCTTTGCACTGAGCCAGGTGAAGTACTCGATCGCGCTGCCGGTGTGATTGCGCGGCTCTCTCCCCGTCATTGCGAGGAGCGTCAGCGACGAAGCAATCCAGAGTGTTGGCGTGGACGGATGGATTGCTTCGCTTCGCTCGCAATGACGTGGAGATAGCGCCGCACACACCACCGTCATCCCCGCGTAGGCGGGGATCCAGTACGCTGCGGCCTATCGGTTCAATCACTGCTGTCTCTGGAATACTGGATCCGCTTCGCTCTTCGAGCTACGGCGGACAAGTCGCCCGCCTACGCAGACATGCCTTCGCGGTCTCGCGGCATTATCGGCCCGAGCTTTGCTATGGATTTCCCGCCCTCTTTGTCAGAGGGCGCAGGGAAGACCGGGTGCGCGCCGCACCCGCGGTCTCGTGTGCAATTTGCGCACTAAGAACGCGCACACGAGCATACAGGTACAGCGGGAGCATCCCGGCCTTCCCTGCGCAATGGCTTTACGGCTTACTTCGAGCTCTTCCCGGAGAACGGCTTTCTTGCCTCCGTCGCCACGCGGAAAATTTCCACGTAACTTAACGCCAGCACCGCGGCGCCAGAACCACACGACTTCGCCGTACGCCTCCGGCGCGTACGTCTAGCGCGCCATCAGCGTCCATCGCATCTCACCGCACGTTCGTGACGATCGCGAGCCGCCCCTCAGTCGGGTGAGACGGGCAGAATATGCGGCTGATTTGCCTCCCGCGTTAAGCGAAATATTTTTGATTCCCGGGCTTGACACGATTTCGGAAAATCAGAAGTGATTTGCCTGTCGCGCCTGCCGACCTTGCAATCGCCGGATGTTCGATGCAGCATCCGAAAGGGCGGTATATCAGACGCGGTATATCGAATTGGAACGGTTGGACGATCTCGAAGCCTTCCTCGCCGTCATCGAGAAGGGCAGCCAGGCGGCGGCCTCACGTCATCTTCGGCGCCCGTTGCAATCCCTCAACCGGTCGCTGATGGCGCTGGAACGCGCGCTCGGCGTCGAACTCGTGAAACGCACCACGCGGCGTTCGGAGCCAACTGAGGCCGGGCGGGTGTTCTACGAACGCATCAAGCCAGCGGTTGTAGAAATCATCGAGGCGCGGGCCGAGGCAGCCAATCTGCGCGGCGAAATTCTCGGTCCGTTGAAAGTCGGTGCGCCGGTCCTGTTTGCATCGTCCTACGTGGCGCCGATCGTCAGCCGTTTTCTAAAACTCTATCCCAACGTGGATGTCGAGCTTCGCGCCTCCGACGAGCAGGTCGACCTCATCGCGGAGGGCCTCGATATTGCCGTGCGGATCGGCGACTCCGCCGATGAATCCCTGATCGCGCGCCGATTGCATACGCTGCGCGTGGTCGTCGTTGGCGCGCCGTCTTATTTCGCCGAACATGGACGACCGCAGCATCCAGGCGATGTCGGGCAGCACGCCTGCATCTTGCGGGCCGGCGCCGAGGTGACCGACAAATGGCCGTTTCGCATCGACGGCCGGCTGCAGTCGATCAGGGTGCACGGGCGCTTTCGTTCGAACAGCGCCGCTTCGATCCGCGCTGCCGCGCGCGAAGGTGCCGGCCTTGCCCGGCTGCCGCTCTGGCAGATCAACGATCTTGTCGCACAGGGCGAACTCGCGATCGTTTTGCCGGAATTCGAAGCCGAGGGAATGCAGATCCAACTGGTCTGGCCGCCGACACGGGCGCCGCTGGAACGCGTCCGGCGATTCTCGGATTTTCTGGCGAGCAGCCTGAAGGCCGATCTGCTCTAGCTTCTAAAATATCCGCGCATCAGGGTATGTTGTAGCCGGGCGCAAGCAGATGTCCGGGATCATGGCGCCGCTTGGCTTCGCGAAGCTGCGGCCAGCTTGATCCGAAGTGAACCTTCCAGTCGTCGGGCGACATGGCAAAGGCACTGACCGGATATTGAACGCCGCCGGCTTCTCGAATGCGATCGTAGAGCCTGCGATTGTCGGCGACCATCCGCTCCGCCGCCGCTGCATCGTTCGATGCAGGGATGCGAATGAGATTGAAGACGAAGACCATGTCTTCCTTCGGCAGGCGAACCAGCGGCGTATGAAATGCGCTCGTGAGCAGCGGGTAAAGAGTTATCCGCCCGAACGGGCCAACAGCATCGCCCTTCAGACCAGCCAGAATATCGCCGGCGACCCGTTCGGCGTTGCTGCCGCGCAGGAACGTCAAAAGCCAAGGTTGCGGATTGAACCACTGGCCTTTCGCCCGGAGCAGATTTTCGAACTTTCCAAACGCCAGGGCGTCCTCGCGATAGGTCAGGTCGGCGATAACGGCGCCGCGCTCATCCGACAATCCTGAAAGTACAGCCTTGTCATCAGGAGCCGAGCCGCTGTCATAAGATATCGCGCCGTCGAGTTGGTACCGCCACCCGCCGCTTCCATCGGGAAGAATGGCCCCCTGCAACTGGTCGAAGCGCCCCTCCGTCAGCACGCGCCGCTGGTCCGCCGTCAGCGATGGCAAATCACGGTAGAAGAGCTGAAAGCGCCTGATACGCTCGGGAGCGCGCACCAGGCGCAGCGTTGCCCGGGTAACGATGCCGCATTGGCCGAGTCCGGCGCGGACGCTGTCGAAGAGATCCGGATCCGCAGTTGCCGAGCAGCTCAACTCGTTTCCGTCACCCGTCACCACGTCCAACGCGATAACGTTGTCGGTTTGCATGCCATGCCGGGACGACGTCGCTCCGATGCCGCCCACCGCGATCGTTCCGCCGACCGAGAGGCTAAGATAATTGGTCAGCACCGGCGGCGTAAGTCCCTGCGCCAAGGTCGCGTCGAGCAGATCGCGCCACACTGCCCCGGCGTCGACCACGACGTGATCGTGCTTGATATCGCGGATCGCGTTCATCGCGCTCGTGTCGACCACGATGCCGTCCTCGACCAGGGAGCGGCCATAGATCGAATGGCCCTGCCCGCGCGCCGCTATCTTGACATCAGCGCCTCTGGCCCAGGGCATCAGGCCCGCAATGTCGGCACTCGATGCGGGCCTGAGCACGCCGCGCGGTTGCTTGTGAATGAGGCGGCCAAAATCATGGGCTGCGGCGGCGCGAACTTCCGGCTCAAGGCGGACATTGGCAGGAGGAGGCGGACCGTCTGACGACACCGCCTGCGCCGATGCCGTCAACCCGCTGGTGCGCGAAGCGAGCGCGGCGGTGACGCCGAGGCCCGCGCCCAGGAACATACGTCTGTCCGATGGCATGAAGCCCTCCTTGTCCAGAGGCGGTGATGCTCGCCCGCAAAGCTGCGGCCTCATCCGGCATGAGACAATAACTGCCACGCCGGATGGACATTCCCGCAAACCGGGAGGATCCCGGCGGCGGTAGCCCTTCATGCTGCGTCAGCCTGAAGGCTGACAATCCATGGAACCGCCGCCGCGATCTGCAGAGCCGGGGTCCACGCGGTGGCATAGGTCCCCGGCTCTGCGTCGCAGCGTTTCCGGACGATGCTTTGCAACGCCTAGGCTGCGCCGCGTCCGGGACACGAGATCGAAGCGGACTGCGTCGTCGAGGTCACCTCTGTCGTTTCGCACTCCTCCACGCATGGCGGTTTTCGCCGGATTTATGTCATTTCAGGTGGATCACGGCGGCAGTAGACTGTGGTTGGTCGATATGAGTGAGACACGTGCCGGCAAACCGATGAATTCGCGACGTGTATTGTGGAGCGCGCTCGGCGCAGTCGCGCTTGTCGCCGTGATTGGCGGAGCCTGGATTTTCTCGCTGCCGCCGGCGCCTTCGACTGCGGCCCCGCCAGCGATCGCGCAAGACGAGCGCGATGCGATGGTCGCGGGGCTGAAGCCGCCGAAGCGGCAGCGGCCGCTGATCGCGATCATCGGGATCAACGATGCCACCGAGACCACCGACTATCTTATCCCTTATGGCATCCTCAAGCGCGCCGATGTCGCCGATGTCGTCGCGCTGGCGACGAAACCGGGTCCGGTGACGCTCTATCCGACGCTCAAGATCGAACCGCAGGCAACCGCCGCGGAATTCGATGCGCAGCATTCTGACGGCGCTGACTATGTCATCGTCCCCGCCATGAGCCGCGACGACGATCCCGAGGCGCTGCGATGGATCCAGAGCCAATCGGCCAAGGGCGCAATCGTGATCGGGATCTGCGCCGGTGCCAAGGTGGTCAGCGATGCCGGGCTATTGCACGACAAGCAGGCCACCACGCACTGGTATTTCGTCAACGAATTGCGCGGCAAGCATCCGACCATGCGCTATGTCAGGGATCGGCGGCTGGTGGTGGACAAGGGCGTGGCGACGACCACCGGGATCACGGCGTCGATGCCGATGTCGCTCACCCTGGTCGAGGCGGTTGCCGGCCGCGACAAGGCGCGCGCCGTCGGCCGCGAGATCGGCCTTCCCGACTGGGATGCGCGCCATCAGAGCGATGCGTTCACGCGCCCGTTTGCGCTGACGGCCGTCCGCAACACGGCCGCGTTCTGGGCCCACGAGCAGCTCGGCATCGAGCTCAAACCTGGCGTCGACGAGGTGTCGCTGGCGCTCGTCACCGACGCATGGTCGCGGACCTATCGGTCGCACGCGCTAACGTTTGCCAGTGCTACCGGCGCGCAGCAGAGTCGCGGCGGCTTGCGGATACTTCCCGACCAGATCGCGGCGAACTGGCCCGCGGCGCGATTGCTGCCGACGAGCGAGAATCCGAAACCGGCGGAGGCGCTGGACCACGCGCTCGCGGGCATTGCTGCACGTTACGGAACAGATACCGCCGACTTCGTCGCGATGCAGCTTGAATATCCGAAACGTCAAATGCCGTAAGGTGGGCAACGCGACTTATCCGCCATAGCTCGAAGAGCGAAGGCGGAAGCGTGCCCACCATAGATCGAGAACATGGATAGATGGTGGGGACGGCGCTACGCGCCTTTGCCCACCCTACGGCTACGGCACGCTGTCATACCTCATCCTGAGGAGGCGCGTCAGCGCCGTCTCGAAGGATGAATGGCACCAGCGGGGCCGCATGGTTCTCCCGGCGATGCGAAGCATCGTCCGGAGACGGCGCTAAAGCGCCTCCTCACCATGAGGGTATAAGAGCGACCACGCCGCCAAAGCAAATCACCGCCAGGGCTCGACGATGATCTTGGTGTGCACTTCCGGGTTGGCAAGATCGGCGAAGGCCTTGGCAACACCGTCGATGCCGACGGCGGCCGTGACCATCGACGCCGCATCCACCTGCCCTTCCGCGATCAGGCGGAGCGAGTAGGCGAATTCCTCGGGCGTGTAGCCGAGCACGTACTGAACGTTGAGCTCCTTCATGATGCCGAGCATCGGCTCGGAGCGGTCGGTCTCCATGCAGACGCCGACCACCACAATACGGGCATCGCGCGGCGCGCCTTCGAACACCTGCTGGATCAGGCCGGGCACGCCGACGCATTCGAAGATCAGCGCGGGTTTCAGCGCCGGCAACAGCGCCTGCAGCGGCGGGCGCGCGGCCTTTTCCTCCGGCGACATCTGGGCGTGCTCGGCCCAGGTCGCGTAGGGCTGCGAGCGTGCGGGATCGACGACGATGTCGGCGCCGAGCTTTTCGGCAAGCGCGCGTCGTGCCGGCGAGTAATCGGCGGCTACGATCGGGTGCAATCCCCTGATCTTCAGCGCTGCGATGACGGCGAGCCCGACCGGGCCGCAGCCGATCACCAAGGGCACCTCGCCTCCCCTGATGTTGGCTTTTGCCACGGCATGAACGCCGACCGCGAGCGGCTCGGTGAGCGCGGCGTGCTCGGCGGCGAGGCCGTTCGGAACTTCGAGCAGCAGGGCTTCGCTGAGCAGCAGGCGCTCGGCGTAAGCGCCGACATTGTCGTTGGAATAGCCGATGCCCTTCGGGCCTTCCGGGCTCAGCAGCGCCGGCAGCGAGCAAACCTTGGTCCCCGCCTTGAACTTGCCCGTGGTGCCAGGACCATAGTCCAGCACCTCGCAGCAGAATTCATGGCCGAACACGACGTCGCGCGAAAGGTCCATCGGCTTGCGGCCGGGGAAATGTTTCGCCAGCTCCACCATGCGGTGCGCGTGCTTGCGCGCGTGCAGGTCGGAGCCGCAGATGCCGCAGGCCAGCGACTTCACCAGCACCTGCCCGGCACCGGGCTTCGGCTCCGGCATCTCGTCGACGACAATTTCCCCATTGCGGAAAATGGCTGCGCGCACGAAGGATCCTCCCGGTGATTTTTGCTCACCTTAGAGCATTATCGGCTCTGATTGAAATCAGAACCGATGCGCCCGGAATTGGTGCCTTCTTGTCGGTGACCCAGATCAGGCGTTCGGGGACGACTCGCCCGAGACGGTCAGAAGCTGCGAGCGGCGGACCCGCTCGCGATGGGCGGTGTAGAGGCCTGAGGCGACGATGAAGGCGGCGCCGGTGATGGTGTAGGCATCCGGGACTTCGCCGAAGATGAAGAAGCCGAGCAGGCTGACCCACAGCAATTGCGTGTAGGAGAACGGCGCCAACACGGAGGCGTCGGCGTAGCGGAACGCCAGCACCACGATCCACTGCCCCGCCGTCGATGCGACGCCGATCAAAATGCCGAAGGCAATGTCGTGCCAGGTCGGCGTCACCCAGACGAACGGCACCAGCGCCGAAAGAATGAGGAGCCCAGCGATCGACGAATAGGTCATGGTGGTGATGGCGCGCTCGGTGCCGCTCATCATCCGCGTCATGATCAGCGTGCAAGCCCAGGCCAGCGCCGAGACCAACGGAAAGAACGCCGCGGGGTGAAACGGGCCGGTGCCGGGACGCAGGATGATCAGCACGCCGACCAAGCCGACGCCGGTCGCGATCCAGCGGCGCAAGCCGACCTTCTCGCCGAGAAAGATGATCGATAACGCGGTGACGAACAGCGGCGCGACGAAGCCGGTGGCGGAGGCCTCCGCAATGGGAAGAAACCGCAGGCCGGAGATGAAGAACAGCGACGAGCCCAACAGCGCCGCGCCGCGCAGCAGATGCAGGCCGCGGCGTTTGGTCTGCAGCGCGTAGAGCGGGGAACCCGGCAGCATCGCCGGGGTCATGATCATCGCGAACACCAGGAAGCGGATCCAGGCGATCTCAATCGAAGGCAGCGTCGCCGACAGATATTTCGCCGTCACGTCGGAAGTACCGAGAAAAATCGTCGAGGCGAGCACCAGCGCGATGCCCTTGAACGGCCGATCGGCGCGCGCGGGCGCCTTGCGGACGGTGGAGTTCTTTTCGGGCAAAGGCAGATGGGCGCTGTCCAGCCTCGCGGCTGCGGCGGGGGGCGGTGTCACGGCAATCTCGAAGGCAGCAATTTTCGAATCGGGCGAGGTTGTAAAAAACACCAATTCGCCCGGCGCGACTAGGTCCGAAAACAGGATGCGGATATGCGCAGACGGCGCGATGGCAATACTTTGTTAAGGACGGTGTTCCGTCAGAGCATCGGCAGACCGCGCGGTTTGGGCCCGCGTGGAAAAGCCTTGTCGAGCGCGGCGATTTCGGCGGCGCTCAGCTTCAGATCGCCGGCAGCGGCATTCTCGGCGGCGTGTTCCGCGCTGGAGGCTTTCGGAATCGCGAGCACTGAAGCCGTGCGCGTCAGAAACGCCAGCGCGACCTGGCGCGGGGTTGCCTTGTGCGCGTCCGCAATCGCCTGCAGCAACTCGCCGCCCTTGCTGCGCGGCGACGGAAAGGCATCGTGGCCGAACGGCGAATAGGCGACGACGGCAACGCCATGCCTCTCGCACCACGGAATCACGGCGTGCTCAATCGCGCGCTCCTGCAGATGATAGAGCACCTGATTGCAGGCGATCTTGCCCTCGCCTGCGACATCGAGCAGTTCGTCGAGATCATCTGAATCAAAATTGCTGACGCCCCAGGACCGGATCTTTCCGCTTCTCACCAGTTCTTCGAACGCCGCCACCGTCTCCTCGAACGGATAGGAGCCGCGCCAGTGCAGGAGATAGCAGTCGAGATAATTCGTCTTCAGCCGCTTCAGCGAGCGCTCGCAGGCGGTGATGGTGCCGCGGCGCGAGGCGTTGCTCGGCAACACTTTTGAGACCAGGAAGAGTTTTTCGCGCGGCAGCCCCGCGATCGCGTCAGCGATCACGAGCTCGGCATCGCCATACATTTCGGCGGTATCGATATGGGTCATGCCGGCTTCGATGCCGCGGCGGAGTGCTGCGATCGCCGCCTTCCGGTCGCCGCGGTCGAGATACCAGGTGCCCTGCCCGATCACGGAGACTGCCGGGTTATTGGTGCCGAATTTTCTGGTTTGCAAGGTTGCCTCGTCTGAACAATTCGCGTGAGGCGATTCTAGACGACCATGCCGTGAAAGTCTCTCGGAACCCTCACGCCGTCATCACCCGCCGAAAGCGGGTGATCCAGTATTCCAGAGACGGCTATGTTCAATATGGGCCGCGGCGTACTGGATCGCCCGGTCAAGCCGGGCGATGACAGCGGGGGCGATGCAGGTTCAATAATTACTCGCCGTCGCCTCGTTCGGGATCCCTTCGATCGGGCATTCATCGGTGCCGACCGTTGGTCGCGTCATCGCCTCGACCATCTCACGTGTACCTTCGGGATCGGCGATCCACTTGGCGTAGAAATCGTAGGGACACGCCGCGACGCCGCGCGCGCCTTCGCCGGAATTGATCATGCCGGTATAGCCGCGGTGCAGCAGCTTGAAGAGATGGTTCTGCGACTGGCCGTTGCGGCGGGCGTCGCGGATCAGGCTCTTCGACAATGCCGCGTATTGGATGCCGTATTCCTCCTCGCCGGTCTCGCCGAGCGTGCGGCCGTCGAAGCCGATGATCGCGGAGTGGCCGAAATAGGAGTAGACGCCGTCGAAGCCGGCGGCATTGGCAACCGCGACATAGACATTGTTGGCCCAGGCCATCGCCTTGGAAATCAGGATCTGCTGTTCTTTGGCCGGATACATGTAGCCTTGGCAACGCACGATCAGCTCGGCGCCCTTCATCGCGCAGTCGCGCCAGATCTCCGGAAAGTTGCCGTCATCGCAGATGATCAGGCTGACCTTGAGGCCTTTCGGGCCATCGGAGACATAGGTGCAATTGCCGGGATACCAGCCTTCGATCGGCACCCACGGCATGATCTTGCGGTATTTCTGGACGATTTCGCCCTTGTCGTTCATCAGAATCAGGGTGTTGTACGGCGCCTTGTGCGGGTGCTCCTCGTGGCGCTCGCCAGTGAGCGAGAACACGCCCCAGACTTTTGCCTTGCGGCAGGCGGCAGCGAAAATTTCCGTCTCATCGCCAGGGACCTGCGAGGCGGTCTCGTACATCTCGTTGGAGTCGTACATGATGCCGTGGGTGGAATATTCCGGGAAGATCACGAGATCCATGCCCGGCAGGCCGAGCTTCATGCCCACGATCATGTCGGCGATCTTGCGCGCGTTATCGAGCACCTCGGCCTTGGTGTGCAGCCGCGGCATCTTGTAATTGACGACGGCGACGCCGACCGTGTCTTTGCTGGAGGAAATGTCACCGTGGAGCATTGGATCGCCTCTTGTTCTGGTTTGGGTTTTCAGGGATCGCTAGAGCATGATGATTTTGGTTGGATGAGTTTAGCCGCAGACGCGCTTTACCTCTCCCGCTTACGGGGGGAGGTCGGCGCGAAGCGCCGGGTGGGGGCTCTCTCCACTCGGGCAGTGTCGCCCGCGGAGACACCCCCACCCCAACCCTCCCCCGCAAGCGGGAGAGGGAGCGCACCTTCTTCGTGGTCGCAATCAAATCTAATTTCATCATGCTTTAGTGGCTGATCATCCAGGGTCGCGCGGTCGGAAAGCCTTTGGCGCCGCCTCTGGTCTTGCTCATGAGCCGCGCCGGCTTCTTCTTGCCGGTTGAACAGCAGCCGCAGCCGGGACCGTGCGAAGCCTTGTATTCCGCTGATGTCTTCGGCGCATTCGCGCTGCGCTCGTTGGTGGCAATCGCTTTCCGCTTGTCTGAAGGCATGCAGAAGAACACCGGCGCGGTCAGGATCACGCGCGGCGATTCGTTTTCGCAATTCGGACAGTCCTGCGGGTCGTCGCATTCGGCCATCGGCCGCATGTCGGTGAACGGGCCGCAATCGTTGCAGAGATATTCGTAGACGGGCATTTGGTTTGCTCGCGCGATTAGTAGAAGAGAATTTCGCGGTAGAGGATGCGGGACGGCGTGACACGCGGCGCCCGCATCCTTCTCGCGCAGGGATCATTTGTCCGGCGAGATCGGCATCTGGATGTCGCCCGTGATGTGTTTGATCGGCCCGGCCGATGAAGGCATGATGTCGAAGTCAAAAATCTCCGTCGGCAGCCACAGCGTGGCGCAGGCGTTCGGCACGTCGACCACGCCGGAGATGTGGCCCTGGCACGGCGCAGTGCCCAGGATCGAATAGGCCTGCGCGCCGGAATAACCGAACTTCTTGAGATATTCGATCGCGTTCAAACACGCCTGGCGATAGGCGATGTGCACGTCGAGGTAATGCTGCTTGCCGGCCTCGTCGACCGAGATGCCCTCGAAGATCAGATAGTCCTTGTAGTTCGGCGTGATCGGCGACGGCTTGAACACGGGATTCTTGATGCCGTATTTGGTGACGCCATCCTTGATGATATCGACCTTCAGATGCAGCCAGCCGGCCATTTCGATCGCGCCGCAGAAGGTGATCTCGCCGTCGCCCTGGCTGAAGTGCAGGTCGCCCATCGAGAGGCCGCCACCCGGCACATAGACCGGGAAGAAGATTTTCGAGCCGCGCGACAAGTCCTTGATATCGCAATTGCCGCCATGCTCGCGCGGTGGCACGGTGCGGGCGCCTTCGGCACCGACCTTGGCCTTGGCGTCGCCCTTGGCGCGGCCGGCATGCGCGGTCGCGGCGAACGGCGGATTGGCGAGGCCCGGCACGCGGGTCGGGTTGGTCGCGATCAGCGCGGTCTCGCGCTCGTTCCAGGTCGCGAGCAATTTCGGATCGGGCAGACAGCCGATCAGGCCGGGATGGATCAGGCCTGCAAAGTTCACGCCCGGAACGTGGCGCGACGAGGTGTAGAGACCCTTGATGTCCCAGATCGATTTCTGCGCCAGCGGGAAATGGTCGGTCAGGAAGCCGCCGCCGTTTTGTTTGGAGAAGAAGCCGTTAAAACCCCAGAGGCTTTCCTTGAGCGGGCCGACGTCGAGCAGATCGACCACCAAGAGATCACCGGGCTCGGCGCCCTTGACGCCGATCGGGCCGGACAGGAAGTGCACGATCGAGAGGTCGATGTCGCGGACGTCATCGGCGGAATCGTTGTTCTTGATGAAACCGCCGGTCCAGTCATAGGTCTCGATGATGAAATCGTCGCCCGGATTGACCCACGCCACGATCGGAATATCGGGATGCCAGCGGTTGTGGATCATGTCGTTGTCGTAGGCCGATTTCGAAAGATCGACCTTGATCAGTGTCTCTGGCATCGATAGCTCCCCTTTTAGACAGCACGGTTTGCGGGTTTACACGGACAGGAATTTCGAGACCTGCGCGGCATCGACGCTGTCGCGCGGCTCGTCGCGGACGATCTCGCCGTTCTCGATGACCAGCACGCGGTCGGCGATGTCGAGCGCAAAGCTCAACACCTGTTCGGAGACCACGATCGACAGGCCGCGCTCGTCGCGGATACGCTTCAGCGTGCGCGCCATGTCCTTGATGATCGACGGCTGGATGCCCTCGGTCGGCTCGTCCAGGAGCAGCACTTTTGGCTTGGTGGCGAGCGCGCGGGCGATCGCAAGCTGCTGCTGCTGGCCGCCGGAGAGATTGCCGCCGCGGCGGCCTTTCATCTCCAGCAGCACCGGGAACAATTCGTAGATGTCCTCGGGCACCTCCGAACCGCCCGACACCACGAGGCCGGTTTCGATGTTCTCCTTCACCGTCATGGTGGAAAAGATCATGCGGCCCTGTGGCACGTAGGCGAGGCCCTTGGCGACGCGCTCGTAGCTCGGCAGCGCGCTGAGCTCGGTGCCTTCCATGCTCACCGAGCCGCTTTTGGACGGCACGATGCCCATCAGCGACTTCATCAGCGTGGTCTTGCCCATACCGTTGCGGCCCATGATCGCGACGATCTCGTTGGGCGCGACGGATACATTGAGGCCGTGCAGCACCTCGCTCTGGCCGTAGGCGACGTGGAGATCCGAAATAGCCAGCATGAACGTGCTTCCTTTATTTCCTGCGCATGATCTTGTCCGGAAACCGGACGCCACTTTCCGGGATCATGCGCTAGTGCCCTAAGTAAACTTCAATGACTTTCGGATCGTTCTTGACCTTCTCCATCGTGCCCTCCGACAGGATCTGGCCCTGGTGCAGCACCGTGACCTTGTGGGCGATGTCCTCGACGAATTTCATGTCGTGCTCGATGACGAGCACTGAGCGATCCTTGATGATGCGGTTCAAGAGCTCGGCGGTCTTGGCGCGCTCGCTGACGCTCATGCCGGCGACCGGCTCGTCGAGCATCAGGAGTTCCGGGTCCTGGATCAGCAGCATGCCGATCTCGAGCCATTGCTTCTGGCCGTGGCTGAGCTGATCGGCATAGGTGTCGAGACGATCCTTCAGGAAGATCATCTCGGCGACCTCGTCGATGCGCTGCTTGACAGCATCATCGCGCTGGAAGGCGAGCGAGCCGAACACGGTGCGGCCGCGTGGATAGGAAATCTCCAGGTTCTCGAACACCGTCAGATCCTCGAACACCGACGGCGTCTGAAACTTGCGCCCGACGCCGGTCTGCACGATCTGGTTCTCCTTCAGCTTCGTCAACTCCTTGCCGCGAAACTGGATCGAGCCTGAGGTCGCCTTGGTCTTTCCGCAGATCAGGTCGAGCACCGTGGTCTTGCCGGCGCCATTGGGGCCGATGATGACGCGGATCTCGTTCTTCTCGACATAGAAGGAAAGATTGTTCACCGCCTTGAAGCCGTCGAAGGAAACCGTGAGGGCCTCGACGGCGAGCAGGAAGGGTTTCGGCTGGTGACCGATGAGCATGATCTATCTCCTCATTTCGCCAATGTGGCATCGGCAACCGCGATGACCGATGAGCATGATGACCTCCTCACTCCGCCGGTGCGCCGTCGGCGACCGAATTGCTGGCCCAGCTGCCTGACTTCTTCTTGATCGAGCTGATCAGGCGATCGATGCGCGACTGGACGTGATCCTGCCAGATGCCGGACAGGCCGTTCGGGAAGGCCAGCACGACCGCGATGAACAGCGCGCCGAGGCCGAACAACCAGAGCTGCGGGAAGGATTCCGAAAGGCTGGTCTTGGCAAAATTGACCAGCAGCGCACCCCACACCGCGCCGAAGATCGACATCCGTCCGCCGACGGCGGTGTAGATCACCATTTCGATCGACGGCACGATGCCTACAAAGGACGGCGACATGAAACCGACATTGAGCGCAAACATGGCGCCCCCTATCGCGGCGAAGACCGCAGCCATGCAGAAGGCAAAGATCTTGAAGTTGGCGACGCTGTAGCCGGAAAAGCGGACGCGATCTTCCTGCTCGCGCATCGCCACCAGGATGCGGCCAAGCTTTGTCAGCCGGATGAACTGCGCGATGAGGATGCAGCCGAACAGCAGGAACACTTCAAAGAAATAAAGGATGACCTTGGCGTGGTCCGGCCTGATGTCCCATCCCTTCAGCGTACGCAGGTCGGTCATGCCGTTGATGCCGCCGGTGTAACCCTGCTGTCCGACAATCAGAATGGTGAGGATGGCGGCGACGGCCTGGGTGATGATCGCGAAATAGGTGCCGCCGACCCGGCGCTTGAACATTGCCGTGCCGATGATTAGGGCGAAGAGGCCTGGGACCAGGATGATGGCGAGAACGGTGAAGGTGAGACTGTGGAATGGCTGCCAGAACAGCGGCAGCGCAGTGATCTGATTCCAGTCCATGAAATCCGGAATGCCGGGCGTGGACTGGATCTTGGTGTTCTCCACGCTGGATGCCTCCAGCTTGAGGAACATCGCCATGCAGTAGCCGCCGAGGCCGAAGAACACGCCCTGCCCCAGGCTCAGGATGCCGCCATATCCCCAGCACAGCACAAGGCCGATCGCGACAAAGGCGTAAGTCAGATATTTCGCGACCAAGTTGAGACGGAACACATCCAGCGATAGCGGCAGGATCACGAACAGGACCAGGCCCAGTGCAACGAAACCAATGAGCTCGGATCGATTGAAAAAGCGCGAGTTGATGATCATGACCGTGCCTGCTTTCGCTATTTGCGGACCTTAAGGGCGAACAGCCCCTGCGGCCGCAGCATCAGAATTCCGACGACGGCGAGAAGCGTGAGCACCTTGGCCATCGAGCCCGACATGAAGAACTCCAGCGTCGACTGGGTCTGCGAGATCGAGAAGGCGGAAGCGATGGTGCCGAGCAGGCTGGCGGCGCCGCCGAACACGACCACCAGGAAGGTATCGACGATATAGAGCTGGCCTGACGTGGGCCCGGTCGAACCGATCATGGTGAACGCGCTTCCGGCGATGCCGGCGATCCCGCAACCGAGGCCGTAGGTGTAGCGATCAACTTTTTCGGTATTGATGCCGACGGCCCCGGCCATGATCCGGTTCTGCACGACCGCGCGGACCTGACGGCCCCAGCGCGACTTGTAAATGACGTAAGCGACCGCGCACGTGATTGAAACGGTGAGGCCCATCACGAAGATGCCGTTGATCGGCACCTCGATGCTGTCGGTCACCTTGAGCGAGCCCAGCATCCACTGCGGCAGCTCGACGCCGACTTCGCGCGCGCCGAAGACAGAGCGATAGGCCTGCTGCAGTATCAGGCTGAGGCCCCATGTGGCGAGCAGCGTGTCGAGCGGGCGCTTGTAGAGATGACGGATCAGCACCCACTCCACCAGCATTCCGAGCGCGCCGGAGGCGAGGAAAGCCAGCATCATCGCGAGAAAGAAATAGCCGCTGAAAAGACCTGGCAGATAGCTCTGGAACAAGTTCGACGTCATCCAGGTGACGTAGGCTCCCAGGATCATGAACTCGCCATGCGCCATGTTGATGACGCCCATCTGGCCGAAGATGATGGCAAGTCCGAGCGCCATCAACACGTAGACGGAAAACAGGATCAGGCCCGCAAAGCCCTGCATGACGAAGATGGAGCCCAGATCGCCAATCGAATAGTCGCCGAACATCTGACTTCTCCGCCGGAGGAAGGTCCCGCGTCGCGAGAGAATTCGCGACGCGGGGTGGTCAAGCGCGGATTGACGGTCCACGCCAGGGAGCGGTTGAAAAGTTGCGGGAAGGCTCCGCGCTTATTGGTAGCCCTTCGGGAACGGATCGGGCTCGATCAGGTCGGCGGTCTCGAAGATCAGCTCGAACTGACCATCGAGCTTGGCGCGCCCGACGCGGGTCTTCGACCAGAGGTGATGGTTTTCATGGATACGCACGTAGCCTTCGGGCGCCTCCTTGAATTCCACGCCGGGCGAAGCGGCTGCGATCTTGTCGACGTCGAAGCTGCCGGCCTTCTCGCAGGTCAGCTTCCACAGCCACGGGCCGAGATAGCCGGCCTGCGTCACGTCGCCGATCACGGTCTTCTCGCCCCACATCTTCTTGAAGGCGGGGACGAACGCCTTGTTGTTGGCGTTGTCGAGCGACTGGAAGTACTTCATGCAGGCATAGGCGCCCGCGATGTTTTCGCCGCCGATACCGTCGATTTCGTCTTCGGTCACCGAGATCGTCAAGAGCGCCTGCTTGGACAGGTCGACGCCGGCGGCCTTGAGCTGCTTGTAGAAAGCGACGTTGGAGCCGCCGACCACGTCGGTGAAGATGACGTCGGGCTTGGTCAGCTTGATCTTGTTGATCACCGAATTGAATTGGGTGCTGCCGAGCGCGTAATATTCCTCGCCGACGACCTTGCCCTTCAGTACGTTCTCGACGTGCTTGCGCGCGATCTTGTTCGAGGTGCGCGGCCAGATGTAGTCCGAACCGATGAAGAAGAACGATTTGGCGCCCTTCTCCTTGGCGATCCAGTTCAACCCGGCGAGGATCTGCTGGGTCGCTTCCTGGCCGGTGTAGATGACGTTCTTGGATTGCTCGAGACCTTCATAGAAGGTCGGGTAATAGAGCATACCATTGTACTGCTCGACCACCGGCAGCACCGCCTTGCGCGAGGCTGAAGTCCAGCAGCCCATGATCGCCGCGACCTTGTCGTTGACGAGAAGCTTCTTGGCCTTTTCTGCAAAGGTCGGCCAGTCGCTGGCGCCGTCTTCCTGGATGAACTTGATCTTGCGCCCGAGCACGCCGCCGGCGGCATTGATCTGTTCGATCGCGAGCTTTTCGGCCTGGATCGATCCGGTTTCCGAAATAGCCATCGTGCCGGTCGCCGAGTGCAGGATGCCGACGGTGACCTCCGTATCGGTGACCGCGAGTCCCGTGGTGTTGACGGTGGCGGTTGCGGGACCTGCCCCGAATGAGGGCCGAGGAAGGATCGAAACGAGCGGCAGCGCCGCCGCGCCCATCAGCAGTTTGCGGCGAAGCGGAGACTGCAGGCCCCTGTTTGGTTCGTCTGACATGAGCACCCCATTTTTGTTCGAGAACGCTTATTGGTCAGGCGAGGATTGCCCAGAATTGTGCACTGCACAGATACGTGGGATTGCGTATATTGCACCGCAAAATAGCGACGTAGGTTTCTGGTACGGAGTTTGCTGGCTACGCAGGGTCGGGCGAACTGGGCAGGAGCAACATAAGTGGCAGGGCGGCAGCGGATAGACCGCGTCAGGCGCCAATATAACCAATGGGTTGCCAACCAGACGTTGGAAGACTACGCGCTGCGCTTCACCGCCAAGAGCGCCCGGCGGTGGTCTGCCGCCCGCGTCGCCAATACCGCGCTTGGCGCGATCTCCTTTCTGGCGCTGGAGGCGATCGGCGGCACCATTACGCTCAATTACGGCGCAGCCAACGCCACATCAGCCATTCTTGTCGTCAGCGTCATCATCTTCCTCTGCGGCCTGCCGATTGCCTATCATGCCGCAAAATGCGGCATCGATATTGATCTGCTGACCCGCGGCGCCGGCTTCGGCTATATCGGCTCCACCATCACCTCGCTGATCTACGCCTCCTTCACCTTCATCTTCTTTGCGATCGAGGCGGTCATTCTCGCGAGCGCGCTCGAGATGTGCTTCGGCATCCCGCGGCCGCTCGGCTATCTCATCAGCTCGGTCATCATCATCCCGCTGGTGACTTACGGCATCACGCTGATCAGCCGCTTTCAATTGTGGACGCAGCCGCTCTGGATCGTCCTGCACATCCTCCCCTTCGTTGCGATCGCCTATGCCAATCCCCAATCGTTCACGGAATGGCGGAAGTTCGCCGGCGAACACGGCGACGCCGGTGGCCATCTCGATCTCCTGTTGTTCGGCACAGCCGCCTCGGTGGTGTTTTCGCTTGTTGCGCAGATCGGCGAGCAGGTCGACTTCCTGCGGTTTCTGCCCCGCGACCGCCGCACGTCACGGACGTCGTGGTGGATTGCGCTGCTCAGCGCCGGGCCCGGCTGGATCATTTTCGGCGCGCTCAAGCTGCTCCTTGGCTCGTTCCTCGCCTACTTCGCGCTAAGCCATGGCGTCTCCAGCGAGCAGGCGGCCGAGCCCGCGCATATGTATCTCGAGGCGTTCCGTTACGTCCTGTCGCAGCCCGATATGGCGCTGGCGCTGACCGGCCTCTTCGTCATTCTCTCGCAGATCAAGATCAACGTCACCAACGCCTATGCCGGCTCGATCGCCTGGTCGAACTTCTTCTCGCGGCTCACCCACAGCCATCCCGGCCGCGTGGTGTGGCTCGTCTTCAACGTTCTGGTCGCGCTGCTGTTGATGGAAATCGGCGTCTACAAGGCGCTGGAGCAGACGCTGGCGCTTTACTCCAACGTGGCGATTGCCTGGGTCGGCGCGCTGGTCGCCGATCTCGTCGTCAATAAGCCGCTGGGCCTGCGGCCACAACACATCGAGTTCAAGCGCGCGCATCTCTACGACATCAATCCGGTCGGCGTCGGCGCGATGACGATTGCGACCATCGTCTCGATCTCGGCCTTTTACGGCCTGTTCGGGCCGACGGCCAAGGCGCTCTCTGCCTTCGTGGCGCTTGCGGTTGCCTTCGTCGCCGCGCCGCTGATCGCCTGGGCGACCGACGGCAAATATTACATCGCGCGCAAGCCGAAGCGGAGCTGGCAGAATCTCGAGGCGATCCAGTGCTGTATCTGCGAGCATTCGTTCGAACCGGAGGACATGGCGTCCTGCCCGGCTTATGCCGGCCCGATCTGCTCGCTGTGCTGCTCGCTCGATGCGCGCTGCCACGATCTCTGCAAGCCGCATGCGCGGGCCGGCGCGCAGGTCTCAGACATGCTCGGGAAACTGTTGCCGGAGGCGATCTACGCGCGGATCAATTCGCAGTTCGGGCACTATCTCGGCGTGTTCGCTGTCTCCGCAGGGCTGGTCGGGCTCACGCTCGGACTGATCTACCTGCAGACCTCGGCGGGAATGCCCGTCGAGAATTTTGCGCTGTCCGACGTGCTGTGGAAGGTGTTCTTCGCGCTCACCATCATCATCGGCGTGGTGGCGTGGCTTTTCGTGCTGGCGCAGGAGAGCCGCCGTGCGGCGGAGGCGGAAACGCGGCGGCAGACGGCGCTGTTGATCCAGGAAATCGACGCGCACAAGCGCACCGATGCCGAGCTGCAGCGCGCCAAGGAAGTCGCGGAGTCCGCCAACCTCGCCAAGAGCCGGTATGTGGTGGGACTAAGCCATGAACTGCGCTCGCCGCTCAACGCCATATCCGGCTATGCGCAGTTGCTGGAGCAGGACCTAAGCCTCGCCAGCAAACCGCGCGACCAGGTGCGCGTGGTCCGGCGCAGCGCCGACCATTTGTCAGGACTGATCGACGGCATCCTCGATATCTCCAAAATCGAAGCAGGCCGGCTTTATCTGTCGCGCGACGAGGTCCGCCTGAGCGAATTTCTCGATCAGCTCGTCGGGATGTTTCGCGTTCAGGCCGCGGCCAAGGGCATCGACTTCATCTTCAAGCGGCCTTCGGTGCTGCCGCTCGTCGTCTATGCCGATGAGAAACGGCTGCGGCAGGTTCTGATCAACCTGCTGTCGAATGCACTGAAGTTCACGCAGACCGGCAGCGTGCAGTTCGTCGTGCATTACCGCAGCCCCGTTGCGGAGTTCGAGATCATCGATACTGGCCCCGGCATCCAGCCCGACGACCTCGAACGCATTTTTGCGCCGTTCGAGCGCGGCGCGCTCGGCGTCTCACAGCCGCAGACCGGCACCGGGCTTGGATTGACCATCAGCCGGCTCCTCGCCGGCGTGATGGGCGGCGACATCAGGGTAACCAGCGAGGTCGGTAGCGGCAGCACGTTTCGGGTGAAAATCCTGCTGTCGGAAGTGACCAATCCGACACGGATCGCGCCGGTGCAGGCGCCGATCTTCGGTTACCACGGGCCGCGCAAGACGATACTGATCACCGACGATGATCCCACCCACCGCGATCTCCTGCGCGAGGTGCTCACGCCGCTCGGCTTTATCCTGCTCAGCGCGCCCGATGGACCCGGCTGCCTCGCCCTGGCGCAGCATTGCCGGCCTGATCTGTTCCTGCTCGACATCTCGATGGCCGGCATGGACGGATGGACGGTTGCAGAAACGCTGCGCGCGAGCGGCCATCACCAGGCCCGTATCCTGATGGTGTCGGCGAGCGCGCTGGAAGCGCATGGCGCGCCGCTGGCGCAACCGTTCCACGATGGTTACCTGATGAAGCCGATCGATATTCCGAAGCTGCTCGAAACCATCCGTCAATTGCTGAAGCTCGAATGGCAGTATGAAGCAGGCGAAGTCCCTGCCCCGCATTGGAGGCCGGAGACCGGCTCGCGGCCGCCGGTGAAACACGTCGAGGAGCTGATCGGGCTCGGGCAACTGGGCTACGTCCGCGCGATCCAGGTCAAGCTCGACGAGATCGGCAGCGATTATCCTGAACACGCTGACTTCGTGTCGCAAATGCGCGCATTGATCGACCGCTTCGATCTCGATCAGTACATGGCGACGCTCAAAACCCTGCACAGCTATGATCATTGAACCAAAAAAGCGCGACGTCGCCCTCGTCGTCGACGACTCTCCGGAGACGCTGCGGCTCTTGACCGACGCGCTCGACGGCGCAGGCATGACCGTCATGGTCGCACTCGATGGTGCTTCCGCCATGCGGATCGTCGACCAGATCACGCCTGACATCGTGCTGCTCGACGCCGTGATGCCGGGGATGGACGGGTTCGAGACCTGCAGGCGGCTGAAGCGCGACGCCGGGCTCGAGCATGTGCCGATCATCTTCATGACGGGCCTTGCGGAAACCGAGCACATCGTGCGTGGGCTGGAGGCCGGCGGCGTCGACTATGTGACAAAGCCCATCGTGGTCGAGGAAATGCTGG
This sequence comes from Bradyrhizobium sp. 157, assembly GCF_023073815.1. Taxonomy (NCBI): domain Bacteria; kingdom Pseudomonadati; phylum Pseudomonadota; class Alphaproteobacteria; order Hyphomicrobiales; family Nitrobacteraceae; genus Bradyrhizobium; species Bradyrhizobium sp. 157. Next base: position 91,444 of record NZ_JADPKF010000087.1, on the reverse strand, counting down.
CGCGCATCCGCGTTCACCTTGCGAATGCGCGGCTGACGCAAAGCGCGCGCGCCGCACTCGACGTCTCCGGCCGCTTTCTGCTCGCGGTGAATGCCGCGGGCAAGATCATGTGGGCGACACTCCAGGCGCAGAAGCTGCTATCGGATACGCTCTCCGCCGGCGGCGACGACGACGTGGTGCTGCCGGACCCGATCCCGCAATGGCTCGATGAGGCGCGCAAGGGCAAGGCCGGCACGAAGACGGCCGTCATGGCAGCGTTACCCGGCAACGAGCAGCTTCGCCTTCAGTATATGGGGAAGCTCGGCGCGAACGAATTCCTGCTGCGGCTGGCGAAGGATACCGGCGCGGATACACCGGCGGAATTCTCCAGCGAACTTGGCCTCACGACGCGCGAGGGCGAGGTGCTGTCGTGGCTGTCGAAGGGCAAGACCAACCGCGACATCGCGCAAATCTTGGGACTCTCCCCGCGCACCGTCGACAAGCATCTGGAGCAGATCTATTCCAAGCTCGGCGTCGAGAACCGCACCGCGGCGGCGGCGATCGCCGTGAATGCGAGGAACAGGAAGGGGTGAGCGTCCAAGACCCTCATCCTGACGAGCCACGCATCGCGTGGCGTCTCGAAGGATGAAGGCCATGCTCGGGCCACATGGTTCGAGACGCGCTGATGCGTCTCCTCACCATGAGGATCGAGGGTATCAGTTCGCGGCCGCCAGTTTTGGCGGCACCGCATTCGCCTCCGTCCGCGCAACCAGCCGCTTCAATTCCGGAATGCAGGAGCCGCAATTGGTGCCGGCCTTCAGCTTCGCGCCGATATCGGCTGCCGAACGCGCGCCGGCCGCAATGGCCTCGCAGATGGTGTTGCGGCCGACGCCGAAGCAGGCGCAGACGATCGGGCCGGCGTTGGCGAGGCCGTCGGTCGATTTGCCTGACAGCAGCATGCGGCGCTGGTCGTGGTCCAGCGTGTCCGCCGCAAACAGGCTCTTGACCACGTTCCAGTCGCCGGCGTCGTGCGCCGGGCCGATGAAAAGGCAGGTGTCGATACGGTCGCCGTCAAAGGATGCGGCGCGGTAGACGCCGCCGCCAAAATCCTTGTATTCGGCGAGATCGTTGCGAACGAAAGATTTCAGCCAGGATTGCCAGCCAGCGACATCAGCATTATCAGCGAACAAGTAGCCATGGCCGCCGTTGACAGCGACGCGCGCCACCCAGGCATGCGCGGGCAGTTCGAGCGGCTTGCGCGACAGCGCGAAGCCGCGGAAGACATATTCATAGGGGGTGATCGAGGCCGGCGTCGCCTTGTTCTCGGGCTGGCCGGAGAACGGATCGGTGACGGGCGCCACCAGCGAGCCGACGCGCGCGCCGGTCGCATTGGCCTCGCTCCAGTGGATCGGCGCGAACAGCATGCCGCGCTGCTGCCGTTCGCTGACGATGACCCGGAGCGTGCACTGCCCGTAATCGGTTGTGACCCGCGCGAAATCGCCGTCGGCTACGCCGTAACGTGCGGCGTCGTCGGGATGTACCTCGACGAACGGCTCCGGCAGATGCTGGCCGAGCCGCGGACTCTCGCCCGTGCGGGTCATGGTGTGCCACTGGTCGCGGATGCGGCCGGTGTTGAGCCGCAGCGGCCGCGCCGCGCTGGTCTCAGTTCGCAGCGCCGGAATTTCCGGCGCGATGAAACGGGCTCTGAAATCGTTGGCAAAGAAACCGCCTTCGGCGAAGAAGCGCGCCTGCGGCTCGGTGCCCTGCCGTATCGGCCATTGCACTGGCGCCATTGCGTCAAAATCGCTGTCCGACAGCGATTGCAGCGCGCCGATGTCGAAATCGCGGGCGCCCGCGTTCTCGAACGCCGAGAGCGCGGCATGCTCGCGAAAAATATCCGCCGCCGAGGTGAAGCTGAAGGCCGCGCCGAAGCCAAGGCGCCTGGCGACCTCGCCCATGATCCACCAATCCGGCTTGGCCTCTCCCGGCGGGTTAAGAAACGCGCGCTGCCGCGAGATGCGCCGTTCCGAGTTGGTCACCGTGCCGGATTTCTCGCCCCACGCCTGCGCCGGCAGCAGCACATGCGCGCCCGCGTCCACCGTGTCGTTCGAGATCACGTTCTCGGAAATCACGAACAGCTCGAGCTTCTTCAGGGCTTCGCGAACGCCGTCCGCGTTCGGCAGCGACACCGCCGGATTGGTGCCCATTACCCACAACGCCCTAATCTCGCCGCGTGCGATGGCCTCGAACATCTGCACCGCCTTCAAGCCTTCATGGGTGGCGATGCGCGGCGCTTTCCAGAACCGGCGCACGCGATCAATATCGGGTGGCGTGAAGCCCATATGGGCGGCGAGCTGGTTGGCAAGCCCGCCGACCTCACGCCCGCCCATCGCATTGGGCTGCCCGGTCAACGAGAACGGCGACGCGCCCGGCAGGCCAATCCGCCCGGTCGCGAGGTGGCAATTGAGGATGGCGTTGACCTTGTCGGTGCCCTGCGCCGACTGATTGACGCCCTGTGAATAGAGCGTCACGACGCGCGGCGTGTTGGCAAACATCTGGAAGAACGTCGCGACGTCCTGTTCGGACAGGCCGGTCGCCAGTGCGGTCGCGCCGACGCTGCCTGCGATGTTGCGCGCGCGGGCGACGGCACTGTCGAAGCCGGTGGTGTGGAGTTCGATGTAGTCGCGGTCGAGTACGCCGCTGTCCGCGAGGTAAACCAGCAACCCGCTGAACAGCGCGGTATCGGTGCCCGGCTTCAGGCCCAGGAACAGATCGTCCTCGCCGACGGTATCGGTCCGCCGCGGATCGATCACGATGATACGCGCGCCGCGCTTCTGCTTGTTGACGAGCATGCGCTGGTACAGCACCGGATGGCACCAGGCCGCGTTGGAGCCGACCAGCACCAGCAAATCGGCCTCGTCGAGATCCTCGTAACATCCCGGCACGGTGTCGGCGCCAAAAGCGCGGCGGTGGCCGGCGACGGACGAGGCCATGCACAGCCGCGAATTGGTGTCGACATTGGCGCTGCCGATAAACCCCTTCATCAGCTTGTTGGCGACGTAGTAGTCCTCCGTCAGCAACTGACCGGACAGATAGAAGGCGACCGAACCCGGGCCGTCGCGCGCGATAATGTGCTGGAAACGGTGCGCGACATGGTCGAGCGCGTCGCTCCACGCCACGCGCTCCATGGTTCCTTTGCGGCAGCGGATCATTGGATAGAGCAGCCGGTTCGCTAGCCCGAGCGTCTCGCCAAGCGCCGAACCCTTTGAGCACAGCCGGCCGAAATTGGCGGGATGATCGGGGTCGCCCGAGATCGCCGCCCCGCCCCGCCCGTCCGGCGTCGCCAGAATGCCGCAACCGACGCCGCAATAGGCGCAGGTGGTGCTGATAGCGCGGAGATCTGGATCGATGGCAGTCATGGCAGCAACCGGATCATGCAGCTTCAGAGCGGATCGCGAGCGAGCGGCCGAACATCATGTCGCCACGGATTCGGGCTGTCGGCTGACGCGTACGGATCAATTCGAGGTACCAGAGCGCGTCGGCGACATCGCCGATCAGCACCGCGCCGGTCAATCGCCCATCCGCGATCACCAGTTTCTTGTAGGTGCCGTGGTTGATGTCGGAGAGCACGATTGATTCGCTGCCGTCGCCGCCCATGAAATCGCCGGCGGAGAACACGCTGACGCCCGAAACTTTCAGATTGGTTGCGACGATGCTGCCGGTATAGGCGGCCTCACGCCCGGCGAGATGCCGCGCCAGCACGCTCGCCTGCTCATAGGCCGGCTCGACCAAGCCGTAGCAGACGCCGCGATGTTCGGCGCACTCACCGATCGCGAAGACATCTGCCGCGTCGGTCTGCATGACATCGTCGACCACGATCCCGCGGTTAACGGCAATGCCGGCTTTCTTCGCCAGCGCGATATTGGGACGAATGCCTGCGGCAAAGATCACGGCGTCGGCATCGATCCGACGTCCGTCCGCCAGTTCGACGCTCTCGACACGCTTCTCGCCGTGGACGCGCGCGGTGTTGGCGTTGAGCAGGATATCGATGCCCTTGCACTCGACCAGGGATTTCAGAAGCTCGGCCGCGGGCGCGTCGAGTTGGCGCTCCATCAGGCGGTCCATGAGATGGACCAGCGTCACCGGCGCGCCGGCCTTGGCGAGGCCATAGGCCGCCTCGAGGCCCAATAGTCCACCGCCAACCACCACCACGCGCTTTTTCTGCGCGGCCAGTGTCAGCAGTAGATCGACGTCGCGGCTGTCGCGAAACGTATGCACGCCGGCGAGATCGGCGCCGGGTATATTGAGCCGCAGCGGCGACGAGCCTGTGGTCAGCACCAGTTTCGAAAACGGAATGCTCTCGTCGTTCTCGATCTTGAGCTCACGGCGGCCGACATCGATCTCGGTCGCCACGCAGCCATATTTCAGGGTGACGCCGCGGTCGCGCCACCAGGACGCCGGCCGCAGCTCGATGTCCTGCGAAGTGGTTTCGCCGGCCAGCACCGATGACAACAACACGCGATTATACGCAAGCCGCGGTTCGTCGCCGATCACGGCGATGGCGTAACGCCCGAGCGCTACTCTCGCCAGCTCGTCGACCAGACGGGCGGCGGCCATTCCATTGCCGACGATGACCAGCGGCTCACTCACGCGTTGCGTCCTTACTCCGCAGCCAGAGGCTGGCCATAAGCTTCGGAAATCATGAAGCCGGACAGCGTGCCGTAAGCTGCGGTCCATGCAGCAGCGACTTCGGGCGTCCATGCCGCGCCAAGTCCCTTCTCCAGCGTCCACAGCAAGGCGCCGCCGACGACAGGATAATGCTCGGGTTTGGCGCCGTAGCTGACATGGCGTTTTGCCAATGCGCTCGCGGCCGGCAACACGGATTCAAGATTGCTCAACCCGTTCACCACCACTGCCAGCGTCGCCATCAGCTTCTTGCGCTGCTCTTTCATGTCGGTGGGAAACATCGCCTTCACCGTTGGCGCGACTTCGAATAGACGATCGTAAAATATGACGGCCGCCTGCTCCGAAATCGGCGCAACTTTGGCGAAGCTTTCCTGAACCAGGTTGATTTGTGTTGGATTCACCTAAACTCTCCTCGCGTGTTAAGGGCAATCCAGTTGGTCGTGCGGCGGGAACATTGGTTCACCGCCAACACGCGAATAAGCGAAGCAGCTACGCCGCCTCGACGAAGCGATGCCGCTCGTAGAGGAATTCGAGCACGCGCTGCCGGCACTTGAGGTAACCGGCATTGGTCGCGAGCTCGAGCCGCTTGCGCGGACGCGCCAGCGGTACTTCCAGCACCTCGCCGATCCGCGCGCTCGGGCCGTTGGTCATCATCACGATGCGGTCCGACAGCAGCACGGCCTCGTCGACGTCATGCGTGATCATCAGGATGGTGTTGCCGAGCTTCTGGTGCAGCGCCATCACCGAGTCCTGCAGATGCGCACGAGTCAGCGCGTCGAGCGCGCCAAAAGGCTCGTCGAGCAAGAGCACCTTCGGCTCCATCGCCAGCGCACGCGCAATGCCGACGCGCTGCTTCATGCCGCCGGAAATTTCGCTGGGGCGCTTGTCCTTGGCGTGCGCCATCTGCACCAGGTTGAGATTGTGCATCACCCAGGCGTCGCGCTCGGCGCGGGTCTTGGTCGACGCAAACACCTTGTCGACGCCGAGCTTGACGTTTTCGTACACCGTCAGCCACGGCAGCAGGCTGTGGTTCTGGAATACTACGGCGCGGTCCGGTCCCGGCGAATTGACCTCGCGGTTTTCCAGGAGCACGCCGCCGTTTGTGGCGCCGGTAAGGCCAGCCACGATGTTGAGCAGCGTGGACTTGCCGCAGCCGGAATGACCGATGATCGAGACGTATTCGCCCTTCTCGATCGTCAGGTTGATGTCCTTCAGCACCTCTGTGGTGGCGTTGCCGCGGATGAAGGTTTTGTCGATGTGGTCGAGCTTCAGATAGGCCTGCATGACTTATTTCCTTCAGTTCAGCGCGGTGCCGCGGGTCACGATCTTGGCCAGCCCCGCGATCATGCGGTCGAGTACGAAGCCGATAATGCCGACATAGAACAGCGCCAGGATGATTTCGCTGATGTGCGATGAGTTCCAGGCGTCCCAGATGAAGAAGCCGATGCCGACGCCGCCGATCAGCATTTCCGCCGCGACGATCGCCAGCCAGGACAGGCCGATGCCGATGCGAAGGCCCGTGAAGATGTAGGGCGCCGCCGCCGGGATCATGATCTTGGCGAAGAACTCCAGCGGATTGAGCTGCACCACGGCCGCGACGTTGCGATAGTCCTGCGGGATGTTGCGGATACCGACCGCGGTGTTGATGATGATCGGCCAGACCGAGGTGATGAAGATGACGAAAATCGCCGACGGTTGACCGTCACGGAATGCGGCGAGCGACAGCGGCAGCCATGCCAGCGGCGGGATGGTGCGAAGCACCTGAAACAGTGGATCGAGCCCGCGCATCGCCCACACCGACTGCCCGACCAGCGTGCCGAGCGCGATGCCGACGATGGCGGCAATCGAATAGCCATAGGCGACGCGCTGGAGTGAGGCCGACAGGTGCCAGAACAGGCCCTTGTCGATGCCGCCATTATCGAAGAACGGATCGAAGATCAGTTCCTTGGTGTCCTTGAAGACGCGCGACGGCGGCGGGAGCGTCGAGCCGGTGCGGCGGCAGACCAGCTCCCAGAACAACATCAGGAGTGCAAGCACGATCAGCGGCGGCACGACGCGCGCCGCGATCTCCTTGCCCATCTTGACATATTTCTCGGCGCGCGGCGCCTGCTTCGGCGTCATTGTCACCACCGGCGCTGCCGCCGTGGGCGAGGAAGTCGGAATGGTCACCGCAGTGGCTTCGGCTTTGATCGCGGGCATCGTCATTGAAAATGCATCTCCGTGTTCAAAAAGCGGGCCGCACGCGTATGCGCGCGGCCCGGGCTTGATCAGACTTCAACGCGCTTGATCGACAGCGACTTCAGATACGCAGCCGGATTTTCGGGATCGAACACCTTGCCATCGAAGAAGGTCTCCTTGCCGCGCGAAGTCGAAGTCGGAATCTCTGCAGCGGGGACGCCCAGCGTCTTGGCGGCTTCTTTCCAGAGATCCTCACGGTTGACCTTGGCGACCAGTGCCTTGCTGTCGAAGCCCGCTTCGTATTTGCCCCAGCGGATGTCCTCCGTCATGAACCAGAGATCGTGGCTCTGGAACGGATAGGAGGCGAAGTCGCGCCAGTACTTCATGATGTGCGGCGAGTTCTCGACGACTTTGCCCGGGAGGCCGTAGTCGAACTTGCCCGCCGAACGATCATAGACATCGTCGACCGGGCAGTTCATCCACTGCCGTTTGCCCATGATGGTGGCGAGCTCTTTCTTGTTCTCGGCCTTGTCGGCCCATTGCTGCGCCTCCATGACAGCCATCAGGATCGCCTTGGCGGCCTTCGGATATTTGTCGACCCAGGCTGCGCGCATGCCGAGCGACTTCTCCGGATGCTTATTCCAGAGCTCGCCGGTGTTGACGGCGGTGTAGCCGATGCCTTGGTTGATGAGCTGCAGATTCCAGGGTTCGCCGACGCAGAAGGCATCCATCGTGCCCACTTTCATGTTGGCAACCATCTGCGGCGGCGGCACGACGATGGTCTCGACGTCCTTGTCGGGATCGATGCCACCGGCGGCGAGCCAGTAACGGATCCACAGATCGTGGGTGCCGCCCGGGAAGGTCATCGCGACCTTGGCCGCCTTGCCGGCGGCCTTCTTTTGCTCGAACACGGCCTTGAGCGGCGAAGCGTCAGTGCCGATCTTGAGGTTGGCATATTCCCTGGCAATCGAGATGCACTGCGCATCGAGATTGAGCCGAGCCAGGATGTACATCGGCGTCGGCACATTGTTCTGCGTCACCTTGCCGGCCGAGATCAGGTACGGCATCGGCGTCAGGATGTGCGCGCCGTCGATGCCGTTGCCTTCCGAGCCGAGCACGAGGTTGTCGCGGGTGGTGCCCCAGGATGCCTGCTTGGCAACCTCGACGTCGGGCATGCCGTGCTTGGCGAAGAAGCCCTTGTCCTTGGCGACGAACAGCGGCCCGGCGTCACTCAGCGCAATGAACCCGAGCGTCGCCTTGGTCACTTCCGGTCCCGCGCCTTGCGCGAACGCGCCGGCCGGGAGGTTCAGCTTGGCGGCGGCGAGCAATGCTGCCGTCGCGCCGCTCGCCTTAAGAAGCTGGCGGCGGCTGAAACCGCGGCGTGAGGTCGGAGTGGTGGGCTTCGTCATGGGTAGTGCGCTCCTTTGCGTGTGAATGGGGCCCTCCGATTCGTGTCGCCGCGCGAGACGCATAAGGGCGCGCGCCGGGGATGCCCCGGACGTGCGGCGTCACAATTCGGATGAGTGGTCTCAAGGGACGGCGACAATGGCGTCAGCACTAGCTATTCAAGCTTCGTGCCAAGCCTCCCGCGCTTCAAAAAGATTATTTATATCAGTATATTGCCAGATCGATGCCGCAAAAAAAGGCAGCGATCAGGAACCAGTCATGGCATTCGAAAATTGCGATTCGCTCAATCCTTGTGCGGCGCACAAGAATTGAGCAGATAGGCGGCACCCTGCCTTATGCGTCTTCAGCCGCCTTCGCCATCATCGGCTTCGGCGCGCTTCCCTCGCCTGGCTTCATGCGGAATTCGTAGGTCATGAGGTGCCAGGCCGAGGCCGCCGGCTTGCCGTCCGGCATCGTCGGATCGGTGCGCTTTTCGATTTGGGCGACCAACTCGTCCTTGACCCCGAACACTACGTCGGAATCGAGATACTTGTCGCCGTCCATGAAGACGTGCGTGATCAGCGGCTGATAGCCGGGCGCGTCGACCAGAAAATGGATATGCGCCGGCCGCATCGGATGGCGGCGCACCTTAAGGATCATCTCGCCGACCGGACCGTCGGTCGGAATCGGATAGCTGCACGGCAGGATGGTGCGGAAGAAGAATCTTCCGTCGGCATCTGTCACGAAGCGTGCCCGCGATGACGGCCCTTCCGTCGCATAGGCCGGCTTCTGGGAATCATAGAAGCCATCATCATCGGCATGCCAGACATCCACCGGCACGCCCGAAAGTGGCTTGCCATCGAGGTCGGTCACGCGGCTCTGCACGAACATGCGCTCGCCGGGCAGCGTTCCCGAGATATCGGTGCCGTGCGGCGTCACTTTGTGTTCGCCGACATAGAACGGGCCGAGCACCGTGGTCTCGGTGGCGCCCTCACGCTCCCGGTGGTTCACGGCGTCGACCAGCATCGAGACGCCGAGCACGTCGGACAGCAGAATGAACTCTTGCCGGATCGGCGTGCACTTTTGGCCGGTCCGGGTTAGAAAATCGATCGCATATTCCCATTCCTCGAAGGTGAGATCGGTCTTGCGGACATAGTCGTGGAGCGACTTCACCAGTTCCTGCAGCAGGAATTTGGCGCGCGGATCCGGCGTATTGTCGAAGCTGCGGATGACGGCGGCGGTCAGTTCGGTCTCGCTGAATTGGCGCATTTTTGCTGTCCTGCGGGATATGCGATGGCTGGAGTCAGCCTATATCACCCTTCCAGTCCGCATAAGCACAGCCCGTTGGAACAGGAGACACTTTTCGGCTATCAAGACCGCAGTCGCCAGCCGGAGATGCCGATGCTAGCCCCCGCCTCACCCGAGTCCGCCGGAATGTCCAAGGTGGCCCTCGATCGCCTCGAAAATCATCTGAAGCAGCGCTACATCGATGCCGGCCGCTTCCCGGGGACGCAGCTCCTGATCTATCGCCGCGGCAAGGTCGTCCATTCGTCCGCACAGGGCTTTGCCGATCTCGAGCGCAAGGTGCCGGTCAAGGACGACACGATCTTCCGCATCTATTCGATGACCAAGCCGCTCACGAGCGTTGCCTTCATGATGCTGGTCGAGGAAGGCCGCGTCGCGCTCGACGAGCCCGTACACAAATACATTCCGGCATGGAAGAATCTTGGCGTGTTCGTGGCCGGCACGCACCCGGCCTTCCTGACCCGGCCGCCGTCACGGCCGATGCTGATCGTGGATCTGTTGCGGCACACCTCCGGCCTGACATACGGCTTCCAACAACGCAGCAACGTCGATGCGGCCTATCGCGAGAACAAGATCGGCGAAGTCGTCAAGGCCGGCACACTGCAAGGCATGATCGACGACCTCGCAAAAATTCCGCTGGAATATTCGCCGGGCGAGGCCTGGAATTACTCCGTCGCCACGGACGTGATCGGCTATCTCATTGGTCTGATCAGCGGCAAACCATTCGAGCAGTTTCTGAAGGAGCGGATCATAGATCCGCTCGGGATGAGTGATACCGACTTCTTCGTGCCCAAGGACAAGGCGCATCGTTTCGCGGCGTGTTATTCGGCCGATCCGCAAGGCGGCTTCAACCCGCTCGCCACCGAGCGCAAGGGTACGCTGACGCTGCAGGACGACCCCGCGACGAGCTCGTTCCTGGAGCCGCCATCGTTCATCTCCGGCGGCGGCGGCCTGTGCTCGACCACGGCCGACTATCTCACCTTCTGCCGGGCGCTGCTCAATGGCGGCGAGCTCGGCGGTGTCAGATTGTTGGGTCCCAAGACGCTGAAACTGATGACGTCCAACCATCTGCCCGGCGGGGTCGACCTGCCGGCGATGTCGCGCTCGCTGTTTTCGGAAGCCGCCTATAACGGCATCGGCTTCGGCCTCGGCTTTGCCGTCACCATGAACCCGGCGCAGACGCTGATTGCCGGCAGTCCCGGCGAATACAACTGGGGCGGCGCGGCGACAACGTCGTTCTTCATCGACCCGTTGGAAGAATTGATCACGATCTTCATGACGCAGGTGCTGCCGTCGAGCGCCTATCCCTTGCGGCGCGAGCTGCGCACCATGGTGTATGCCGCGATCGCCGACAGCAATCTCTGAGGTCGGCGGCTGGGCCACACGGAACCCGGCCGCTTCTCCAGTCGGCTCAATAACTTACTTCATACTCTTATTGTTCTTGGCGAAATTCGGCGGCTTCTCCTATGCTTGCCCCGATTGGGCGCCGATCCGGGGCTTGCGTTGCCGAAACTTTCACTGCCAGTGCGTCTTGCCCTTCTGGTCGCGGGAACCACGCTGCCATTGATCATTTTCGCGGTCGGCATCACGTACAACAATTACAAGCAGGACCGCCAGGATGCGACGCAGCGCGTGCTTGAAACGGTTCGCAGCATTCGCCTCGTGCTCGATGCGGAAATGCAGCGGATCACCGGCGCGCTCCAGGTGTTGTCACTGACAAACGCAGTGCGAGACGGCGATTTCGAGGGTTTCCGCCGCATCTGCCAGGGTTTTCTTGACCAGTATGGCGAAGGCGGCGTCGTGCTGGTGGCGGACCGCGAAGGCCGCCAAGTGTTCTCCTCGCTCACGCCGGATACGGCAAGCCTGCCATTGCGCAACAACCTCGGCCTGGTCGAGAAGGTCTTTGCGGAAAAGAAGCCGGTCTATTCCAACCTGTTCTTTGGGGCGGTCAAGAAACGGTTGATCGTGACGGTCGAAGTGCCCGTTATCCACGATGGCCAGGTGCTTTACGACATCTCCTTCAGTCCGCCGATCGAAATCTTTCAGGCCATGATCGAGCAGCAGCGGCCGAGCAAGGATTGGACGATCTCTATCTTCGACGGCGAAGGTATCAATTTCGCGCGCGTGCCGAATCCGCAGGAGACCATCGGCAAACGTGCATCGCCCTCCCTCTATACGCAGATGTTCAACAATCCGGAAGCCACCCTGCCGACGGTGTCGCTCGAGGGCGTGCCGCTGATTACGAGCTTTGCCCGCTCCTCGCTCACCGGCTGGACGGTTGCTGCCGGTATCGCCGAAAGCTCGCTGGTCGCGCCGCTCTGGCGCAACCTCGCGATCACGAGCGTAGTGGGCGCCGTGCTGCTGATGGTCGGGCTCGCCTTCGCGGTGCGGATGGCAACTCAGATCGCCCGCGGCGAGATGCTCCACAATCTCCTGATCGAGGAACTCAACCATCGCGTCAAGAATACGCTCGCGGTCCTGCAGTCGATCGCCACCCAGACCTTCCGCAGCGCGAGCCGGGCGGAGCGCGAGAAGTTCGAGGGAAGGCTCGGCGCGCTGGCGGAGGCGCATAACTTGCTCAGCCAGGAGAAGTGGCAGGGCGCGGAGCTGCGGGAAGTGATTTCGCGGGTGCTGCAGCCCTACCTGCTCAACAATCCGGAGCGGGCGCGGATGTTCGGACCGCAGGTCCCGCTGTCGCCGCGGCTCGCCGTCGTGCTGTCGATGATCGTGCACGAGATCGCAACCAATGCCGCTAAATACGGCGCGCTATCGAACGACACCGGGACCGTCGCGGTGGATTGGGAGATCCTCGAAGAAAGCGACGGGCGCAAGTTGCGGCTGATCTGGACCGAGACAGGCGGCCCGCCCGTCACGGCACCGGTGCAGCGTGGCTTCGGCTCGCGGCTGATCGAGCGCAGCGCACGCGACCAGCTCGGCGGCGAAGCAACCGTCGACTTTCTGCCGCGCGGCGTTGTCTACACCGTAAGCTGCGCGCTCGATAGGGAAGAATAGCTATTTAAGCATCTCCGGCACGATCAGGCGTGGCAGGAACAACGAGACGCTCGGCCAGATGATGACGGCGGCCAATACCAGCAGCATCGGTATCAGCATGATCACCGTGTCTTTCAGCGCGTAGCGCAGCCGCACGCCGGCGATCGAGCAGGCGATCATCAGGCACAGGCCATAGGGCGGCGTCACCAGTCCGAACGCCAACGATACGATCGAGATGATCGCAAACTGAACGGGGTGCAGGTCGACCGACCTCGCTAAGGGCTCCAGCACGGTGCCGACAATCACGATCGCCGGAATGGCGTCGAGAAAGCAGCCTACCACCAGGAAGCAGAACGCGATGAAGAAGCCGGCCCCGACCGCGCCCATGCCCCAGGTCGAAACGTTGGCCAGGAGCTCCTGCGGTATCTTGTAATAGGCCAGCAGCCAGCCGAACGCGCTCGCGGTGCCGATGCAGAACAGCGCGACGCCTGCCAGGCGCCCGGTATCGAGCAGCGCCTTGTAGAGTTCGCGCGGGCCGGTTTCGCGGTAAAAGAACACCGACAGCACCACGGAATACAGCACGGCGACGCAGGCGGATTCGGTGGCGGTGAACCATCCAAGCAGGATGCCGCCGACGATGATGAACGGCGTCGTCAGAGCCGGTATCGATCGCCAGATGGCGTAGCCGATGTCGGTCCAACTCGATTTCGGGTAGGTCGGATAGCCGCGCCGCACCGCGTAGACATGCACCGTCGCCATCTGGGCGCCCGCGATCAACAGGCCGGGGACGATGCCCGCCAGATACATCGCTGCGATCGAGGTCGAGATCAGTCCGCCCCAGACGATCATCAGGATTGAGGGCGGGATGATGACGGCGAGCACCGCCGATACCGCCGTGATGGCGATCGAGAACGAGAGGTCGTAGCCTTCCTTGGTCTGGGCATCGATGAAGATCTTGGACTGGCTTGCGGCATCCGCAGTGGAAGAGCCGGAAATGCCGGCGAAGAACACCGACAGCACGACATTGATCTGCGCCAGCGAGCCCGGCCAATGCCCGACCATCGAACGCGACAACGTCACCAGGCGGTCGGTGATGCCGCCGATGCCCATCAGGTTGGCGGTCAAGAGGAAGAAGGGCACGGCGAGCAGGATGAACGAGTTGTAGGCGTTGAAGGTCTCCTGCGCGAGCGACATCATCGACAGGCGGGGCTCGATAAGCAGGATCGGTACGCAGGCAAGACCGAGCGCAAAAGCTACCGGCACGCGCACGATGAGCAGGCCAACGAAAACGCCGAACAGGACCAGTGCGGCCTCGCCGGCGGAAAGTACATTACCACCGTTCATCGCTTCGCCCCGCCAGAATTTTCAGTTCGTCGATGATCTGTTCGCCAGCAAAGACAATCCACGTCACACCCGCTACGGGCCATGCGACATGAATCATCCAGAGCGGTAGATCGGCCAGTTCCGACGTTCGGTTCCAGGCGAACCGCGTGAATTCCAGGCCAGCCCACACAAAGACCAGCGCCATCGCCAGCACGCCGAGACGCGCGACGATCCGCACCGCGGCTTCCGCCCGCCGCGACATGTTGGGCCAGACGTCGACCTCGAAATGCTGCGCCTCCCTGATCCCGACCATGGCGCCGATCATGATGGTCCAGATGAACAGGAAACGCGCCATCTCCTCGGTCCAGATGTAGGACGGGATGAAGGGCGTGTAGCGCGAGATGACCTGCAGGGTGACTGGAACGACCAGAATGCCGACACATGCGGCGAGCAGGATTTCCAATAGTTTTGCATAGGCCGCCGTCGCGCGTCGCCATAGCGACGGGTTCGGCGGCATCGATATTTCAGTCATCGTGGCTCCGGGAGGTAACAATCACGGAGGGGGCAAGCCGCATGGCTTGCCCCATGTCCTATCGCTCGGCACGACAATTCTCAGGCGACGTTGATCTTCTCGAAGATAGCTTCGGCGCCGATTTCCTTGGCGTAGCCAGCCATCACGGGATCGGCGAGCTTCTTCATGGCGTCGCGCTCCTCGAAGGGAACGCGCTTGAGCTTGCCCGCCTTCTCCAGCGTATCGAGCTTGACGACTTCCTCGCTCGACTCGAGCTGGCGGCCGTAGTCGCCGGCTTCCTTGCCGGCTTTCATGATCGCGTCCTGTAGGTCCTTCGGCAGGGTCTTCAGCGTCTTCACCGAGAAGCAGATCGGCCGGATCGATACCGCGTGCTGCGTCAGGCTGAGATGGGGCGCGACTTCGTAGAACTTCATCGCCTCAACGCCGGCGGCCTCGTTTTCGCCCGCCGAGATCACGCCGTTTTGGATGGCGTTGTAGACCTCGTTGTAGGCGATCACCGTCGGGCTCATGCCGACGGCTGCAAACGTCTTCGACCAGATCGGAGCGCCCTGCACCCGCACCTTGAGTCCCCTGAGATCGGCGAGGTTCCTGAGCGGCTTGTTGGCGAAGATGTTGCGAATGCCGCCGCCCGCATAGCCGATCAGGACGACCTCCGCCCTGGTCGCGATTTCGTCGGCCACAGGTGCCAGAATATTCTTTTCGACCACCTTATTCATGTGCTCGATGCCCTTAAACACAAAGGGTGCATCGATGAAGGGAGCCGCCTTTGCGAATGTCGACATGTGGGCCGGCGAGACGATGCCGTAATCGACCGCCTTGCCCTGCGACATGTACTCGAAATACTGCTTCTCGAGACCAAGCGACGAGTTCTTGTGCAGCGTGAAGTTGACCGGCTTGCCGTAGTACTTCTTCACCAGCTCTTCGAACCTGGTCAGCGCCTTGGTGAAGGCGTGATCGTCGTTGAACTGCACCGCCCCGTTGAGGGTAACGGGCGCCTGTGCCCTGACGATCGATGGCATGCCCAGGACGCCGGCCGCAGCCGTCGCACCAAGGCCCGCAAGTAGGGTTCTTCGTTTCATAGCTTCCTCCCCATTAACGCCCGTCCCTTGTTAGCGGGACTTTGGCCTGGCCGACGACGCGGCCACTACCGCAAAGCGTATGCAAAACGGTGCGGCTGTGGAAGCCAATTTAAGTAGTACCTCAGGCCAATAAGCCGCAGACGGCGAAGCCGATGATTGCAATCATTTTGGGCAAATCCCGCCCCGGCTCCTCGGCCGAACCTGCGTCTCCCGGGCGCCGATAGCCGTAAGCGCCCGACACCGCTTCGCGGCATGCGCGCCGCCGCGCGACATCGATCGATCGGTGGGATGCCGCCGGCACAGTACAACCGGCACGCCGCAAATATTGCGCGATGTCGGATCCGGCCCGTCCGGCGGGCAAGGCGCTCCCGTTCGAACGACGCTGCGCCAGATCGATTTGCAGGATTCCGATAGCGCGGCGAGCACGCGGCTTGCTGCTATTTCCCAGCATGCCTGGTCCGAACGCGGAGCTGAACTCTGCTGCATTTTATCAGGCATCAGTTTCCGCGGAAATTTTTAGCAACAACCGCCGATGCGCTGCGGGCGACTGCGCAATCGGCCCGGCAGCCCGTAGAAATCCGGTACTTGATCGCGACACAGTAAGCATGCCGGCCAAAATCTGTGGCCATTGAACTCGCGGTGGTTGTGGTTTGTCGAATATTTTGCCAAATGTAGCGGGCGGGGTTTTGTCAATACGCCCCGGGCGCCAACAGCTTTAGGTAGTTGGCGGCGCCGGTATCAGGATGCTTCCAACACGCACAAGCGGTTGGCTACCATCCCGCAATCTCTCAGGAATCCCGTGGTTCCCTGTACCAACTCACGGACCGGACTGACTTTAACGCGGTACATATGGATGAATCCCTGACCTACTTTTGCCAGGGTTTCCCGATTGAAGGACGGTAAAACCAGAATGAACAGATCAGCAGCGAAAAAGATGAAACAGCGCAGCGCCGGCAAACCCGATATTGAATTGGGCAAGCGGATTCGCCTGCGGCGTGTGGAACAGAAAATCTCACAAGCGGAGCTCGGCGATAAGCTCGGCGTCAGCTTCCAGCAGGTTCAGAAGTACGAGAAGGGCGTCAACCGTGTCGGCGCAGCTCGTCTTCAGCAAATCGCTACCGCGCTCGACGTGCCGGTGACGTTCTTCTACGACGGCGACGGCAAGGCGCGCGAAGTCGAGAGCCTGCTCTTCCTGGACAGCGCGTTCAGCCTGAGGCTGCTGCGCGCCTACAGCAAGATCAAGGACCAGACTGTACAGCGTCAGTTGGTGTCTTTGATGGAATCGATCGCCGCCCACGAGGGCTAGGCATTATCGCGCCTGGATCGCAGCACCGCGGACCCGATCATTCGCGCGAGAAATCGCCGGGTAGCCTGTTGCTGCGCTGGGCCAAAGCTTGAGCTGGCCGGGACTAGATTCGTACGACGCCATCGGGAATGGGGATGGCGGAGTCCAGACGCACCGCAGCGAAAAGCCGACGCGGCAAGTTTCCGACGATCACCGCCGGTTCGACCATCAACAACGACTCCATCACCGTCACGCCGATATCCCGCCACACGCAATGCGCGTGAGCCCGATCCTGCCCTGACGACCTCACCTTATTATCCGGCGCCCTCTGCTGGTCACACGTGCAAAGCCGGCAATTGACCTCGGCGCGACGCTTGTCCGACAATGGATCAAGCCTCACGAGTGAAAGCCGCAACTGATGCTCGACATCGCCAAAACTGCCGAAATATCCCATGCCGACGGCAAGATCCTGCAAAGCGTCAGCGATGGCGTCGGCGTCATCACGTTCAACAATCCCGACAAGCGCAATGCGATGTCGCTCGAAATGTGGGAAGGTCTGGGCCACGCGCTGACCGAACTGCGGGACAATCCTGACGTGCGCGTCGTAATCCTGGTCGGCGCCGGCGACAAGGCGTTCGTCTCGGGCGCCGATATCAGCCAGTTCGAAAAGACCCGCCATAATGCGGCGGCGTCGGAGGCATATTCGAAACGAAGCGAAGCACAGCGCGCGCTGCTCGCGAACTATCCGAAACCGACGATTGCCTGCATCCGCGGCTTCTGCCTCGGCGGCGGCATGCAGGTTGCGATGCTCACGGACATCCGCATCGCCTCCGACAATAGCCAGTTCGGCATTCCAGCCGCCAAGCTCGGCATCGCCTATGGCTATGACGGGCTCAAGCACCTGGTCTCGCTGGTCGGCCCATCCTGGGCGCGGCTCATCATGTACACGGGCATGCGGATCGACGCTGCGGAAGCGCTGCGGATCGGGCTGGTCGACCGCGTGCTGCCGGATGAGGAGTTATGGGACGCCACCATGGGGATCGCGCGCACCATCTCCGGCAACGCGCCGCTCGCCATCAAGGCCGCCAAGATCACCATCGCCGAAGTGCTGAAGGACGAAAGCAAGCGCGACATGGATGCGATCAAGGCGATCGGCCGCGCCTGCATGGATTCGGAAGATTTCCGAGAGGGACGAACGGCTTTCATGGAAAAGCGCAAGCCGCAGTTCAAGGGGAAGTAGTTAGTGGTTCGTACAAGATGGGTTGAGCTCTTCGCGAAACCGTCGTCGCTGAGCCACGACATATGATATCGCTGCGCTCAACTACCGCCCTGCAACTGCTCAGGCAGCGGGTTGTACCGAGGCAATGACAATCTTAGTGCTGGGCACAAACTCGTCTCGCAGGAGAGTTTGATGGAGGGTCGTCTGAAAATCGCCGATAGCGCATTCCTTCTGATCGTAATTTGTGTCGTATCCCTCCGAGAGATAAATGCACATTCCAATTACACTTGGTTCATCGAAGATACGATTTACCCAGGAAATGACTTCATCAACTCTACTCTTGAGATGCTCGATACGCTCCGTCGGTGAGAAGCTGGACGAAGGAGGATAGAATAACTCGTCCGACGTGTTCGAGACCGGTGAACCAAGTGCAAGAAATGGCAAGCGACTAAGTTGAATGTTGTCGTGGCTTGAGCCGATGATATCAAAAACGATCTTCTGATTGATATTGGCGCCGAATTGGACGCAAAGTCGTCGCTTGGCAGCCGCTTCAATCAATCGAAATAGACAGGCATCGTATTCAAGATCAGCCCACGGCTCGTTGCCGCGGAATGAGATCTCACCACATAAAAAATGACTCATTGCAGATCGCCCTGGTGGGTTGCGTAGGTTCAGTCCTTCGCGAAGCTCATCACCGCCGTCCGACGTACGATGGGTTTCGCTTCGCTCAACCCATCCTACAATGCCGCGATCACCGCCTTGGCAATATCCGCCGTGCCGTTGTTGCCGCCGAACTCCATCGGCTTGATTCCGCCCGCATAGGCCTTATCGACTGCACGCTCGACGCGTTCGCCGGCTTCGGCTGCGCCTTCAAGGCCGTGCTTCTCAGCGAGCCAGTCCAGCATCATCGCGGCCGACAAAATCATCGCGGTAGGATTGGCCTTGCCCTGCCCCATGATGTCGGGGGCGGTGCCGTGGCACGGCTGGAACACGGCATAGCGGTCGCCGATATCGGCCGAGGGCGCCATGCCGAGCCCGCCGATCAGGCCGGCGGCGAGGTCGGAGAGAATGTCGCCGAACATGTTCTCCGTCACCATGACGTCGAAATCCCAAGGGCGCTTCACCATCATCAGCGAGCAGGCGTCGACATAGAGCCGGTCGGACTTCACGCCGGGATGGCGCCTGGCCGCCTCGTCGAACATCTCGCGAAAGAACGCGAACGCCCTGAATACGTTCGCCTTGTCGATGCAGGTCAGACCGCCATTTGCCTTCCCGCGCGCTTTGCGGCGCTCGGCGAGCTTGAACGAGAATTCGAACAGCCGCTCCGAGGTCTTGCGGGTGATGACGAGCGTCTCTCGCGCCTCGGTGTCCGTGACGACGCCCTTGCCCATCGAGGCGAACAGGCCCTCGGTCGATTCCCGGATCAGCACGAGGTCGATGCCGCGCTGGTCGGCGCCGACGATCGGGCTCGGCACGCCGGGGATCAGCCGCGCCGGGCGCACGCCGGCATAGAGATCGAAATGGAAGCGCAGTTCGATCTGCGGCGCGATCTCTGTATTATCAGGATAACGTACCGACGGCAGGCCGCAGGCGCCGAGCAGGATAGCGTCCGCCTCTTCGCACAGCCGGACGGTACTGTCGGGCATCGACTTGCCGGTCGCGAGATAATTGTTGGCGCCCGCCGGCGCCTCGGTGAAGCGAAACTTCAGGTCGCTTGTCGTCTCGATCTTGCGCAGGACTTCCAGCGCCGGCGCCATTACTTCAGGGCCGATGCCATCGCCGCCGAGAACGGCGATGTGGAGAGCGTTATTCGCGGACATGGGGGTTCCTTGAAGAGATTTGGGATTTTTCCTCCTCATTGCGAGCGAAGCGAAGCAATCCATCTCGCGGCATAACGGACAGATGGATTGCTTCGTCGCTACGCTCCTCGCAATGACGACGGCGACGGTGTAACCTACGGCGTCAGTACCGCGCGGCCAACCAGTTTGCCCTTCTGCAAATCGGCGAGCGCTTCGTTGGCCTTCGCGAGCGGCATCGTCGTTACCGGAATCGGCGCGATCATTTTGTTTCGAACAAGTTCGAGCAATTCCTTGGTCTCGTGCAGGTTACCGACGTAGCTGCCCTGGATCGTGATCGCCTTGATCGGGATCAGCGGCAGTGCCCAGGGTGCGCCGCCGCCGAACAGGCCGACGATGACGAGCTTGCCGCCCTTGGTCAGGCAATCGAAGCCGAGTTGCGTGGTGGCCGCATTACCGACGAGGTCGATCACGGCGCGAATGGGTTCGCCGGCCGTTCTCGCGAGCTGCTCCAGCGCGTCCGGCGCCTTGCCGTCGACGGTTGCAAGCGCACCGGCGGCCTCGGCCGCTTCGCGCTTGCGCGCATCGATGTCGACGACGATCGCGCCCTTGCCGCCCATCGCCTTCAACAGCGACAGCGCCATCAGGCCGAGTCCGCCGGCGCCGAAGATCACGATCGGCGAGTTGAAGGCGAATTCGACCTTCTTCAGCGCGCTATAGGTGGTGACGCCGGAGCAGGCATAGGGCGCCGCGGTGACGGGGTCGAGCCCTTTCAAGTTCAGAAGGTATTTCGGGTTCGGCACGGTCATGTAGTCGGCATAGCCGCCGTCGCAATACACGCCGAGCGAGTTCGGCTTGACGACACACATGTTCTCGTCGCCGCCCACGCAGGTCGGACATTTGCCGCAGCCAAGCCAGGGATAGACCAGCGCGACGTCGCCGACCTTGAGATCGCCTCTGTCGGCGGCGGTCACGTCCGGCCCGAACGCCACGATCTCGCCGACCGTCTCATGGCCCATCGTGCGCGGCAGCGACACGCCGCGGTCCTTCAGCGACAGCGGCTTGCGGCCATGGCCGAGATCGTAACCGCCTTCCCAGATGTGGAGATCGCTATGGCAGACGCCGGCGGCCTTCACCTTGATCAGCACCTGCGTGCCCGTGGGCTGCGGCGTCTCCTGATCCACCTCCTTCAGCGGTGCGTTGAACTCGGCGACCTGAAAGCTCTTCATCGGTTCTCTCCCGTCATTCTTGTTCTTGAACCATTTCTTGGGCGCTAGATACTTCCTTCCTGAGAAGGGAGATTGCCACGTCCGTCCCGTCGAGACAAACGCGGGCGCCGCTCCTGCGGTATTCAGATCAGCGGGTGATGGCAAGCCACGAACTGGCCCGGCGCCACAGCGCGCAGTTCCGGCATCTCGTCCCTGCATCGTTGATCCGCGCGGGGACAGCGGGTGCGAAACCGGCAGCCGGACGGTGGCGCGATCGGCGACGGCGGCTCCCCTACAGGCACGGTCTCGGCGGGGCGCACATCCGGATCGGGCATCGGAATCGCCTCGATCAGGAGCGCGGTATAGGGATGCGCCGGCCTGGCGAAGAGCTGCTCGGAGGGACCGACTTCGCAGAGCCGCCCCAGATACATCACGGCGACGCGGTCGCTCACCGCCTTCACCACCGCGAGATCGTGCGCAATGAACAGCAGCGTCAGCCCGAATCGGGCCTTCATCTCCTCGAGCAGATTGAGGATCTGGGCGCGTATCGATACATCGAGCGCGGAGACCGGCTCGTCGCAGACGATGAACTCGGGATTGAGAATGAGCGCGCGCGCAATGCAGATGCGCTGGCACTGGCCGCCGGAAAACTCGTGCGGCAACCGCCCCACGACCAGGGCCGGGTCAAGCCCGACCGCGCTCAGCACTTCATGGACGAGCTGCTTGCGCTTCTCCGGATCCTTGATACCCGCGATCACCAGTGGCTCGGCGACGATGTCGCCGATCTTGCGGCGCGGATTGAGCGAGGCGATCGGATCCTGGAAAATCAACTGCACGCGCCGGCGCATCCGCCGCAGAGCCTCGCCGTGCATCGTCGTGAGATCGTGGCCGTCGAACAGCACACGCCCGGCGGTTGGGCGGCGCAGTTGCAGAACGGCGCGGCCGAGCGTCGATTTCCCGCAGCCGGATTCACCAACCAGACCCAGCGTTTCGCCGCGGGCGATCTGCAAGGAGACACCGGACACGGCATGAACGATCCTGGAACCGACAGGATATTCGACAACGAGATTGTCAACCTCGAGCAATGCATCAGACGAAATCGATGGAGCGGATTGCGGCATCATGCGTTGGCATCCGCATGGGCTTCAATTGGGTGGAAGCAGGCGAACTGATGGGCCTTTGTCTCTGCCGCCTCGAGCGTCGGTTTCTCGTTCTGGCAGCGGGCCACCGCATAGCGACAGCGCGGCGAGAACGAGCACCCCTTCAGCGGCCGCGTCGGATCCGGCGGACGCCCCGATATCGCCGGCAGCGGGGTGTGGGGCGCGGCGTCGAGTTTGGGGAGCGCCGCCAGCAGCGCTTCGGTATAGGGCATCCGCATCTTCTTGAACAACGCAAGCGTCGGCGCTCGCTCCACCACGCGGCCGGCATACATCACCGCAACGTCGTCGGTACGGCCGGCGACGACGCCGAGATCATGGGTGATGATGATCATCGCCATGTGGCGGCGGCGTTGCTCCCTCGCCAAGAGATCGAGGATCTGCGCCTGGATCGTGACGTCGAGCGCGGTGGTCGGTTCATCAGCGATCAGGAGTTTTGGTTCGCACGACAGCGCGATTGCGATTGCCACGCGCTGCCGCATCCCGCCGGAGAGCTGGTGCGGATACTGCGCCAGCCGCTGCTCGGGCGCAGGGATACCGACCGCCGCGAGCAGTTCGACGCTACGCCTGGCGGCGGCGGCGTCGTCCAGTTCGAGGTGCTCCTGCAATGTCTCGATCAACTGCGTGCCGATCGTGAGCACCGGGTTGAGCGAAGTCATCGGATCCTGGAACACGACCGCCAACGACCGGCCGCGCAGCTTGCGCAGTTTCTCCGGCGGAAGCTGCAGCAGGTCCTGTCCGTCGAACATCACCCGGCCGGAGAGCTTTGCCTTCTTGGGCAGCAATTGCAGGACCGCCCGCGACAGCATGGTCTTGCCGCAGCCGGATTCGCCGACGATACCGAGCGTGCGCCCGGCGCCGACGGTTAGGTCGACATGGTCCACCGCGCGCAGATTGCCGCGCGGCGTCGGGAAATCGACGACAACGTCTTCGACAGAAAGCAAGTTATTCCCGTTCACAGCGCGCCCTGTCGCGGATCGGTCAGCGCCCGCAGCGTGTCGCCGACCAGATTGAAGGAAAGCACGGTGAGAAACATCGCCGCTGCCGGCAAGAACGCGAGCCGCGGCGCCACGTCGAGGCTCTCGCGCCCCTCCCCGATCATGCTGCCCCAGCTCGAGATCGGCGGCGGCACGCCGAGGCCGAGGAATGACAACGAGCCCTCGACGACGATGGTGATGGCAACGCCGAGCAGGAAGAAGGCAAACAGCGGCAGGATCACGTTCGGCAACAGTTCGCGCAACAGGATGCGCGCATGCGTGGCGCCCAGCGCCTGCGCCGCGATGACGAATTCGCGCCGTGACAGCGTCAGCGTCGCAGCGCGCGCCACTCTCATGAAGGCGGGAATGCCAAGGAAGCCGAGAATGAGGGTGAGATTGAGAATCGACTGGCCGAGATACGCCGTTACGGCCAGCGCCAGGATAAGCGGCGGAAACGCCAGCAGCACATCCATGCTGCCGACAACGATCGATTCGAACCGGCCGCGGAAATAGCCCGCGAGCATGCCGAGCGCGCCGCCGATGGTGAGCCCGATTACAGGCGCGCACAGACCGACCACGAGCGAAATCCGCGCGCCGTAGATCAGGCGCGAAAGTTCGTCGCGGCCGAGCCCATCGGTCCCTAGCCAATGTTCCGCAGAGAACGGGGCCCGTCGTTCCAGCATGTCCATGTCGGTCGGGCTCGGCAGCGGCAGGGCGGGCGCAAAGACTGCCAGCGCGAAAACGAAAGTCATCCAGCCGATCGCCGCCCAAAACAGTATACCAAGCCGCCGGCCCTTGCGCGCGGGCTGGGTTACAGCCACCTCGGCAAGATCGAGTTCAAGCGTGGCCATGGCGAATCCTGGGATCGAGAACCGCGTAGAGCATGTCGACGATGAAGTTCATGATGACGAAGCCCGCCCCGACCAACAGCACTACCCCCTGCAGAATGATCAGGTCGCGCGTCAGAATCGCACCGATCAGCAGCCGGCCAATGCCCGGAAGCGCAAAGATCGTCTCGACGATGACGGCGCCGCCGATCAACCGGCCGATATTGATGCCGGTGATCGTGACCAAGGTCAGCGACGATGGTTTGAGGGCATGCACGAAGAGGATTCGCGCCGGCGTCAGGCCTTTTGCCTTGGCGAGCGCAATATAATCTTCCTGCAAGGTCGCAATCATGTCGGAACGCAGCACGCGCATGATGCTCGGCCATTCCGCCAGTGCCAGCGTCAGCGACGGTAAAACGAAGAAGCGCAGGTTGGCGAGCGGGTCTTCGCCAAACGGCACATAGCCGGTGGCCGGCAGCCAGCGCAGTTCGACCGCGAAGAAATAGATCAACAGGATCGCCGACAGGAAGGTCGGCACCGACAGCATGCCGAAAGCAGTGCCGGTCATGAAGCGGTCGAACGGTCCACCGCTCCGCGCCGCGCAGATGATCGCCAGGGGAACGCCGATTCCGAGCGCGCCGAGTTGCGCCAACAACATCAGTTCGATCGAGACCGGCAGCCGCTCGGTCACCGCCTGTAGCACGGTTTGCCCGGTGCGGAACGACCGGCCGAAATCGCCATGCAGGATGTTGCCGAGCCAGCCGAGGTAACGGATCCAGACCGGCTGATCGAGCCCCATGTCCTTGTGAAGGGCGGCGACGTTCTCCGGCGTCGCCTGGTCGCCGAGGATCGTATAGGCGAGATCGCCCGGCAACAGCGACGCAATGAAGAACGTCAAAAGCGATACGGCGATCAGGACCGGTATCAGGTACAGAAGCCTACGCGCCACGAAGAGCAGCATGGAAGATCATTCCAGCCAGGTGTTGGATACGTCGATCACCCCGCTGTACATTTTTGGCAAGCCCTTGAGCTTCGCGCTCGACAGCGCGTAATAGGTGTTCTGGAAAGTCCAAAACCAGATCGCTTCCTTGTTGATAATACGGCTGATCGCGCAATAGTCCTCGATGCGCTTGTTCACATCGGCCGTGGTCCGCGCGCGCTCGAGCAGATTATCGAGTTCGGGATTGGAATAGTTGGCGAGCGCAACCGGGCTGCCGGTACGGAAGTTGGCATACATCTGAATGTCAGGATCGGCGAGATCGATGATTCGCCATGGCGTCAGTTGAAATTGACGCATGAAGGCACGAGGCGGGATCGTGGCCTGGTCAACCTGCTCTATCTCCATGTTGGCGCCGGCCCGCTTCCAGAACTGTTGCAGCACCTGGCCAACGGTACGCCCCCGGGGCGTCGCCGTTACGAGCATCTTGAATTCGACGGGCTTGCCGTAGTCCTTGATCAGCGCCTTGGCGTTCTCGAGGTCTTCGGGAAGCGCACCATCGTCCTTGCATTTGACCCAGGAGCCGTCGCCGTAGGGGTTGCTGGCAGGCCTTGCGAGACCATTGGTAATTGCCTGCGACATCTTCTTGCGGTCAAGCGCCATGACCAGCGCCTGGCGGACACGCACATCGTCGAACGGCGCGACCTTGGTATTGAAGGCGTAGACCTGCGCGCCGGACCCGACATAGGTGTGCACGGTCAGCTTCGGATCCTTCTGCGCCTTCATGATGTTGTCGGCGTCGTATTCGTCGTCCCAGATGATATCGGCCTCGCCGGATTGCAGGCTGGCAAAGCGCGACTGCGCGTCTGGCAGCGGCTTGAGGACGATGCGGTCGAGATAGGGACGGCCCTTGTTCCAATAGTCGGGATTTTTCTCAAGCACCATGCGGTCGCCCGCGCTCCATGACTTCAGGATATAAGGTCCGGTGCCGACGGGATTGCGGTTGTAGTCATCGCCCTTGGTCTTCCACGCAGTTGGCGACTGCACCGAATTGTTGGCGCTAGCAAAGCTCACAAGTGCCGGCATGTTCACCTGTGGGTCGTTCAGATTGTAGACCACCGTCAGCTCGTCGGGTGCCTGCACGTTGTTGACGTAGGCGATGTAAAAGGCACAGCGACACTTATTGGCAGGATCTTTCTGCCGATCGAAATTTTCCTTGACCGCTTGGGCGTTGAAGGGTGTGCCGTCGTGGAATTTGACGCCAGGTCGCAGCTTGAAGGTCCAAGTCTTGAAGTCCGCGGAAGGAGTCCAGGACAGCGCAAGTTTCGGTTGCACACCGCCCTTATCGTCCAGAGTCGTTAGCGTGTCGAAAATCGCCGCCGCTGCAGTTCCGGCCGAGGTATCGAACACACCGACTTTCAGAGGATCGAAACCGGGGATATCGAGCTCAAGGCCGAAGGTGATGCTGCCGCCCGCCTTCTGCGCGCTGGCCGGCATTGCTGACAATGCCACGCCAAATCCCGCCACAAGAAATATTCGCGCAAGCGCGCTCGAACGGGTCGCCGCTTCCATGGATGTTCCCTTCGATATGTCGTTCGTCCGGTATTCCGGATCGTCGATGTCTATCGGAGATTGTCCGGAAACGCCGTCGCGGGCAAGGGCGTTTGCAGGTGGCGGATGAAAAGCCGCAGCATCGACACCTTGCGTCGCGACGCCCGCCGTCAGGCGCGCTCAGCCAACTGCGCCTTGCCGGCGAAGGATGCGATCTCGTCCTCCGACAGGCCGGTCTCCTTCAGGTAGGCACGCGTGTGCTCGCCGAGCGTCGACATGCGCTTCGCCGCCGATACGTTGGCGCCCGACATGCGGAACGGCAGATTGAGGACCTTGAAGGTGCCGCCACCGTCCTCCACCTCGGCCAATGCGCCGCGATGGGCAATCTGCGGATCGCGCAACGCTTCGGCTACCGTGCGATAGGCCGATGAGGGAACGCCATGCGCATTGAGCGCGGTGAGGCACTGCGCGGTCGTCACGGTGCGCGACCACGCTTCCACGCCTTCCATCAGGCTCGTCCAGTTTTCCCGCCGATCGGAATATTTGGCAAACCGCGGATCGCTCACCCACTCGGGATGACCAATCACCTGCATCAGGCTTTGGAAGGTTTTCTCGCTGGCGATTGCCATCATCACATAGCCGTCCGTCGTCTCGATCGGTCCGAACATCGGCCGCTGCGTCGGCTTCACCTCGAATTGCGACCATTGCAGTTCGTTCAGCGTCAGGCTCAGCATGGATTCCAGCATCGAGACGTCGATGTGCTGGCCCTGCCCGGTTGTTGTGCGCTGATACAGCGCCGCCGAGATCGCACCGAATGCGTAGACGCCTGTCAACACATCGGCATGATAGATGCCGCAATAGTCCGGCCGGCTTCGTCCCGGCTGATAGGCCAGATGCGCCATCTCATAGCCCGATGCCGCGTGAATCACTGGCGCATAGGCCGGCAGCTCCGCTGACGGCCCGGTCTGGCCATATCCCGAGATCGAGCAATAGACCAGTTTGGGGTTGAAGCCGTGCAGGGAGGCATAGTCGAGCTTCAATCGCCGCATCACGCCGGGGCGAAAATTCTCGACCAGCACGTCAGCAGTCGCGGTCAGTCGGCGAACGGCTTCGACGCCCCTGGGCGATTTCAGATCGAGCACTAGGCTGTTCTTGCCGACATTGAGCTGGCCGAAAGCGGTCGAACAATTATTGCGAACCGGGGGACGGGTCCGCATCGTCTCGCCTTCCTCCGTTTCAATCTTGATGACCTCCGCCCCCATATCGGCTAGCATGCGCGTGCAGTGAGGCCCGGCAATCGTGGTTGAGAAATCGAGGACGCGTAGGCCTGCGAAGCTGCCTGTCATATTCCTCTGCTCGTTACCGGCTATCGTCATTCTCGTGTAGCTCCTTGGGCCTGACGGCACTTGTTGTTGGTGTTGCTAGCGCG
Organism: Bradyrhizobium sp. 157; assembly: GCF_023073815.1. Classification (NCBI taxonomy): domain Bacteria; kingdom Pseudomonadati; phylum Pseudomonadota; class Alphaproteobacteria; order Hyphomicrobiales; family Nitrobacteraceae; genus Bradyrhizobium; species Bradyrhizobium sp. 157. The sequence continues at coordinate 63,599 of NZ_JADPKF010000087.1, read as the reverse complement.
GCGTGACCCTAAAGGGCGCCGCCGCGGCAGGAAAGTCTTTAGCATTAGGAACCGATAGCGAGGGCCCGGCATTATCGCCAGTAGACTGGACCTTAAGACTAAACTGGACCCTTTCTTGCATTTCCCCTCATCAGAGGCTGGTAGAGGGCATTCCTTTGAGAGTCTTATTCATCACTACGGAAATGGATGATTTCGTCCGGGTGGGCGGGCTCGCTGCCGTGTCCGCCGCCCTACCCCGGGCGCTTCGCCGACGAAGCGACGTCAGGGTCATGCTGCCCGGCTATCGGGACGTCGTCGAGCAACTCACTCACGTTGATATTGTTGGACAATGTGACGCGCTGGCGGAGATGCCGGCCTGCTCGGTCGGGCGGGCCGCGACCAAGGACGGCCTACCGGTGTACGTCCTGCTCTGCCCGCAGTTGTATGACCGGCCCGGCAACCCCTATGGCGATGAATCCGGCCGCGACTGGCCCGACAACGACATCCGCTTCGGACGGTTTGCATCCGCTGCCGCCGAACTTGCCTTGGGCAAGGTGGACAAGAATTGGGCAGCGGACCTGGTTCACGCCAATGACTGGCAGGCTGCATTGACGCCGGCCTACCTGGCCTGGAAGGACGCAAAAGTCCCTTCGATCCTGACCATCCATAACCTCGCCTATCAGGGACTGTTTCCCCCGGACTCGCTGCGCCGCATCGGGGCGCCCGAAAGCTCCTTCCACATCGACGGCCTCGAATTCTACGATCACGTGTCGTTCCTGAAAGGCGGCCTAGTTTACGCCTCGCATCTGACCACCGTTAGCGCGACTTACGCAAAGGAGATCACGACGCGCGAGCTCGGCTGCGGGCTCGAAGGCCTGCTGAAGCGCCGCTCGGACGCCGACCAACTGACCGGCATCCTGAACGGCATTGATGAAAGCTGGGATCCGCGCGCCTGCGCACAATTGGCGCAAACTTTTGGCGCTGGCGATTGGGAAGGCAAGCAGGCGAATGCAAACTATGTCCGCAGGCAGTTTGGCCTGGCGGTATCACGCGGGCCGATTTTTGCGCTTGTCGCCCGCCTCGTCCACCAGAAGGGCGTCGACCTCGTATTGTCAGCCGCCGATAACATCATCGATGCCGGCGGCCAGATCGTGGTGACCGGCAGCGGCGAGCCCCACATCGAGAAGGCGCTGGTCGAGGCACATCTGCGCCGGCCGGACGCGATCGGTGTCGTCATCGGCTTCAATGATGGACAGGCGCGGCGGATGTTTGCCGGTAGCGATTTCACGCTGATGCCGTCGCGGTTCGAGCCGTGCGGGCTGAGCCAGATGTATGCGCAGCGGTTCGGATCGCTGCCGATCGGCCACCAGACCGGCGGGCTGGCGGAGACCATCAAGGACGGCGAAACCGGATTCCTGTTTTCGAAGCCGTCGCCGGAGTCGTTTCTCGGCGGCGTGCGGCGGGCGTTCGAAGCCTTCCGCGCCAAGGACCGGCTCGACACGATGCGACGCAACGCAATGGCACGATCGTTTAGCTGGGACCTTTCAGCCGCCTGCTACAACGCGCTCTACCGCAAGACAGTCGCGCCTTCCATCGCGGCGTAATCCGATCTACTCCGCCGCTTCCGGCATCACCTCCGTCTGCTCGTGGAGAATGACGCCGGATAGCGGATCAAATTCGCCGACCCAGGGCTTCTTCTCGAGCACTGCTTTGGTGTGGCGGTAACCGGCATCCCAGCGCTGCATGATTCCGGATGGACTGAAATCGATATCCTTGGTGTGGTCCTCCCGGCTGAGCTGCGGGGCGAGCAGCCGCACCACATGCATCCGGGTCGGACAGCCATAACCCGTCAGCTCCCTTACCGCGTCGCTGTTGCGCTCGGCCTCCGGCAGACGCGCGGCGAGCTGGTTGATGACGTGTCGCAGCCGATGCGCCTGCTGCTGTCGCGCGATGTGGCTGGCGATCCGGCTAGAATACTGCACGTCCTTGTGCCGGTTCAGCACCTCCGCCATCGTGGTCGGCTCGGCGCCAGACGGATTCCAAAGATGCACGGCGAAGACCAGCGAGTTCTTGCGCGGATTATCGTCGAAGACGGCTTCCGTCGGCGTGTTCGACAATATGCCACCGTCCCAGTAAAGCTCGCCATCGATGCGGACCGCCGGGAATGCCGGCGGCAGCGCGCCCGACGCCATGATGTGCCTGACGCCAAGTTCGCAGTCCCGGCTATCGAAATAGCGCATCTGGCTGGTGCGGACATGGGCGGCGCCGACCGTCAGGCGTGGCGAGCATTGATTGACCAGCTTGAAATTGACCAGCTCGCTTAAGGTTCGCTCCAGCGGCGCGGTCGAGTAATAGCCGGCATTGTCAGCGCCGAGCGGATAGGAATCACCGGCATGGGCCAACGGGTTGGGCCGAAAGAACCCGGGAATGCCGTTGGTCACGGTCGACCAATAGGAAAGCTTTTCGTTGAAACCTGGAAAGATGTCGCGAAAGGTCCAGACCGGATTCTGTTCCATCTTCTTCCAGAAATCACGAAGCCGTGACAATCGGTTCTGCGGCGAGTTGCCGGCGATCAGGCTCGCGTTGATCGCGCCGATCGAGGTGCCGATGATCCAGTCCGGCTCGATCCCGGCCTCATGCAGCGTCTGGTAGACGCCGGCCTGATAGGAGCCGAGCGCGCCGCCGCCCTGCAGTACCAGCACGATCTGACCCGGCTCGGACCTCGCCAGCGATCGCAAGCTCGGCGAAGAACCGATGTCCTGAACGTCCTTCATGTCACGCTCCCTCGAAAAATTCGTTGCGCTAGTGCGCGGTCCAGCCGCCATCGACCGGCAGCGCGACGCCGGTGATCGATGCCGCCGCGTCGCTGGCGAGAAACACCGTCAGCGCGCCGAGTTCTTCGACAGTGGCAAAACGCTTGTTCGGTTGCTGCGCCAGCAGCACGTCGTGGATGACCTGCTCGCGGGAAATGCCGTGCGCCTTGGCCTGGCCGTCGATCTGCGCCTCGACCAGCGGCGTGTAGACGTAACCCGGGCAAATCGCGTTGCAGGTGATGCCGTCTTCCGCGGTCTCCAGCGCAGCTACCTTGGTCAGGCCGACGATGCCGTGCTTGGCCGCGACATAGGCCGCCTTGAACGGCGAAGCGACCAGGCCGTGCGCCGAGGCGATGTTGATGATCCGCCCGAACCTGTTCTGCCGCATCGCGGGCAATGCCAGCCGCAAGGTGTGAAATGCCGATGACAAATTGATCGACAGGATCGCGTCCCACTTCTCGACCGGAAACTGATCGAGCGGCGCGACGTGTTGAATGCCGGCATTGTTGACCAGAATATCGAGCCGGCCGTGACTGGCGACCGTGTTAGCGATCATCTCGGCGATTGCTTCCCGGCTGGTCATATCGGCCGGGGAATAGCTGACGTCGACGCCGAAATCGGCGATAAGCTGATCGCGTGTCTTGGCTATCTCGGCCGCGAGGCCGAAACCGTTCAGCACCACGGCCGAGCCGGCTTCGGCCAACGCGCGGGCGATCCCGAGCCCGATACCGCTGGTCGAGCCCGTGACCAGCGACACCTTGCCTGTCAGCGGCCGCAAGGCCGAAGCGCCCCGTGTCTTGAGCTGAATATTCATGGGCCGCCCTTTCGCGTGGCTGGTCAGCATCGTAACGAGACCATTTCCGCCGCAATCTGCACGCCGGGCACGGCTTGAAGGAAATGCTCTTTGGCTTCCAAAACCATACGCCCGCGCTATGGCGGTTTGGGTAGTCAGCGAGGGGCACGATCGGGTAGCTTTCCTGCACGACAGACCGGGGCACGGCCATGGAGATGCATCAGGTTCGCTACTTCCTTGCGGTCGCGCGCGTGCTCAACTTCACGCGCGCCGCCGACGAGTGCAACGTCACGCAGCCGTCGCTGACGCGGGCGATCAAGCAACTCGAAGCCGAACTCGGCGGCGATCTGTTTCGCCGCGAGCGTCCAGCCGCGCAATTGACCGAGCTCGGCCAGCGCATGCATCCGCTGCTCAAGCAATGCTATGAGGCGGCGAGCGGCGCGCGCGAACTTGCCTCATCCTTCAAGAGCGGCGAAGTCGGCGCGCTCCGGATCGCACTGACCCATTCGGTCGATCTGTCGCTGTTGATTCCGCATCTCGACCAGATCAAGCGGATGTTCAATCGTCTGGAGTTTCGCTTCTTGCGCGGCAACAGCAAGGAGGTCGCGGAGTTTCTCAAGAAGGGCGAAGCCGAACTCGGCATTGCCGCCGAAATAAGCGAAGACTGGGACCGGCTCGATACCTGGCCGCTGTTTACCGAAAACTTTCAGCTCGTCGTCAACCGGAAGCATCCGCTGGCAGACCGCGATAAACTCGACTTCAGCGATCTTCGCGCCGAACAATTGCTGTCGCGGAACTACTGCGAACATGCGGCGCGGCTGAACTCTTCGCTTCGCGAACACGGCCTCGACGTCGATCGCAGCCACGAGATCGCATCCGAGCGCGATCTGATCGAACTGTTGGAGGCCGATATCGGCGTCGCCGTGGTGCCCGATACAGCGTCTATCCCGCCGACGCTAAAGCGCGCCAGCGTCGAAGGGCTGGATGCCCGGCGAACGGTGAACCTTTACGGCGTGGCCGGACGTGAACGGACTGCGGTGGCATCCGCCGTCATGCGGATGCTGCGCGGCGCCAATTGGCAGCAATTCATCGACAGGAATGGAACTCCGTAAGAGCTCCGGCTGGGTCGGTTCCCGGGCTTTCCGCCGCATTTCCGCTGACTATCGGTCCCCTTAAAATCCAGGACGGCCGCACCAATATAGAAATTGGCTGGGAGTTGGAGGGACTGATGAAACCTCATCCGCGCCCGAACCGCAAAGATTGGGAACAGATCGCCGAGGATTTGCAGCAGACGGCGGATAGGCTGCCGCCCGGCGATGACAAGGAAGCCGCCAAACGCAAGGCGTTGCAAATGAGGAAGGCGGTCGAAATCAAAAATTGGCTGACTTCCCCAGGTATGCAACCGCCGCGCTGATGCACTGCGCCGCCGGGAGCGAACCGCGGCGAACGCCTGCTAAGGTGAATACCTGCTCGATAAAAAGCGACCCCGCCATTTGAATCGTAAAATGACGGGGCCTTCGGAGCATTTCACCTTCTATGAAGGTTACTTGCTCCTTGCGGACATAACCGTCGACGCGCGATCACGTTCCGGGCTTCTTCGAGATTTTTCTTTCTCGGAGATCTCTCGTCCTTGAAGTTTCTCTGCCGGTTCCACTACCAACGCTTGCATCCGATCGCCGGCGGTCTTGTGCGGCAGCGATCCCGGTTGCGCGTGTCCTGCACGCCGTCAGGCAATTCTCGGAACTGCTTCCCCTTCCCGGAATTTCCGTAGCTGAGGCGAGGTCGAACTGCTCGCCGGCGTCATCCGAGCTTGCGGATGCCGGGCCAGCGCCGGTGGGGACCTGCGCCAGGCGCTGCGCAGCGAAGCTGCGCCGAATTCGGTCAAGGGAGATCAGCCATGCCGCAGATCCACGCGGACAGACAACCCGTTACCCAGATCACGATCGTCGAGTCGGAACCCGAGAAACAGGCGGAGGCGTTGTCGGTCATGACCGAGCGCGCCCGCTTCATGGCGCGTCAGCCGGGCTTCATATCTATCAGCCTGCATCGCAGTCTGGATGGACGCCGCATCGTCAACTACGTGCAATGGCAGAACAGCGATCTGCTGCGATCGGCCCATCAGTCGCCGGAGTTTCGCAAGCAGTGGGGGCACCTCGACGACATCACGAGCGAGATCGATCCGCATCTGTATGAAGTTACCGAAGTGATGGATGGTGGACGGTAAGCAGCGCCTTCCGCCATGCACGAGGCGGCAAGAAGCCATCACTCTTCACTCTTCGCTTGCACTCTTCAACGCGGCGATCAGGTCATCGATCTCCATGCGCTTGCGGAAATCGGGATCGACGAAGCGGGCTTTTACCAATCCATCGCGGCCGACCACGAAGGTAGCCGGGATCGGCAGCACCCAGCCGTCATTGCCCTGAAAACTCGCCATATCCTGATACGAAAGCAGCCGCCGGATTTCGGTGCCGAGCCAGATCGCGAGGTTGAGCGACAGCGCGTAGCCATTGTCGAGATCAGTCAGCACCGGAAACGGCGCTTCGGCCTCGGATTTGAATTTCTCGGCATAGGCCTGCGTCTCCGGCATGATCGCAACCGTCTGCGCGCCTAATGCCCTGATCCGGTCCTGGGCCTGGATCACCGCCCTGACATTCAGCCGGCAATACGGGCACCAATGGCCGCGGTAGAACATCACCGCGACGGGTCCCTGCTCAAGCAGCGATTTCAGGCTGATCAGCCGGCCGGTCTCGTCCGGCAGCAGGAACGGCGGCATCACCTCGCCCGGCCTCGGCGCGTTTTCGCCGCCACCGTTCTCATTGAGCCGCGCCACCAACCGGTCGACCGCTTCGCCATAGGCCGGAAAGATCTCCCGCCCCGCCGCGGCATAGGCCTCTAGCTGCTCGCGCAAGGTACCCTCCATGTCGCGGCATTGCTGGAACGCCTCCTTGAGGCGTTCGGCGTTGGCTGGCGATAGCGTTGTCATAGCTTGCTCCGGCATATCAGCATTATTTTCCGGCTCGGGCCGCCCCGCAAGGGCGGCCCGAACGCCGCAGTGCTACCGCTTCAGGGCAGATAGAAATTTCCGGTCGGATCAAGCATGCCCGAAGTCGAATAGAGCTGCCCCTTGTCCATGAAGAACACGGTGTTGTTGGGCACCTTCCTGGCATTCTTCATCATTGCGTCGTGATTCTTGGGCGTCGCAGCCATCGCCATGGCCGACATCTTGCCGGGCCCGGCATACATGTAGGCCATGCCCGGACTGAATTCCCAGGGGACCTGCGAGAAGGCGGTCGTTGCAACGGCAGCAAAGGCCGCGGCGGCAATCAGGGTCTTGGAAAGGGAGGTCATGCGAAATTCCTCAAGATTGACATCACGCCCGCCAATCGGGCGCTGAGCCATCAGAGGGTCGAGGCCGCTTGATGTGAAATGCCGTTGCACAATCGGTTCGATAGCCACGGCGTATTGAGAGCCGCATAGCGCGGAGCTATCGAGTCAAAAGCGAACCGGCATTTCCTCCCGTGTGCCATTTCCATGATGGTGGTGACTAGCCGGCCAGACCATCCGGGGCCAAGGCAAAACCAGAGGAGACCACGACATGTCCAAATCCAACGTCACGTCACGCACGGTCTGGCACGGCCTCGCGCTTGCCGGATTGATCGGAGGTTCGATTGCCACCGCCTCCAGCGCCGCCGCCGGCGAATGCCCGGCCGGCAAGATGAAGGCGAACGTCCGCCCGATGGTCGACCACAAGCCGGTCGGCGTCACCGACGTCACGCTCGGCTCGATCAACCTTGAGAAGCAGCCGGCCAACATCAAGGATCGCGAGCTGCGCTTCCGCAAGCTGACCATCGAGCCCGGCGGCATCGTGCCCTGGCACAGCCATGACGACCGGCCTGCGCTGATCTACATCCAGCAGGGCGAGATCGTCGAATACGCCAGCAACTGCTCGGAGCCGATCGTGCACAAGGCCGGCGAGATCAGGCCGGAAGTCGCCGGCACCTCGCACTGGTGGAAGAACCTCGGCAACGAGACCGTCATTCTCTACGTGGGCGACGTTCGCAGGGATCCGCACGACCACAACATGTAAGGAGCTGTAACGAGCGCCACCCGGCGTCTTGTTGCCGGATGTGACGACGTGGGGTCCCCGTGTCGCCCCACACGCCCAGGCGTCACATCCTTCTTTCTCCATATTTTTGGGAAGCGCCATGACCGGCATGTCCGCGCCGATGAAATCCGAAACGACGGAAATTCATGGACACTCGCCGGGCGTAGCGCTGCGATCCCTCGTCATCTGTCTCACGGCGTTCCTGACCGTGGTGGATCTGTTCGCGACGCAGGCGATTCTTCCCTCGCTGACCCGGCACTACAATGTGACGCCGGCTGCCATGGGTATCGCGGTCAATGCCAGTACCATCGGCATGGCCGTTGCTGGCCTCGTTGTCGGCTTCCTGAGCCCGCATATTGATCGACGGCTCGGCATTCTCGTCAGCCTGGTCGTGCTCGCAGTTCCCACCACGTTGCTGGCGATCGCGCCTGATCTCACGACGTTTACGGCACTTCGCATCGCCCAGGGCCTCTGCATGGCCTCGGCGTTCGCGTTGACGCTGGCCTATCTCGGCGAGCAATGCAGTTCGATGGATGCGGGCGGCGCGTTCGCGGCCTATATCACCGGCAACGTCGCGAGCAATCTGATTGGCCGGCTGGTGTCCGCGGCGGTGGTCGACACGCTCGGGCTGGCCTCGAACTTCTATTTCTTTGCGCTGCTGAACCTTGCCGGTGCTGCGCTGGTGTATTTCACCATCCATCACGTCAAGCCGATGCACGCGATGCCCTCGACGCAATCGCCCTTCGCGGCAACGCTCGGCCATTGGCGCGACCCGGCGCTGCGCGCTGCTTTTGCCATCGGCTTTTGCATCCTGTTCGCCTTCATCGGCACCTTCACCTTCGTCAATTTCGTGCTGGTGCGCGAACCGCTCTCGCTCGGACGGATGGACCTCGGCCTTGTCTATTTTGTCTTCGCGCCTTCCGTGGTCACGACGCTGTTTGCCGGTAAGGCTGTCGCCCGGTTTGGCACGCGGCCGGCGATCTGGGGCGCGCTGGCGGTGGCAGCCGCTGGATTGCCGTTGATGTTGTCTCCTCACCTGCCGCAAATATTGACCGGCATGGTACTGGTCGGCGTCGGGACGTTCTTTGCGCAGGCCTGCGCCACCGGCTTCGTCGGCCAGGCCGCCAGCGACCACCGTGGCATTGCCAGCGGAACCTATCTTGCCTGCTATTTTCTCGGCGGCCTTGCCGGCAGCGCCATTCTAGGCCAATTCTTCGATCGGTTCGGCTGGAGCGCCTGCATCGCCGGCATCGGCGCGGCGCTGGCAGTGGCGGCGCTGCTGACCGCGCGGCTCACGGTTAAGCCGTCCGCCGGGTCTCCGGCATGAGCAGCCAGATCATCGTCAGGCCGAGCGCCGCGATCGCTGCAAGTCCGGTAAAGGCGATGCTGCTGCCGAAGGTATCGCTAATATAGCCGGCCAGCACCGTGCTGAGTGACGCGCCGATGCCGGTCGCAGTGCCGACCACGCCCTGCGCCAGATTGAAGTGGCCGCTGCCATAAGCGATGTCGGCCACGATCAGCGGCACCATCACGCTGAGCACGGCCGCGGTAATGCCGTCGAACACCTGCACGAGAACCAGAAGATAGGGATCGCGCACAACCGCAAACAGCAGGCCACGGATTGCCAGTGCGCCGAAGGCCATTAGTAGCAACGGTCGCCTTCCCCAGGCCTGCGCCTTGCGGCCGACCGTGGGTGAGGTCAGCGCGACGATCGCTTGAGGTACGATGATGCAGGCCGCAATCAGCACCGGCGCCCATTGGGCCGATCGCGTCGTGACCACGCCGGCCATCAGCGGCAGCATGGCTGCATTGGCGAGTTGAAACAGCAATACGCCGCCGGCGAATATCAGCAGCGGGCGCTGCCGAAGCAGGTGAAGCACACTGGTCGCCTCCTTGTCGGCGGCCTTGGTATCGCCGTCCTCGTTCAAGGCACCGTGCGCCTGCGCCACGTTGATTTCCTGGCCACGAATCCGGGCAAGCGCCAACAGGGTGGGGATTGCGAGAAGGGCCGTGACGAAGAATACCGACTGACTTGACAACAGATAACCGCATGCGCCCATGAGCGCCGCCGCTGAACCATTACCGAGGGACGCGAAACGGGCATTGCGCCCGAGCCGTTCCCCGATCGCAAGCGGCCCGACCAGGCCGAGGCTGATCGCGGCGATAGCCGGACCCAGCACGCAGCTCGCAAGCGCGTGCAACGTGGCGGCCGCTGTCACTACCGGGAAGATCGGCCACAAGGCGTAGGCTAGCGCGGCGCAGCCGATGGTGGCGACCGCGAGCCCCGCCACCAGCCGCTCGGAACGGGCAGCATCGACGACGGCTCCGCCCGGCATCTGCCCGAGCAGGCCGATGATCCCGCCGATCGACAGCACGAAGCCAATCTCGACCTGCGTCCATTTCTGCGTCGTCAGGTAAACCGCGATGAACGGACCAAATCCGGTCTGCACGTCGGCGAGAAAGAAGATGAACCAATCGAGGCCGCGTTGGCTCTCACGCGACGGTTTGGGCCGCTCGCCGGGCGCGGGCGGCAGCGGTACAACGTTGCCCTCGCCGGCGGATCGCCTATGGCGATCGTCGTTCATCGGATCGAGCGACTGGGACGGGCGCGCGATCAGACCGTTTCTCCCTTATTTGTCGAAATCCCACGGCTGTAAGCGGCCGGCCGCACCGAGCACGATGACCGGCGCGTCCTGCTTGTATTCCGGCGCCGCCATCACCTGTTCCTTGGTCAACTCGAGCGTGATGCTGTCACGCTTGTTGGCAACACGACCAAAATGCAGCGCACTCCAGTCGACGACGATCTTTCGGCTACCGACACCAAGAAAGCCGCCGAAATCGATCACGGCGGCGCGCACCGTGCCCTCGCGGTCCACGATCACATCGACGATGCGTCCCATATTTTCGTTGGCCGCACTGCGGACCTCGCGGCCAAGAATGCCGAGCGCGTCGCGGGCGCCGATCACAGTGACCGACGGCGGAGGCGCCGGTTCCTTTTTCGTGGCATCTTTCGCTGCATCAGCCGGAGCGGCACGGCTTCCCTGCGTTCCATTATCTTCCGCTGCCGAAACCGGAAGGCTCATCGCTAGCCCGGCGATCAGCGATATGGTGACAATACCGGCGCGCATATGGCCCTCCTGAACTCCGAAGACGCACGGATGGGAATGCACGACCGCTAATGCGTCAACACGATCGACACCTGAATCTGTCCGCGCGTGCGCAACACCTCGAGCGACACTTCCTCGTCGTGGCGGCGCACCCTCAAGTCGACACTTGAAGGCCCGAGCCGCAGATCGCGCAATACCACCTCGTTGAGGAATTCCGGCAGGCGCGGGTCACGAAGCCGGATCTCGCCGCGCGCGGCATCGAATTCAAGGCCGAGCGCTGCTTCAAGTAGCGTAAACGGCGTCGCGCTGGCCCAGGCCTGCGGCGCGCAGGCGACCGGATAAAGCACCGGTCCGCGCCGCTTTTCCCGTCGGAATCCGCAGAACAATTCCGGCAGCCGCCGCAAGTCCATGTAGCTCGCAGCGTCGAACAGGCCCTTGAACAGATGCGCTACCGAATGTTTCAGGCCGTAGCGTGCAAAACCGAGCGCGATCAGCGCATTGTCGTGCGGCCAGATCGATCCGTTGTGATAGGACATCGGGTTGTAGCGAACCTCACCGTAGGCCACGGTGCGGATGCCCCATCCCGAATAGAATTTCTGGCTCATCAGATCGGCCGCAACGAGGCGGGCGCGGTCGGTCCGGACGATGCCGGTGAAGAGAAGCTGGCCGGCATTGGACGTTCGAACCTTGCACGGCCGCTTGGCACCATCGAGCGCCAGCGCGTAGGTGCCGAGTTCCTCGCACCAGAACGCCTCCTCGAAGCGCTCGGCCAGCAGCAGGGCTTCGGATTCGAGCTTCGCCGCCTGATCAATTTTTCCCAACCGCCGTGCGCAACGGGCCGCCAGCCGCTTGGCGGCGAAGACATAGCCCTGAACTTCCGCCAGCGCGATATAGCCTTCGGCGAGCTGCCCATCGGCATGGAAGATCGCGTCGTAGGAATCCTTCCAGCCCTGGTTGGCGAGCCCCTGCTCGGTAGCACGCTGGTACTCAATGAAACCGTCATGATCGGGGTCGCCAGGCCCGTCGATCCACCGCAACGCCGCCTCGATCGCGGGCCACAGTTCGGCCAGCGTTTCCTCGTCGCCGGTGCGCTCGACATAATAACCGGCCAACAGCACGAACAGCGATGTCGAGTCGACGCTACCGTAATATTGCGCAAACGGCACTTCGCGCAGCGCCGCCATCTCGCCGCCGCGCATTTCGTGCAGGATCTTGCCAGGTTCGGCATCGGCGAGCGGATCGACGGCCTTGGCCTGAAAATGAGCCAGCCGCCGCAGCACGCCCTGGGCAATACGCGGATCGACCCACAGCATCTGCAGTGCGGTGATCAGTCCATCGCGACCGAACGTGGTCGAATACCAGGGAATGCCCGCATAGGGATATCGCCCCTGCGGCGTTTCGGTCATCAGCATGTTGAGGTCGCCCATCGCCTGGCACAGAACCTCGTTGAAGATGTCGTTCGACGTCTCGATGCTGGCTGCGCCGATCGTCGAGCGCCGCATCTCGCGGCGATGCGCCAGCAGGCCGCGATAGAACGGTACCGGCTTCTGCATGGCAGGCTTGTTGCAGGACACCGCGACGAACAATGCGATCACTTCCTTCGGCGCCAACTCGAAATGATAGGTTGCCGAATTGACTGCGAGCCGCGTCGGCCGTGGCTCGAAATGCAACGATGTAACGCGGACCTGACCGTCGAGCCCGCTGTACTCTAGCACGACATCGCTGGGGCCGAGCAACCGGCTGGAGCCCACTCCCCGGCGCGACCGGCGCTCGCCGCGCACCTCGAACAAGTCGGCGAAGTCGTTGTCGAACAGCAGCGTCAGGTCGAAGCTCGCCGGCCGGTCGCCGTGATTTTGCAGAGCGATGCGCTGGTAGGCGGTGCCGCGCCACAGAAAAATCGAGCGCACGATGTGCAGCGTGTCTTTCTGCAACGCCAGCCTGCCGTTGCGGTACACGTCCGAATTGGTGAGATCGATTGTCAGCGCCGAATTGTCATCGCGCAGATTGGAGCCGAGCAACAACGGCTGGACTTCGTCGAGCACCATCTCCAGCCGGGCGAGATAACGGGTGTCGGCGTTGAACAGCCCGTCGGGCCCGCCGGCAGAGGCGCCGATGTCGCCATGGCTGTCCAGCACAATGAATGTATCATCGTGCTTGAGCGAGCGGCGCTGCCGCGTCGCTGGGCCCGTCATCGGAATATAGAAAGGCGATTCCGCGACGTGTTCGGCAGCCTGAATGGTGATCAGTTGGCTGACTTCGGCTGTCATTTTGACCCCTCAAGCGATTTCCTTGCGTTGTGATGGACGCATCGGCACGCAAACGCAACTGCCACAGATCAGGCCGCATGGCTGGCGAGGCGGCCCATTTCGCGCGCGACCAATTCTCGGTAAGGCCCTCTTCCCTGCACGAGAATATCCGGCGGCCCATCTTCAATGATTCGCCCGTGATCCAGCACCACCACGCGGTCAAAATTGCGCAAGGTGGCGAGACGGTGGGCGATGGCAATCACAGTACGTCCGCGCATCAACCGCGACAACGCCTCGCGGATCGCCTCTTCGGATTCGCTGTCGAGCGCAGCCGTTGCCTCGTCCAGCAACAGGATCGGCGCGTCCTTCAGGAAGGCGCGCGCGATGGCGATCCGCTGCCGCTGCCCGCCGGAAACCTTGATACCGCGATCGCCAACCATTGTCGCCATGCCTTCGGGCAGATTTTCGATGAAATCGCAGCGCGCTGCAATCGCCGCGCGCAGCACCTCGTCGTCGGTCGCGTTCGGACGTCCGTAGCGGATATTTTCCATGATCGAGCGGTGGAACAGCGAGATGTCCTGCGGCACCACCGAAATCGCCTCGCGCAGGCTCTGCTGCGTCACCCGCGAGATATCCTGGCCGTCAATGGTGATGCTGCCGTGCTGGACGTCATAGAAGCGCTGCAGCAGCACAAACAGACTGGATTTCCCGCCGCCGGAATGACCGACCAACCCGACCCGTTGTCCCGGCTGAATGCGCAAGGAGAATTTCTCGAACACCTGAACGCCGCCGGGATAGTGGAACGAGACGTTGTTGAATGCGACGGCGGCGCCGCTGCGGATCAGCGGCTCGGCCTCGGGATGATCCTTCAATTCGTGCGGCAGCAGCAAGGTGGCGATCGCCTCCGTCAAGCGGGCAACATGCTGGGTGACGTCGACCAGCGCCACCGCGAGGTCGCGCGTCGCGCTCAAGATCGAGAGCCCGAGCGTACATACCAGCACGACATCGCCGGTGGTCGCCCCGCCCCGCTGCCAGAGCGTGATAACCCACGCCAGCAGCGCGATCGTCAGCAGAATCGTCACAACGGCGTGAAGCAGCCGCAGCTTCTCGAGATAGCGGAGGCTGCGCCCACGGGCATCGAGTTCCCGCTCGACGGTGGCGTCGAAGCGGTCGTGCTCGTAGCTGAGGCCGCAGAACGCACGGACCAGCGGCAGATTGCTGATAACATCGACCATCTCGCCGTCCACCGCGGCCGCCTTGTCGGCAAAATCATCATGCAGCGGCTTGCCCGCCGCGGCGAGGTGAAACATCGCCATCAACATAATACCCGCGATGATGATCAAGCCCGCGGACATCGCCAGACTGACAGTTCCTATAAGGAGTATCGCCGAAACGGTCGCGATGCACGGCGGTAACACATTCCAGACGAACATGTTTTCGACGGTGAAGACGGCATTGGACGTCGCCGTGATACGGCTGGTCAGCATGCCCGGCAAGCGGTCAGAGAAATAGCTGGGGGCGTGACCGGTCAGGTGGCGGAACATGTCACGGCGGAGATCACCGGTGACGCCTACGAAAGTAAAGCTCGCCGTCCAGCTCGCGACCCGCCACAGCAGATTATCCGCCGCAATCAGCGACATGAGAAAAGCGAATGCCAGCCATACGCTGCTCGCGTGCGACGAACCGGCCGTCAGGCTGTCGACCAGATACTTGACGCCATATTGCGTGCCCACCGAGCAGGCAACCGCTGCAACGACGGCAGACACAATGACCACATGGGCTCCGCGGCGCCGGCGCAGATAGCGCAAGACAAATGGAAGCGGCCGCCGCGCATATCCTGAGAGATTATCCATGTCGTCTGCAAACCTGTTGAGAGTGAAAGGGAATCCCTAACGCATATCGCGCACGAGGACGTGAACGGTGCCGCTTCGGGTTTGTGTGCGCGCGGCCATCACCGCGCAACAATTCTGCAGCATCGAGGTCGCCTCAAATCTGTTGGTGTCAGATGGCATCAGCAAGACAGTCGTGTGGAAGAACCAAGATGCGCCGACGGTTGGAACTTCGCAGATGCAAGAACGTTCCAGCTTGCGGCACGCCGGTGCCGATCTGCGGGCTGAGGGCTTTATCCAACCAACATTCGAAACAGGAGACGAGAGATGCGCATCGCGCAGGTCGCCCCGCTGACGGAGGCTGTTCCCCCCAAACTGTACGGCGGCACCGAGCGGGTGGTGCACTGGCTGACCGAAGAACTGGTAGCGTTAGGGCACGAAGTCACGTTGTTCGCCAGCGGGGATTCACGCACCTCGGCGAAACTCGATGCGACGTGGCCGAAGGCGTTGCGTCTCGACGGCTCCGTGCGCGACCCCAACGCGCTGCACATGGTGATGCTGGAACGCGTGCGGCAGAAATGCGACGATGAAGAGTTCGATTTTCTGCACTTTCATCTCGACTACTATCCGTTCTCGCTGTTCTACCGACAGCCGACGCCGTTCCTGACCACCCTGCACGGCAGGCTCGACCTGCCGGAGCATCAGCCGGTATTCAATACCTTCTCCAAGGTGCCGGTGATCTCGATTTCCAACGCGCAGCGTCGGCCGGTGCCGCAGGCCAATTGGGTGCGCACCATTCACCACGGGTTGCCGGAGAATCTGCTGACGCCGCAGCCGGTGCAGCCGTCCTATTTGGCGGTGCTCGGGCGGATCGCGCCGGAAAAGGGCGTGGATCGCGCCATCAGCATTGCTACCCGATGCGGCATTCCGCTGAAAATCGCGGCCAAGGTCGATCGCGCCGACCAAGACTACTACGACGAGCTGATTTCCCCACTCATCAAAGCCAATCCGCTGGTTGAATACATCGGTGAGATCAGCGACCGCGAAAAGCCCGACTTCCTCAGCGGCGCCATCGGGCTGCTGGTGCCGATCGACTGGCCGGAGCCCTTCGGCCTCGTCATGATCGAGGCCATGGCCTGCGGCACACCGGTGGTCGCTTACAACCGTGGCTCGGTGGCGGAAATCATCGACCCCGGTCTCACAGGTTTCGTGGTGGAAGATGAAACCAGCGCAGTGGCCGTGGTCGATCGACTATCCACGCTGGATCGCGGCGCCATCCGCAAGCGGTTCGAAGCGCGTTTCACGGCGCGCCGAATGGCGCTCGACTATCTTGCTGCGTATCGCGGCCTGATGGAGGAAGAGCCGCGCATCAAGCTGGTCAGCAGCGCGGAGTAATAGCAGTCGCACCTGCCCTCGTCGTCGCAAGACGACCGTAGGGTGGGCAAAGCGGAGCGTGCCCACCATCGCATGGATCCGGACGGATGGTGGGCACGGCGCTCACACGCCTTTGCCCCACCCTACGAGATCACAACCACGTCAGGGGACCACCGTCCGTTTCGGCTCGACGATCTCGAACATCCGCGGGAATTCGTCCATCAGCATCATCAATTCGTCGAGCCGCACCGGATTGCCGCTGACTTGGATCTTGCCGGAGCTGACTGCTTCCGGGAATGTCGTCAGTTTGGCGATCACTTCGTCGAGCACGCTGCGCGGCAGCGTGAAGCTGGCATCGGCATCGCCGGCTTGCGCACTGGCGACATAGGTCAACGCGCAGTTTTCCAGGTTGAGCATGAAACTCTCCTTGGTATCGGTGAAATTCCAGTTCAGCACGATGCGCTTGCCTTCGGCCTTGGGACCGTTGAGGCGCACGCCGAGCACGTCCCAGAGCTGCTCGGTGCGCAGCGCCGCCAGCGTTTCACGCGGCATCGCGGCGCGCGGCGGCGTCTTGGGCATCCCCTGCCGCAACTCCTGCGCGCCGAACAGATACGCATTGCGCCAGGTCGAACTTTCGGAGGCGTAGCCGAGCTGCTCGAACGTATCGGCGAGCAACGCGCGTGCCGCCTGATTGTCGGGATCGGCGAACACTAGATGGCTCACCGCCTGTGCGACGAAGCGGAACTCGCCCCTGGCAAAATCCTCGCGCGCGCGTGCCAGGACCGCGTCCGCGCCGCCCATATACTCGACATATTTTTTGCCGGACTCGACCGGCGGCAGCGGATTGAGGTTGACGGGATTGGCGTCGTACCAGCCGAGATATTTTTGGTAGATCGCTTTCACGTTATGCCTGATGTGGCCGTAATAACCACGGCCATGCCAGGCGCCCTCAAGGCTCGCCGGCAGGCGGATGGTTTCGGCGATTTCGGCTGCGGTTAGCCCATGGTTCATCAGACGGATGGTCTGGTCATGCGCGAATTTATAGAGATCGCGCTGCTGCCGGATCATGGTGTCGA
Organism: Bradyrhizobium sp. 157; assembly: GCF_023073815.1. NCBI lineage: Bacteria > Pseudomonadati > Pseudomonadota > Alphaproteobacteria > Hyphomicrobiales > Nitrobacteraceae > Bradyrhizobium > Bradyrhizobium sp. 157. Next base: position 46,277 of record NZ_JADPKF010000087.1, on the reverse strand, counting down.
TCCGCTCCCGGCCCCAGACCGGCCAATGGTGCTGGCCGCACATCGCATCCGCCTTGCCGCCCCACATCTGCAGGGCCTCACCGAGATATTTTGACCAAGCCAGTGCGTCACGCACGTCGGCGCCGCGGAACGGCAGCAGATTGTGGAAATTATGCGTGCAGTTTTCCGCAAGGTTGAGAAGCTTGTAACGCGGTAGGAAGAAGTGCATCTCTGCCGGCGCTTCGCTGTTTGGCGCCATCTGGAATTCGAATTCGACCCCGTCGATGATCCGCCGGTCGCCGGTCGCCATGATCAGGTCGGTCGGGCGCACGAGCGCAACCGCCCCCGCCGCCATGGTCTTGCCAAGCCCGCAATCGACCTGCCCGCGCACGCCCTTTGCAAGAAACGGCCCGAATTGATATTGCGCCCGCCGCAGCATGGCGGGGCCGGCAATGATGTTTTCCGAAACCGCATGCTCCATGAACAGATTGGGTGCGATGATCGGCACGCTGCCGCCGGCATGCGTTGCGTCATCGACTACGCCGCGCGCGCCGCCCCAATGGTCGGTGTGGGTATGGGTGAAGATCACGGCCGCAACAGGACGCTTGCCCCGGTGTTGGAAGTAGAGCTCCATCGCCGCTCGCGCGCCCTCGATCGAGGTCAGCGTATCCACCACAATCACGCCGCTGTCGCCCTCGATCAGCGTCATGTTGGCGATATCGAGCCCGCGCACCTGGTAGAGGCCGGGCATTACCTCGAACAGGCCATGATGCATGTTGAGCCGCGACTGCCGCCACAGACTGGGATCGACCGTCGGCGGCGCTTCTTCGGCGGACAGGAAGCCGTAAGGCTCCAGGCTCCAGACCACCCTGCCCTGAGGCGAGGTGATGTTTGCGTTCTCCACCGTGCCAAGGAAGCCGCGCGCGGCATCGTCGAAATCACGCGTGTCGGAGAACGGCAGCGCCTTCAGCGTCGCCGCATGCTGCGCGATGACGGAAGCGGACGCTTCCTTTGGAGATTCCTTGCGCGCTTCGATCGTGGCTGGTTGGCTCATTGTGTGCTCCCTTACGCAAAAGAAACAGAAGGTCGAAGTTCGAACAGCGTCAGCGAAAACTCGAGCCCTTGGAAGCAAATCAAGACCGGCAGCGTGAAGCCGCTTGCCGTCATGACCGACAAGTGCGTCGCCGATCTGCCCGATGTGCCGACGATTGCGGAGGCCGGATTTCCGGAAGCCACCATTTTGCCCTCGAGCTTGCCGCGCTGATGAAGGCCGATTACGAGAAGCTGACGAAGGTGATCGCGACGTCGGGCATGGCGCTGCAGTGATGTCTGCCTCCTAAACGAACCTCACGTCATTGCGAGAAGCGAAGCGACGAAGCAATCCATGGCTCGGCAAGCTGAGAAAATGGATTGCTTCCGCCTTCGCTAAAGCTTCGGCGGACAAGTCGCTGCGCTCGCAATGACGGCGGGAGACGCCGACCGCCCCGCTACTTCTTCACCTTGCTGGCATCCATCTTGATGCTCGTATCCAGCATCTTGACCGAAAAAGCAGTGTTCACGTCGAACGGCTTTTCCATGCCGAGATAGGTCTGCACCAGCTCGTAATCCTTCTTCATCCGCTCGGCATCGATCCAGCCGAGCGCCTTACTCGTCGTGAATTCGTCTGTCATCAGGAACTTGATCCGCTCCCACTGCCGCTGCTGGTTTTCCTTGTCGAGGCCGGAGGCTTGATCCAGCAGCGCCTTGAGGCAGGGCGCGACGTCGGCGACGCAGGCGGCATAGGCCTTCTGGCTGATCTTGACGAAATCCTCGACCAGTTTTGGATTCTTTTGCAGATAGGCGCCGTTGACGATCAGCGAATTGCCGTAAGGGTTAAGCCCGATATCCTTCCAGTTGACGTAGCCGAGATCGGCGCCGAACTCGATCACCTTCAAATCGTGCTCATTGTAGAAATCGCTGATGATATCGACGGTATGGCTCTTCAGCGCCGCGATCTTGGCGGTCGGACCGACATTGACGAAGCTCACCGAGTCCGGCGCGATGCCGGCCGCCTTGGCAAAGGCCGGCCACATCACTCGTGACGCGTCGCCCGGCGGATTGCCGATCTTATGGTTCGGAAAGTCCTTCGGCCCGTTCACGCCATAGCTCTTCAGCCAGTAGAAGGTCTGTCCGGTGTTGGCGTAGATGCTCATCAGCGCCACCACGTCGGCGCCCTTGCTCTTGGCCACCAGCGCGGTCGCGAGATCGGCGATGCCGAACGGCGAGCCACCGGAGCCGACTTTCAGCGATGAGACGCCGGAGCCTTTGCCGACTTCGATCGTGAGATCGATGCCGGCTTTCTCGTACCAGCCTTGGGACTTGGCGTAATAGAACGGCGAATGATCGGCCGTCGGCGTCCAGTTCAGGATCAGGTTAACGGACTCGGCGGCCACACAGGGCGCAGCCGGCGCGGCAAGCGCAAGCGCCAATCCCGCAATTCGCAAAGCCTTCATTGCACCCTCCTCGTTCTGCAACCGATCTTGTCGTCGCGCATCCGTGACGCTACCAATGCAACAAGGGACCAGACGACTTGTCAACTATTTGGTTGGAAATGCCGAAGAAACGTTCTGACAATACCAGGCCGCAGCGGCGCGATCCCGCCGCGACCCGCAAGAAGCTGCTGACGGCGGCGCGGCGCGAATTCGCCAGCAGCGGCCTCGCCGGGGCCAGGGTCGACGAGATCGCCGCGCGGGCGGGCGTCAACAAGCAGCTCGTCTATCACTATTTCGGTGACAAGGACGCGCTATATCTCGCGGTGCTCGAATGGGTCTATGAGGAGATCCGCGCCCAGGAGCGCAAGCTCAACCTCGAGGGACTGCCACCCGAACAGGCCATCAGAAAGCTGATCGAAAGTTCGTTCGATCACCTCGCCGCGCATCCGGACTTCATCGTGTTGCTGAACGACGAAAACCGGGGCGGCGCCCGGCATGTGCGCGGATCGCGAAAATTGGAAGCGATGCATTCGCCGCTGGTCAGTCTCGTCTCGACCATTCTCGGCGAGGGCGTCAAGGCCGGCATATTCCGTAAAGGCATCAACCCCCTGCACCTCTATATCTCGATTGCCGGGCTCAGCTATTTTTACTTTTCGAACACGCCGACCCTGTCGGCGATCTTCGGCAAGGATCTGTCGAGCCGAGCCGCGCGGCAGGCCCGCCGCAGGCACGTGGTCGACCTGGTGATGCACTCACTGCGGCCATAATCAACCAGATGGTTGATTACTGGAAGGGGCCGCGGTAGATTGCCGCCGCGCGGCGGGGAACCGGCCGCGCATCCAAAGGGAGCGCACGGTGTTCAGCGGTGACGGCGGATCGGCTCGGTCTTTCGCGATCATCCTGATTGTGCATCTCGCCGTGATCGTGCTCTGGCAGGTTCTGGTCGACGTCTTCCAGGTGCCAAAATTCATCCTCCCCTCGCCGCTCGCGACCGTCGCGACCCTGGGTTCGCCCAGCTATGCCTGGCTCTCCAATCTCGCGGTGACCGCCATCGAAATTCTCGGCGGATTCTGCCTCGGCGCGCTGGTTGGCATCATGCTGGCCGTGCTGTTCACCTGGTCACCGCTGGTCAGCATTCTGCTGCTGCCGCTGTTCGTGACGCTGAACATGATCCCGAAAGTGGCGCTGGGACCGCTGTTCATCGTCTGGTTCTCTTACGGCATCTTCCCGAACATCCTGATCGCGTTTTCCATCTGCTTCTTTCCCATCCTGCTCACCACTGCGCGCGGATTGAGCGAGGTCGAGCCTGATCTGCTGGATCTCGTGAAGTCGCTGCGCGGTTCGCGCTGGACGCTGTTTCGAAAGATCCAGTTGCCGGGTGCGCTGCCATACGTGTTTTCCGGAATGAAGGTCGGCGCCATCCTGGCGGTGGCCGGCGCGATCGTCGGCGAATTCATCGCCTCAGAGCGCGGGCTCGGCTACCTCATGATCCAGGTTCAATCCTCGCTCGATACGCCGGCGATGGTGATGGCAGTGGTGCTCCTGACGTTGCTCGGTGTGGCGCTGTATGGCCTCGTGCTCGGCCTCGAACGGATGTTCGTCGTCCGTGACATCCGGCTGCAATAAGACAGGGAATGAAGATGCTGCTGACGCGCGAAAACCTGCCGCAGACGATCGCCGATACTACCGCACTCGACGAGCTGTTGTGCCGCCCGAGTCAGGCGTTGATCGACGATTTGCGCAAGGTCGACGGCGACATCATGATCCTGGGTGTTGCCGGCAAGATGGGGCCGACGCTGGCCGGCCTTGCCAAGGCGGCCGCGCCGGAGCGCCGCGTCATCGGCGTGGCCCGCTTCAGCGATCCCGCCGTCAAGGACTGGCTGCAGGCGCGCGGCATCGAGACCATCAATTGCGACCTGCTCGACGAAAGCGCCATCAAGGCGCTCCCGAAGATTCCGAATATCGTCTTTATGGCCGGACGCAAGTTCGGCGCCGAGGGCGACCTCTCGCTGACCTGGGCGATGAATTCGCACGTCCCGGCCCTGGTCGCGCAGGCCTTTGCGGCGTCGCGTATCGTCGCGTTCTCGACCGGCTGCGTCTATCCGTTCGTGCCGGTCTCCGGCAAAGGTTCGGCCGAGGATATGGCGCCCGATCCCCCGGGCGAATACGCGCAATCCTGCGTCGGGCGCGAGCGCATGTTCGAGTATTTCTCACGCAAGCATGGAACGCCCGGACGGCTGTTCCGGCTGAACTACGCGATCGACATGCGTTACGGCGTGCTGCACGATATCGCGAGCAAGGTGCTGCACGGCAAGCCGATCGACGTCAGCCTCGGCCATGTCAATTTCATCTGGCAAGGCGACGCTTCCTCGCAAGCGCTGCGCTGTCTGGCGCATTGCGATACGCCGACCTCCCCGATCAATGTCAGTGGCCACGAGATCCTGGCGGTGCGCGATCTCGCCGCTAAATTCGGCCAGCGCTTCGGCCGCCCGCCCGTGATTGTCGGCAAAGAGGAGCCGACGGCGTGGCTCACCGACACGTCGCAGGCGGTAAAGTTATTCGGCCTGCCGATCGTCGATACCGAGCAGCTCATCAGTTGGACAGCCGATTGGGTGTCGCGATCGATGCCGAGCCTCGGCAAGCCCACCAAATACGAGGTGCGCGATGGCCGCTATTGAGCCCATCGTCGAGCTCGGCATCAGCGATGCGAAGGCCGGGCTCGTGCTGTCGACCGAAGCCGGCTGGAACCAGAACGAGGCCGACTGGCGATTTTTCCTGAGCCAAGGGGTCGTATTCGGCGCGCGCGACGCAGACCGGTTGGTGGCGACAGCGGTGCTGATGCCCTACTCGGCGGGCAATGCCTGGATCAGCATGGTGCTGGTGACCGCCAACTTTCGTCGCCGCGGCCTTGCGACCAGGCTCGTCGATGCATGCCTGGAAGCGGCCGCGCGGCGCGGGCTCACAACCTGGCTTGACGCTACGCCGGCTGGCGCGACCGTCTATGGTCCACTCGGTTTTGCGCCGACGCTGCAATTGCGAAGGTTGCGGTTGGAAAAGCCGCAAGGCACCACAGCGACAAGGCCGCTAGCGGCCGGCAACCTCGAAGCCCTGGCCGCGCGCGATGGCAGCGCCATGGGGTTCGACCGCAGCACATTGCTGTCGGAATTTGCTGCGCGCCCGGGTTCTCGCATCGTGTCGGATGCTCGAGCCATGGCCCTCGTCCGCGATGGACGCACCGCGCGGCACATCGGTCCGGTCCTGGCCGACCACGCCGATCAGGCGCTGGCGTTGGTCGACGCCATCACTAGCTCTGAGATCGGCCCCTGGCTAATCGACGTCGTTCATTCTCAGGACGCGTTTCTGAACGGCCTCGTTCGCTCGGGCTGGAATATCGAGCGGCCGTTTCAGCGCATGCGCTTTGGCGCCGCAACCGCCTCGCCCGCGCAACCGCCGTTCGCCGTCGCCGGCCCGGAATTCGGATAGGAAGCGCCGCCATGCATCATAGCGAAATCAAGGCCGAGGTTCGAAAGCTGATCGCCGACGGTACCGTGCTCCCTGCGCATCCGCTCGCGCTCGACGCCAACCGCGCACTCGATATCAGGCACCAGCGGGCGCTAACGCGCTATTATCTTGACGCCGGCGCCGGAGGATTGGCCGTGGGCGTGCACACCACGCAATTCGCGATCCGCGACGTCGGCATGTACCGTCCGGTGCTGGAGCTGGCGGCCGAGACCGCCGCTTCATGGACCAAGCGGCCGGTCGCGATGGTCGCGGGACTGGCCGGTCCGACGCAGCAGGCCATCGCAGAAGCGCAGACCGCACGCGGCATCGGCTACCACGCCGGCCTGCTCAGCCTGGCTGCGATGAAATCGGCATCCGAGGACGAGATCATCGCGCATTGCGAGGCGGTGGCACGCGAGATCCCCCTGGTCGGCTTCTATTTGCAGCCGGCCGTCGGCGGCGTCATCCTCAGTGCCGATTTCTGGCGTCGCTTCGCAGGTATCGACAACGTCATCGCCATCAAGGTCGCGCCGTTCAATCGCTATCGGGCGCTGGACGTGCTGCGTGGGGTGGCGGCGGCGAACGCGCTCGACCGCGTCGCGCTCTATACCGGCAATGACGATCACATCCTGCTTGACCTCACTCTGCCGTTCGACCTCCGCGACAAGGGAGTCACCACACGAGCCTACTTCAAGGGCGGCCTGCTCGGGCACTGGTCGGTGTGGACCGCAAGCGCGATCAAGCAGTTTGAAATGTGCAAGGCAGCGCGCGGCAAGGACACCCTGCCGGCCGATTTGCTGGCGCTCGACGCGCGTGTCACCGATTGCAACAGCGCGTTCTTCGACGTTGCCCATAATTTTCACGGCTGCATCGCAGGTTGCCACGAAATTTTGCGGCGGCAGGGATTGATGCAGGGCCTCTGGTGCCTCGATCCCGCTGAAGGGCTGAGCCCGGGCCAGATGCAGGAGATCGACCGCGTCTGCCGCGAACATGCCGATCTCTCCGACGATAGCTTCGTGCGGGAGAACCTGCAGAAATGGCTGGCATGACGGCGGAAGAGCCCTTCATCAGCCTGCGCAACGTCCGCAAGGTCTACCGGTCCAAGGGCGCGGAATTCCTCGCCGTCTCCGACGTCACCATGGACGTCGGGGAGGGCGAACTGGTTTCGCTGGTCGGCCCGTCCGGCTGCGGCAAGACCACCGTGCTGAAGATCCTGGCCGGATTGCATGACGCCGACGGAGGCACGATTAAAATCGGTAATGCGAAAACGCCGTTTGATCCGGCGCGCGACATCGGCATGGTGTTCCAGCAGGCCCTGCTGCTGAAATGGCGAACCATTTTGGACAACGTGCTGCTGCCGGCCGAAATCGTCGGCTTGCCGATGAAGGCTGCACGGAGCCGCGCCCGCGATCTGCTCAACCTGGTCGGCCTGGCTGGCTATGAGGACCGATATCCGCAGCAATTGTCCGGCGGCATGCAGCAGCGCACCGCGATTGCCCGCGCCTTCATCCACGATCCCAAACTGATCCTGATGGACGAGCCGTTCGGCGCGCTGGATGCGCTGACCCGCGAGCAGATGAACCTCGAAATGCTGCGGATCTGGCGCGAAAGCGGCAAGACCATCCTGTTCGTGACGCACTCGATTCAGGAAGCGGTGTTTCTCGCCTCGCATTGCGCCGTGCTCACCGCAGGTCCGGCGCGAATGGCGGAATATTTCCCGATCGATCTGCCGTTTCCCCGCGCATTGCCGATCAAGACCACGGACGAGTTTGGCGCCTATGCGCGGCGTATCTACGCGCGACTGGGATTGAGCCCGGGCACGTAGGCCTGCGGACGCCAGGATTTTGCAGGCTCGCCTCGCATACGCATCATGCAACTGAGAGCCTGTGGCCAGCGCGGCGTCCGTAGTACACGCCATCCGAGGGCGCGTCCGCGCCGGCGTGGAGAGCCCGACAAAATGCCCGCAGACGTAGCCCCAAGACCATCGACCGCACCCATCGACGGCCTGCCCCCCGAACTCCGGCGCTGGGCGGTCGCGGCGATCTTTACCGCGCTGGCGCTGGCCTCGCTGGATACGGCGATCGCCAATATCGCGCTGCCCGCCATCGCGGCTGACCTCCATGTCAGCCCGGCCGACGTGGTCTGGGTCGTCAATATCTACCAGATCGCGTTGGTCGCGACGCTGCTGCCGCTGGGCGCGCTCGGCGAGATCGTCGGCCACGAGCGCATTTATATCGGAGGCCTCGTGCTGTTCACGCTGGCCTCGCTTGGCTGCGCCTTGGCATGGTCGCTACCCAGTCTGACGGCGGCGCGCGCGCTGCAGGGGCTGGGCGCCAGCGGCATCATGAGCGTGAATGCGGCCCTGGTCCGTTTCGTCTATCCGACGCACATGCTGGGGCGCGGCTTCGGCCATAACGCGCTCGTGGTCGGAACGGCATTCACCTTCGGTCCGACCATCGCCTCCGCCATTCTTGCGATCGGGACATGGCCGTGGCTGTTCGCGATCAACATCCCGTTCGGCGTGATCGCAATCTGGATCGGCCTGAAGACCTTGCCCAAAACGCCGCGCGCGAAGCACGCGTTCGATTTTGCGAGCGCGGCGCTGACTGCAAGCTGCCTCGGGCTTTTCATCATCGGCATCGGCATCGCGGCGCATCAGGCCCCGCCTCTCCTGGTCGGCCTGACGCTTGGCGCGGCATTGCTGCTCGGCTGGATCATGATGCGTAGAGATGCGGACCATCCGGCGCCAATGCTGCCGATCGATCTGTTCCGGCGGCCGATGTTCGCGCTGTCGGCCGCCACGTCGGTCTGTACATTCGCGGTGCAGGGACTGGCGTTCGTCTCGCTGCCCTTCTATTTCGAGGACGTGCTGCACCGGTCGCAGGTCGAGACCGGCTTCTTCATGACGCCCTGGCCGCTGGTCGTGGCGATCATGGCGCCGATCGGGGGCCGGCTCTCCGATCGCTATCCCGTCGGCATCCTCGGCGGCCTCGGGCTGGTGTTACTCGGCATCGGCATGGCACTGCTGGCGACGCTGCCGCCAGACCCTAGCGTTGCCAACATCGTCTGGCGCATGGTGATTTGCGGAATCGGATTCGGCTTCTTTCAAACGCCGAATCTGCGGGCGCTGATGTCGAGCGCGCCGCCGCATCGCAGCGGCAGCGCGAGCGGAATCGTCGCAACCGCACGCCTGACCGGGCAAACCCTCGGCGCCGCGCTGGCGGCATTGTGCTTTGCGCTCGCCGGTCACAACGGCGCCACGGTGGCGCTGGCGCTCGGGGCCGGCTTTGCCGCACTCGGAAGCCTGATGAGTTTCCTGCGTCTGGCGGTCGGCACCGAAAGGACATAACGGCCACGCGGGGCACGCTCCGGTTCGTTGCGCCTAATTGAGCGCCCAAAGATACGCCAGCGTTGCCGCGATCCCGAGCCCCGTTCTGACCGCGTGCAACCCTCCCCATTTCATGATCAGCGCACGTGACTGCGGGCCGGCGTCCGTTTCGTCGATGGCATTCAGCAGGCGGTTGGTCGGCATGATGCCGATTAGCGTATAGGGCCAATTGGCGAGAATGAGCACCGCGCCGACGATCCAGCGCCAGTCCCGCGTCAGCCAGGCAGCGATCAGGCCGAGCACGCCGGAAATAACCGCGCAACTCGCCTGCATCGCAAAGCCGCGCGCGTAGCTTGGTTTCCACTGCCTCAGGAGGCCCCGGTCATCCAACATAAGCCGCGCCGGCTGTTCGGCGAAGTTGATGAAGAAGGCGGCGCCGGCGAACGCCGCCGCGACGACCATTGCAAGCTGTCCTGCAAACATGACTCACTCCAAACACTCGTGTCTTATTGACAATATATTGTCATCTTGGGTACTAACTGTCAAATGGCAACGAAACTACATACACCCGGCGGTCAGGCTTTGACCGAGCTGGTTCTCGCCGTGTTTCGCCTCAATGGACGCCTGCTCGCGGCCGGTGACCGGCTTGTTTCGGACCTCGGCCTCACCAGCGCGCGCTGGCAGGTGCTGGGCGCAATCGCGCTTGCGCCTAGTCCGCAACCGGTGGCCCTGGCTTGCGCGCAGCATGGGACTCAATCGACAGGGAGTTCAGCGCATTGTGAACGAGATGGCAGAGGATGGCCTCGTGGAGCTGCGGCCCAATCCAAATCACCGCCGGGCGCACCTCGTCGCGCTGACCAGGCGTGGGCAGGATGCCTTCGAAACCGCCAGCGCGCTGCAGGTTCCGTGGGCAAATGCCCTCGCGAAGGGGCTTAGTCCCGAAGAGCTCGCTACAACATGCCGGATCGCGAAGCTGCTGAGCGAGCGCCTTGATAATTCCGTCTAGCCCCTACCCCTGAACAAGGCGGCAAATCGGCGTAACACCGGCGGATCGAGTTTCTTCCCGTTCGCCAACACGCTTTTTCTTGATTTGAACTGTTCTATTTTCTCGGATCACATCGCGCCCGGTTCAATTGGCGAATTGGACTCAAAAAGGGACATGCGATGGCAAACCTCACAATAAACGGCAAAACAATCAATGTGGACGTTGAAGACGACACGCCACTGCTTTGGGCGATCAGGGAAAATGTTGGACTGACCGGCACCAAATATGGCTGCGGCATAGCACTATGCGGCGCCTGCACCGTCCATATCGACGGAGTCGCGATGCGCTCCTGCGGCATGACGGTCAGCGAGGCCGTCGGCAAACAGATCACCACGATCGAAGGTCTTGCCTCAGAAGGCGCCCTGCACAAAGTGCAGCAGGCCTGGGTGGCGAACGACGTGCCGCAATGCGGCTATTGCCAGAGCGGCATGATCATGGCGGTTGCCGCCCTTCTGAAAGAGAAGCCGAAGCCGACCGACCAGGATATCAACGAGGCCATCACCAATATCTGCCGATGCGGGACCTTCCAGCAGGTCCGCGAGGCGATCCACGCCGCCGCGAACGCTTGAGGGGGACGCCATGAACAAGCACGTCATGCCCAAACTGAATCGCCGCGCCTTCGTGATCGGCACCGCTGCCGCCGGCGCGGGCCTCGCAATCGGCCTCGACATTCCCTTCGGTGGACCCACGGTCGTCCGCGCCGCCGACGGCTCGCCCGAGGTCAATGTCTGGGTGGTGATCCGCCCGGACAATACGACCGTAATCCGCGTTGCCCGCTCCGAGATGGGTCAGGGCACCCTCACCGGCCTCGCGCAGCTCGTCGCCGAAGAGCTTGAATGCGACTGGTCGAAGGTCGTCACCGAATATCCGACCCCCGGGCAAAGTGTCGCACGCAAGCGCCCTTGGGGCGATTTCTCGACGGGTGGCAGCCGCGGCATCCGCTCCAGCCAGGAATATGTCCGCAAGGGCGGCGCCACCGCGCGCATGATGCTGGTGCAGGCCGCCGCAAACGAGTGGAAGGTGCCGGTCTCGGAATGTACCGCCGCCAACAGTGTCATCACCCATACGCCGTCGGGCAGGACCACGACCTACGGCAAGGTGGTTGAGGCCGCAGCAAGGCTCGAGCCGCCAGCGGATGTGAAGCTGAAGGATCCCAAGGACTGGAAGATCGTCGGCAAGGCCCTGAAGCGGCTGGACACCGTCGACAAGACCACCGGTGCGATGATCTACGGCGCCGACATCAAGCTGCCGGGCATGCTCAATGCGGCGATCAAGGATTGTCCCGTCTTCGGCGGCAAGCTGAAGAGCTATGACGAGGCCAAGATCAGCGGCATGAAGGGCATCAAGAAAGTCGTCCGTGTCGGCGACAGTGCGGTCGCCGTGGTCGCCGATACCTGGTGGCACGCCAAGACCGCGCTGGATGCGCTGCCGATCGTCTGGGACGAAGGCGAGAACGCCAAAATCTCCAGCGAGTCGATTGCCAAGTGGCTGGCGGAAGGTCTCGACAATTCCCAGCCGGCCTTTATCGGCAACCAGAACGGCGACGCCAAGGCCGCGATTGCGAGCGCGGCGAAGAAGGTCGAGGCGGTCTACAACTATCCCTGCCAGAACCACGCGACCATGGAGCCGATGAACGCCACGGCGCTCTATACGCCGGACAAATGTGAGGTCTGGTGTGGCACGCAGAACGGCGAAGCGGCATTCGCCGCCACTATGGAAGCATCGGAATTGCCGGCCGAAAAATGCGAGGTACACAAGCTCATCCTCGGCGGTGGCTTCGGCCGTCGCGGCATGACCGACTATGTCAGGCAGGCGGTTCTGATCGCCAAGCAGATGCCCGGTACGCCGGTCAAGCTGCTGTGGTCGCGCGAAGAAGACATGGCGCAAGGCAAGTTCCATCCGGTCACGCAATGCAAGCTGACCGGCGCCTTCGATGCCGACAACAATCTGACGGCGCTGCACGTCAGATTGTCCGGCCAATCGATCCTGTACACGGTCCGTCCGGCGGCGCTGGTGAACGGCATGGATACGGTTGCGTTCCAGGGCCTCAGTCCTTCCGGCGACGCGGCGATCGGCTACTCCGTGCCGAATCTGCTGGTCGAGCATTCCATGCGCAACCCTCACGTTCCGCCCGGCTTCTGGCGCGGCGTGAACGTGAACCAGAACGCAATCTATATGGAATGCTTTATGGATGAGCTGGCGCATTCGGTCGGCCAGGATCCGGTGGAATTCCGCCGCAAGCTGATGAGCAAGCATCCAAAGCACCTCGCCGTGCTCAATGCCGTGGCCGAAAAGATCGGCTGGGGCAAGCCGGCACCGCAAGGCGTCTATCGCGGCATTGCGCAGGTGATGGGCTATGGCAGCTATGTCGCGGGTGCTGCGGAGATCTCCGTCTCCGACGGCAGCAAGATCAAGGTGCATCGCATCGTCGCTTCGACCGATCCGGGCTACGTCGTCAATCCGGCGCAGGTCGAGCGGCAGATCGCGGGCTCCTTTGTCTATGGCCTGTCCGCCCTGTTCTACGGCGGCTGCACCGTGAAGGACGGCAAGATGGAGCAGACCAACTTCGATACCTACGATTCCATGCGCATCGCCGCGATGCCGAAGGTGGAATGCGTCATGGTGCCGAGCGGCGGCTTCTGGGGCGGCGTCGGCGAGCCGACCATCGGTGTCGCCGCACCCGCGGTGCTCAACGCCTACTTCGCGGCAACTGGCAAGCGGATCCGTTCGGTCCCGCTGAAGGACCAGAATATTACGTTTGCCTGACACTAGCGGACGGCGGGCCCACTCCGGGGCCGCCGCTTTTCCCATCGAGAGATTGCCGATGAAAGCGTTGCGTGTCGCCATCGCAGCTGCCACGGTCGCGGCGTGGTATCAGCCGCTGCTTGCAGCTTCCGATCCGCCGGCCGGCGCAGCATCCTGCTCAGGCTGCCATTCGACCGGAACAACCGCCTCGTCGATTTCGCGGCTGTACGGCCGCGATGCCGGCGACATCGCCACGGCGATGGCCAAATTTCGCGACGGCTCGCTTCCGGCCACGGTCATGAACCGCATCGCCAAGGGTTTCACTGACGAAGAGTCGCGCGCGATTGCGACGTGGCTCGCGGCACAGAAATAAGGGGCCGCCGGCATGGGTATCAGTCATCATGTGAGCCGCCGGGATTTCTGCCGCATCGGCGCGGCCGCCGCGGCGACGGCCGCTTTTCCACTGCCCGCGTTCGCGCAAGCGGCAGCACGCGTGGTCGTAATCGGCGGCGGCTTCGGCGGCGCGAGTTGTGCGCGGGCGCTGAAGCAGATCGATCCGAAATTGCAGGTGACGCTCGTCGAGCAGAGCCGAACCTTCACCGCCTGCCCGTTCAGCAACAATGTCATCGCCGGACTGCGCTCGATCGAGGAGCAAAAGTTCGGCTACGACAAGATCGCCGCCAGCGGCGTCACTGTGGCGGCGCAGGCGGCAACGGCCGTCGATGCGGCGGCGCGCACCGTCGGTCTCGCCGACGGCACCTCGCTCGCCTATGACCGGCTGGTGCTGTCCCCTGGCATCGATCTGCGTTTCGATGCACTACAGGGTTACGACGAAACTGCAGCCGGCAAGATGCCGCATGCGTGGAAAGCCGGCGAGCAGACGCTGCTGCTGCGCAAGCAGCTCGAGGCCATGGACGATGGCGGTCTCGTTGTGATCGCAGCCCCAGCCAATCCCTACCGCTGCCCGCCGGGCCCTTACGAACGCGCCTGCTTGATCGCGTATTACCTGAAAACCAAGAAGCCGCGCTCCAAGCTGATCATCCTCGACGCCAAGGACACCTTCTCCAAGCAGCGCCTGTTCCAGAACGCCTGGAAAGAACTCTATCCGGGAATGGTCGAATGGGTGTCGCTATCGCAGGGCGGCAAGGTGAACGGCGTTGATGCAGCGACCAACACGCTGATCACCGATTTCGGCAACCACACCGCCCAGGTGGCCAATGTCATTCCGCCGCAGCGGGCCGGGCGCATCGCCATGATAGCAGGGGCTACCGACAACACCGGCTGGTGCGCGATCGATCCTGTGACCTTCGAGTCCAAGTCGGTCCCGCACATCCATGTCATCGGTGACGCCTGCCTCGCCGGCAGCATGCCTAAATCGGCATTCACTGCCAATGCGCAGGCCAAGGCGTGCGCGCGTGCAGTCGTCACGCTGCTATTGGGTGGATCGCCCGCGACGCCGAAACTGATCAACACCTGCTACAGCCTGGCGGCCCCCGACTATGGCATCTCGATTGCCGGCGTGTACCAACCGAAGAACGGATTGCTGGCCGATGTCGAAGGCGCCGGCGGCGTCAGTCCGCTGGATGTGCCCCGCGATTTCCGCGCACGCGAAGCCGACTATGCGCAAACCTGGTTCGCGACCATTACGGCGGAAGTCTTTGGCTAAACGCACCTATCGCTTGTTGGATCCGATTCTTGCTGGAGTTCTCCTCGCGTTGCCCGGCTGCGCCGCCGCAACGGAACTTCGCAGCTATACCATCGTTGGCGATGCCATTCCGCAGTCACTGACGGGCACGGCTGGCGATGCGACGCGCGGCCGCGCGCTCGTCGTCGAACGTTCCAGCACTTGCATCCTCTGCCACAGCGGCCCATTTCCCGAACAGAAATTCCAGGGCGACCTGGCGCCTGATCTTACCGGTTCCGGCAGCCGCTGGTCCGAAGGTCAGCTTCGGCTTCGGCTGGTGGATGCCGCTCGTCTCAACGCCGCGACGATCATGCCGTCCTACTACCGAGTTGACGGCCTCACTCGCGTCGGGACGCTGTGGCGCGGCAAGCCGATCCTGTCGGCCGAACAGATCGAGGATATCGTGGCGTATCTCGCAAGCCTACGCGAATAGGAAGGTCCGATGCATCCACCACCGAATTCGACACGCCGCCAGTTTCTCAGCCTCGCCGGAGGAGCAGCCGTGCTTGGCACGGCCTCCGTCGTCACGCTTCGGCCTGCCGAGGCGACGCCCGAGATGCTCGCTTCCGCCATCCGCAATGTCACCGGCGGCGCCGCGGTGAAAACCGGCAAGGTCAAGCTCGACGTGCCGCCCTTGGTCGAGAACGGGAATACCGTGCCGCTGACTGTGAGTGTCACCCACCCGATGGCGCCGGAGGACCACGTCAGCAGCATCCACATTTTCAACGAGAAAAATCCGCAGCCCAACATCGCCAGTTTCCATCTCGGCCCGCGTAACGGCCGCGCGCAGGTATCGACCCGCATTCGCCTCACCGACAGCCAGAAGGTGGTCGCGATCGCAAAGCTCTCGGACGGGTCGTTCTGGTCGGCTAGCGTCGACGTCGTGGTGACACTGGCGGCCTGCACCGAGGAGGTGATCTGATGGCTTCCGCGCTGATCAACGTTCCGGCCAAAGCCAAACGCGGCGACATTATCGAGATCAAGACGCTGATGTCGCACATCATGGAGTCAGGCTATCGCCATAAGGCATCAGGCGAAGCTGTGCCGCGCGATATCGTCACGAGCTTTACCTGCCGCTTTAACGGCGCTGAAATCTTCCGCGCCGACTTGTATCCGGCCATCGCGGCCAACCCGTTCTTCTCCTTCTTCACGACCGCAACGGAAAGCGGCAAGTTCGAATTCGAATGGATCGGCGACAAGGGTTTTTCCGAAACCGCTTCCGCCTCAATCTCGGTCGAATGAGATTTTTGGGCTCCATAGCCGCCGCACTGCTGGTGGTGGGCGCCGTCGGCGCTGCCGAGATCCCGCAAACCGACCGCCGTTCCGGCTACAGCTTCATGAAGCCGGACACAAAGACAATGCAGGATGACGACACCGCCAATCCCGGCATGCTCTGGGTGCTCAATGGCGAGACAGTGTGGAACCGGAAGACGGGCGCCGCCGACAAAGCGTGCGCCGATTGCCACGGCAATGCCCGCGCGACCATGAAGGGCGTGGCCGCCCGCTATCCCGCGTTCGACAAGGCAACCGGCCGCCCCATCAATCTGGAACAGCGCATCAATTCGTGCCGCACCAATCACCAGCAGGCGACGCCGCTTCCCTTCGAGAGCCGCGAGTTGCTGGCGCTGACAGCCTTTATCGCGCGGCAGTCGCAGCGGGCACCGATCGAAACCGGCGCCGACCCGCAGCTCGCGACGTTCGTCGCCAAAGGACGCGAACTCTACATGCAGCGGCAGGGCCAGCTCAATCTCGGCTGCGCCAATTGCCATGACGACAATTGGGACAAGCGGCTCGCCGGCTCCGCGATCACGCAGGGACACCCGACCGGTTACCCGCTCTACCGGTTGGAATGGCAGTCGCTTGGCTCACTGCAACGGCGCCTTCGCGCCTGCATCACCGGCATCCGCGCGCAGCCCTATGATTATGGCTCGCCGGAGCTGGTCGCGCTCGAATTGTACCTGATGTCGCGGGCGCGTGGGATGGCGATGGAAGCGCCGGGGGTTAGGCCATAAGTCTTACCCTCATGGTGAGGAGCGCCTGCTGCGCAAGCTCCTCAGGGTATGCACCGCCCGCCGCAATAGCGGGAGAAGAACGCAGGATCATTCTGCTGCCGGTCGCCGAAAGCCACGCGGCGGCGCCAGCCCCCTCGCGATACTTCGCAGGCGCTCGCTTCGCGCGACCAACGCCTTGAGGTGCCCGACGGTCAGCCGGATCGCCTGATAGACCTTTCCCCTTACCGTCACGCCGCGGACGCAGGCGTGGAGCGGCATGGTGTGGTCGGCCCAGAGTCGTTTGTACTCCTCATCGCCGATGGTTAGATCGAAGTATTTGATGCGCCGCGCGATGCCCCACTCGACGAGGCGCTGCATCAGCAGGCGGCCAACCGATAAACGGGCCCACTCGCCGGTTTCGTAGGTCGGCATCAGCCAGTAGATTCGATTGCGGAACACCATGCCCCAATGCGTCGCCACGATGGTTTCGCCGACCCGCAAGGCAGACAGCTGGATGAAGCCGGTGTCGCGATGCCGCTCGGCCATAGCCTTGTAGAAGCGCAGATGGCCCGGTCTGGCGAACAGATCGGGCGAGCCGATCTCCTGCAAGCGCCGCCGCTTCTGGCGCACGAAAGCCTGCATGATATCGGCAACGGCCTCGGGCGTGTCGGCAAGGCAGAGCTCGGTCGCCCCCATCTCCGCAAGTCGCCGCTGCATTCCCGCAGCCTTCTTGAAGAATTTCGCACTGCGACGCTTCTTGAAGTCGGCGAACGTCTCACCGAGGGTGGCGACCCAGGCGTTGCTTACGTGCTCGGCACCGCGAAGATGCGCGAGCGCATTGGCGACCCCGTCGATCACCACGGGCATTCTATCAAGCGCGACCACGTCCACGTCGGGCAGTTGCTTCAGGATGCGCGCGATCAGCGCGTCGGCGGCATCCGGATCGAGGCTCGCCGCGAAATCCGCGCGGATGATCGGCGCGTTATAGTCGGTTGTGCCACCGCCGAGGAAAACGAGATGCGACAGTCCAAGCCGCCGCTGGATTCCGAGCGGCAGCAACATCAACGTGCTCCCGTCGGCGTCGGCGACACGGACGATCTGCGGCACGATCCGCTCCACGATGCCGATCGTCTCGTGCCAGGTGGAGAGCCAGTCGAACGTCTGGAACCCATAGCAGTCGCAATGGTCCTGCGCCTTGCGCCATTCGGCCTCCGCCTGGCCGAAGGAGTGGAAGACCGCTATGCCGACGCACGGCAGCGAGGGCGACGGAGCCTCACTCCAGCTCCCGCCGGGCGACACGAATGTCCCAGGATCTTCCGCCGGCAACATGCGCTCCCCGATCGGTATCCGCCCCGGCCTCTCGGGTCTCGTCGAAGACGTTGGAGCACTCCCGAAATCCCTTCTTGCCGTCGGAAGAAAAGCGCAAGATTCCGTGGCGCCCCGTTGCATGGTCCCAGGCCTCAAAACTATGGCGCACCCTCTCACGTGGCGAGTTGGGCGATGGGATAGGTGGCGAATGAATCCGAACGCAAAGTGGGTACCTCGAAGGTATCCCGAGCTCGGGTGAGGAGATTAAACCTATGGTGGCGCAGGCGATTACCGCTCCGCGAACGCCTTCTCGACCACGAACTGCGCCGGCTCGCCGTGATTGCCCTCGACAAACCCCTTGCCATTGAGCAGAGCGCGCGTGTCCGTCACCAGCGCCGGGCTGCCGCAGATCATGACGCGGTCATGGGCGGGATCGAGCGCAGCCAGCCCGATGTCGCCGAACAGTTTTCCTGAGGTGACCAGGTGGGTGATGCGGCCGCGGTTGCGGAAGGGATCGCGCGTCACGGTCGGATAATAGATCAACTGGTTACGGACATACTCGCCGATCAGTTCGTCGTTCGGCAGTCTCTCGGTGATCATTTCGCCATAGGCGAGCTCGGCGACGCGGCGGCAGCCGTGCAGCAGCACCACCTTCTCGAAACGCTCATAGGTCTCGGGATCCTTGATCACGGAAAGGAACGGCGCGAGCCCGGTGCCGGTGCCGATCAGGTAAAGGTTACGACCGTCTTCGAGGTTGTCGATCACCAGCGTACCGGTGGCCTTGCGGCTGACGATGATCTCGTCGCCCTGCTTCAAATGCTGGAGCCGCGACGTCAGCGGGCCATCCGGCACCTTGATCGAAAAGAATTCGAGCCGGTCCTCGTAATTGGCGCTGGCGACCGAGTAGGCGCGGAGCAGCGGCTTCTCGCCGACCTTCAGGCCGATCATGGTGAACTCGCCATTGCGGAAGCGGAACGAGGGATCGCGGGTGGTCGTGAAGCTGAACAGCGTATCAGTCCAGTGATGGACGCTCAGCACGCTTTCCTGGTTGAAACTGCTCATCGCGCCGTTCCCTGACCTGCAAGCCGGATTGACCGGCTAAATCATTGGTATACGATCATTCGTATACAAACGAATAATCCAGCTTGATCCGATCGTCAAGCCGGGCAGAATGTCCGGCGAAGGCATTGAAGAAAAAGGAAAAACTATGGCCCACGACGCACCCCAGGCGACCGGTCCGAGCAAGCTGGTCATCCACAATATCGGGCTGATGCTGTCAGGGGCGCTGGAGAAGCCGATCCTGGACGGCGATACGATCGTGGCCGAGAACGGCAAGATCACAGCGATCGGCCGCTTCAAGGACGTCAACACCGAGGGCGCAACCACTGTTGTTAACGCCAACGGCACCACCGTCGCGCCGGGCTTAATCGACAGCCATGTCCATCCGGTCGCCGGCGACTGGACGCCGCGGCAGAACCAGAGCAGCTGGATCGACAGCTATCTCCATGGCGGCGTCACCACCATGATCTCGGCCGGCGAGGTCCACATGCCCGGCCGCCCGCGGGACGTCGTGGGCCTGAAGGCAATGGCGATCTTTGCGCAGCGCGCGTTCTGGACGCTGCGGCCAGGCGGGGTGAAGGTGCATGCCGGCGCGCCGGTCATCGAGTGCGAGATGGTCGAGGACGATTTCAAGGAGATGGCCGCGGCCGGCGTCAAGCTGCTCGGCGAAGTGGGCCTCGGCGGCGTCAAGGACGGCCCGACCGCGCGAAAAATGGTCGGCTGGGCACGCAAATATGGCATCCAAAGCACGATTCACACCGGCGGACCTTCAATCCCCGGCTCCGGCCTGATCGACAAGGACGTGGTGCTGGAAGCCGACACCGACGTGGTCGGCCATATCAATGGCGGCCACACCGCGCTGCCCGATGACCAGATCCGCTGCATCTGCGAGGGCTGCAAGCGCGGGTTGGAGCTGGTTCACAACGGCAATGAGCGCTCGGCGCTCTACACGTTGCGCACTGCGCGCGAGATGGGCGATTTGCACCGCGTGATCCTGGGTACCGACGCGCCGGCCGGCTCCGGCGTGCAGCCGCTCGGCATCTTGCGAATGGTCTCGATGCTGTCCTCACTCGGCGAACTGCCCGCCGAACTCGCCTTCTGCCTTGCGACCGGCAACACCGCGCGCATGCGCGAGCTCGATTGCGGAATCATCGAGGTCGGCCGCTCCGCCGATTTCGTCCTGATGGACAAGGCGCAGCACTCGCCCGGCAAGAATATCCTCGAAAGCGTGCAACTCGGCGACCTCCCCGGCATCGGCATGACCATCATTGACGGCATCGTCCGCACCCAGCGCAGCCGCAACACGCCGCCCGCCGGCAAGGTGCCGGAGATCCTCAGCGGGCATTGACGCCGGTGGCCCCGCGAGTGCGGCGGGCGCCTAAAAAATTCGTCAACCCTCGAAAGCGATGAACGAACTGCCGGTCAGCCCCGTCAAATGCGCGCTGGCCTGATGGCCTGTTTGCTCACACCTTCGAGGAATATTTGAAGAATTCGCTGCAGATGGCCGGCGGAGTAGTCGGCGCGGTCATTGGTTTTGTCGCGACACTGCTGCTGCTTGAGCTGGTCGGCTTCGGTAACCGGGCCGATCCAATCATGTCAGGCATGTTGGCGTTACTGGCGTTCGCGCCGTGCGGAGCGATCGCAGGCCTCCTGTTTGGCACGACGCTGGTGGCACGGGTGCGCGGCCGAGAAAATGCCGACGGATCCCTCCGCAACAGCTTGAAGGCATTCGCGCTTGTCGTTGCACTCTGCGCCGCTGCCGGGGCCGCTTATTATGTCTACGCCGTCACGACGGCGACGCCCTGGCTCAACCCGAATGCCCCCAATCCGCTCCTCGTTTTTGAGGTTCGCCTCCCCACAGGCGCGGCATTGCCTGGCTCCGCCCGTGACGTAACGATCGAACTGCAGACCGACTTGAACACCATGCCGGGCGAGCCACGCCCCGACCAGTTCCGTCGCGACGGCGACAGGCCAATCATTGCCGGCTACGTCGAGCTCGCGTTCCGCACCGCGCACCGGCAACTGGAGATCAAAATCAATGGCCAGCCCGACCGGCTCTATCTCATCGGATTGTCGGCCAAGGCGCCGCATGCGGCGGAGTTCGGGCCGTGGCAAGCCAATAGCGACGGCAGCGAAATTCGCTACCGCGCCAGATGGCCGGGACGGGATTGATCAACGCCGCCGCGCTAGGAGCTTTACTCGCCGCGCCGTCGCGTCGGCATCGCGTTCCTCCTTTGCCCACACAATTGCGAGGATCGGAGCTCGTTAACTGGTCTCCGGGTCTGTGCTCATATCCTGAGTACATGCGGCGGGCGATCAGCCTCATTCATGTGATTTCACTCACACTTAGCGGCATGGAACCCGCGCATGGCTGCTTTGCGGCGAACAGCCGGCATGGTACGCTGGGGGTACTGGAAAGATTGTTTGCCCAACGCTGAAATTGCTGCAGCTCGAGGAAATCAATCCAAACCATGGCCCAAATTCGTGACATCAAGTCGGGCCGCGCTGGTGAGCAACCACGCGAGCCAACGCCGCGGCGCCTTGCGGCCATCGTGGCAGGCGATATTTCCGGCTACAGCCGCCTGATGCAGATCGACGAGGAAGGGACGCACAACCGCGTCAAGCGGCTCGAGCGCGACCTCATCGAACCCACCATCAGAGAACACCACGGCAGGCTCGTTAAGACCACGGGCGACGGCTTCATCGCTATTTTCGATAGCCCCGTAGAGGCCGTCCGATCGAGCATCGTGATCCAGCAAAATGTGGTTGGTCGCAATGCATCACTCCCCAAGCATCATTGGATCGAATACCGGATTGGCGTCAATCTTGGCGACGTCATCATCGAAACCGACGACGTCTATGGCGACGGGGTCAATATTGCGACGCGGCTTGAGGGTATAGCCCATCCCGGCGAAGTCTATATCTCCGGCGGTATTTATGAGCAGATAAAGCATAAGCTGGTTTGCGGATACGAGTCGCTCGGCGATCGAAAGGTCAAGAACATCACCGAGCCTGTCCGGGTCTACCGCGTGCTTCCCGACCCCTCCGCCCTGCACGAACGTCGGAACTGGCGCGAACGTATCCTGGCCCTCCTGCTGATTCTTGCATTACTGATCATTGCGGGCGGCACTCTCTGGTACACGCTGGGGCAGCCTCGCAAGGCGGCAGAACAAGCGTCAGCTCCCGTTTCATCTCCGGCGGAAGCGCCGAAGGCGCCTGCGCCTGCCGCAAAACAACAAGCGCCGCAGCCCCAACCTTCTCCTACAGTAGCACCAACTCAACAACAGGCGGCGCCGCTACCGCCGCCGGCGTCTCCCGCCGCACCCGCGACTCCGCCGACGACGCAAGCGGCCGCACCGGTTCGAGAACCCGAGATGGTCTCGCTTCGGGGTGGCAGCTTCGCCATGGGTAGCAACGAAGACGTTTCGGAAAAGCCGGTCCGTCAGGTAACGGTCAAGCCGTTTGCGATGGGGAAATTTCCCGTCACCGTGCAGGAATGGAACGCATGCGCCGCCGCGAAGGCCTGCGGATTTACGGCAGCCGGAAAGGACGATGCGCCTGTTACAAACGTAAGCTGGAGCGATGCCAAGCAATATGTCGCGTGGCTCGCGGAAGTCACGGGAAAACCATACCGACTGCCGAGCGAAGCCGAATGGGAATATGCGGCGCGCGGCGGCACGCAGACCCGATACTGGTGGGGAGATCAGTTTCAGCCCGGCATGGTCAATTGCAAGAACTGCAGCGATATTCCAGCGACCGAGCAGCCGGTCAAGGTCGGCAGCTTCAAGCCAAATCCTTTTGGGCTGTTTGATATGGGCGGCGGCGTCGATCAATGGGTCGAAGATTGCTGGCACAGAAATTATCAAGGCGCGCCAGGAGACGGGTCAGCATGGGTCGAGAATGCATGTTCCTCGCATGTCATCCGCTCCGGCTCCTGGAGGAAGGACTCAGGCTATGCCCGCGTATCAAACCGCGGCAGCTATGACACCAACGTGCGATATCCCACCCACGGTTTCCGCGTCGCGCTATCTCCCAAGTAGCCTTAAGAGGGCGGTCATGAAGTGCATGCAGTGGATCGCTCTGTCAGCAGCGCTCACTTGCCTGCCGCTCGCCGCGTATGCTCAAGGGAAGCCCTCGCATAAGGAGGCCCTTCTCTATTTCATTTGGCCGCAGAACGGCGCCGTCATCAAAGGCGGATTTTGGTGCCGCTTTGGTCTGCGCAACATGGGCGTCACGCACGCCGGCGATAATTACCCGAACAGCGGCCATCACCACCTGCTGGTCAATGTGAACGAGCCGCTCAATCCCAATGAGCCGATTCCGCAGGACAAGTCACATCTTCATTTCGGCGCCGGCCAGACCGAAGCCCGGATCGAGTTGCCACCGGGCAAACATACGCTCCAGCTCGTGCTGGGCGATGCCGAACACTATCCGCACGTTCCTCCGGTGGTCTCGCAGAAAATTACCATCACGGTCAAATAGAGCGGAATTCTCTCCGCCGACTCTGATCCTTGCGCCTGGAACTACCTGTTCTGCGTGATCGGCTGATTGGTGGTCCAGTCGAAAGTACCCTGGTCGCGCTCGTCGACCGCACGCTTCCAGCCCATCTCTTCCGAGCGGCGCTTGAAGTTCAGCCCCTCCGGCGAATGCCGGGTGATGCCGTCGAACACGGTCGCGATCATCTGCGTGCCCATCAGGCCCATATTGTAGAGCGCCTGGTTCACCATCAGCTTCTGCATCATGAGCTGGTTCTGCGGCACGGTGGCAATGCGGTGTGCGAGCGCATCGACCTCCTCATCCAGCCTGTCGGGCGGAACGGCTTTCAGCACGAGGCCAAGCGCCGCCGCCTCGACGCCAGTGATCTTATCACCGGTGAACAGCATGCGCTTGGCCTTTTCGGCGCCGAGCCGATAGACCCACATCGCCGTCGTCGGACAGCCCCAGACCCGGACCGGTGGATAACCGATGCGCGCATCCTCGGCCATGACGATCATGTCCGAGCACAATGCTATGTCGGAGCCTCCGGCGACCGCAAAACCCTGGACCTTGCAGATCACCGGCCGCTTGGAGCGAAACAGGCTCATGAACTTGTTGGTGTTGTCGGACATCGCCGCGTAATCCTTCATCGGATCCCACGGCATTCCCTGAGTGTAGCGGTTGGCCCTGTCGCCGGAGGCGTAGGCGGTCAGGTCGTACCCGGCGCAGAAGGCGCGGCCGGCCCCGGCGAGCACGATCACATGCGCGCCCGGATCGTTGTCGGCACGCGCGACCGCGTCGGCGAGCGCGCCGGGCAGTTCGTCGTCGATCGCATTCATGACTTCCGGCCGGTTCAGCGTGATGCGTGCGATACGCCCGTCGCGCTCGTAGAGCACTTTGGCCATGATGGCCTCCCTGGATGAGAGAATTCAGATTTTGGCAAAATCACCGTGGCGGCCCTTGCCGCTGGCAAAGCGTGCCGCGCCGCTGACGCCTTCCTTGAAGATGGCCTCGACGCCGTTGGCCCATTCCTGCCGCAAGGCATCGCGGACAGGCAGGCCATAAGTTTCGACCACCGAGCGGCGATCGGCCCGGACGGCTGCCTGCGGAAACCGCGCGATCTCCCGCGCCATCGCTTCGGCTGCGGCGCGTGCGCCGCCGGTCTCCACGACCTGCTCGCACATACCGATGCGCAGTGCTTCATCGGCCGGCACCTTGCGGCCGGTGAGGATGATTTCCATCGCCCGTCCCTGCCCGACCAACCGCGCCAGACGCACGCTGCCGCCATCCAAGAGCGGAATGCCCCAGCGCCGGCAATAGACACCGAGATAGGCGCTCTCGGCCATCACGCGGATATCGCACCACAGCGCCAGCTCCATGCCGCCGGCCACCGCCGGTCCCTCGACGGCGGCGATCACCGGCTTCGACAGTTCCAATCGCGTCGGTCCGAGCGGCCCGCGCGGCGCGGGATTTGCGCCGGTCGGGAACGCCAGGCCATCGACGACATGGCGTTGAAAGGCTTCGCGGTCAGAGAGCGTGCTGGCGAATTTGAGATCCCAGCCCGCGCAGAACGCGCCGCCCTCGCCCCACAGCACGGCGACGCTTGCGGAATCGTCAGCGTCGAATTCCTTGAAAGCCGCCGCCAGCGCCTCGGCGCTGTCGGGGTCCATGGCGTTACGTGCCTCGGCAAACCGGCTGTGGACGACGGTCCACACGGCACCCTGCTTCTCGATCCGAACCATTGCGCCTACTCCCCTACTGTTTTGATTTGCGTGCGGCTCTAACCCTCGCGCGTTTCGCGCGCGGAAAGCATTGCGCCAGCATCATGCGAAGCAGCGTCTGCGCATTTGTATCGAGAAAATCGAGCCGTCCGGCGATCTGCAGCACAAGCGCGCCGATCATCTGACTGGTGAGCAGCGCGACCGACGGCCGAACCTCTGAAGGCTTAAGCCCGCGCACCTCGGTCAGCGGCACTGCGATGCGTTCCAGCACCTTCCAGAGCGCCTGATTGAGCTCATCATCCGACGGCTTGCCAACGCCGAGCCGCTTGAGGCCGCGAAAGGCGTAGAGTCCCAGATTTATCTCGAAGCGGTGATCGAGGTAGTAGTTCAGGAAGGCCCCGCAGGCCGCCTCGACCTGGGCCTCCGGCGTCCGCGCGGTGGCCACGGCCTCGGAAACGAAAGCATCGAGCGCCGCGAGCGACTGTTTCAGCAGTTCGGCATAGATCGCCTCCTTGCTCTCGAACAACGGATAGATCGCGCCGGTCGTGCAGCCGGCGCGAACCGCGATGCCGCGCATGGTGGCGCCCTCCAACCCCTGCTCCGCGAACTCATCGCGGGCGGCACGCAGCAGAAGCTCGCGCTTTGCGCCCTTCACGACGTTCGACCAATCCTTTGCCGAAGTTGCGGGTTTGCCCATGATAACAATGTTATCAATCTATTTGAGGTGTAGTCAAATGGTAACAATGGTTCTGTTATGGGGAGCGAAATCGACGGCCTGATCGATCAGGTGATCGCCGACGAACAGGGCGCAAGGTGGCTGGCCGAACAGATCGCGATTGCGGTGCAATATTTCCTGCTGCTGCGCCATGCGCCTGACTTCGTGTCGGACAGTTTTCGGGTGAGCAAGATCGACCGGCCGCATCTGGCGATGGGATCGCTCAAGGCCGACGCCGCTCTCCGCCGTGTCGTCGATCGGGCAGCGGTATGCTGACGCGGCAATTCCTCGGAAGACCTGCTGCTGCGCACCGCGATCGCCGCCGATATCGATACGTTCGCGAGCGCGTAAAACACCGACCAGCCGCGATCGAAGATGCGCCAGCTCCTCGCCGCGCATGCGCAGTGCTAGGCACGATTATGATCCAGCTACGGCTTCCGGGGTTTAGCGCAACGGCGGGCATTGGCCCCCGGATCGGTAGCACCATCGTTATTTTCGGCCGGTCACATTGCGTGTATTGTCGACCGGCAAACCCCGGCCGGCGGCACTCGCCAGAGGAACTCAACGCGCCGGGTGCTTTCTTGCCGTTAGCGTGCCGCTGCGCCGTGTTGCTGTACACCCAGGCAAACAGGGAGGCAGTACGATGAACATTCGGCCCGATCCCACGTTTCACGCTTCGCCAAAGCTTGCCATGGAAGCTCCGCCGGAGCGCTTCGCCTACACCGTGCTGCTGAGCCCGGACGCGTCGAAGCCGGACGCACTGGCCGTAATCGACGTCAGGCCGGACTCCCAGACCTACAGCCAGGTCGTTCATACCGTCACGATGCCCAACAAGGGCGACGAGTTTCACCATTTCGGATGGAACGCATGCTCGTCCGCGCTATCACCGCTCACCGGACATGCCTTCCTCGAGCGCCGCTATCTCATCATTCCCGGCATGCGGTCGTCCCGCATCTACATCGTCGATACCAAGCCGGATCCCACCAAGGCGGCGATTCACAAGATCATCGAGCCTGAGGAAATCTTCAAGAAGACGGGATACTCGCGGCCGCATACCGTTCATTGCGGACCGGAAGGCATTTACGTCTCTACGCTCGGCGGCGGCGGCAAGGATGGCACCGACGGACCGCCTGGCGTCTTCATCATGGATTGCGAAACCTTCGAGGTGCTCGGACGGTGGGAAATCGATCGCGGGCCGCAGCAACTGCACTATGATTTCTGGTGGAACCTGCCGCGCGATTACATGGTGACGAGCGAGTGGGCATTGCCGCCACAGTTCGAGAACGGGATCGTGCCGGAAGATCTGCTCTCCAACAAATACGGCCATCGGATCCACTTCTGGGATCTGCGCGCTCGGCGCAATGTCCAGACCATCGATCTCGGCGCCAACCATCAGATGGCGCTGGAGGTGCGTCCCGCGCATGATCCGGTGCGCGAATACGGCTTCCTCGGGGTCGTGGTCGACACCACAAACCTCGAAGGCTCGATCTGGACATGGTGGCGCGAGGGCGGCAAGTTTCACATCGAGAAGACGGCGACGATCCCGCCCGAGCCGGCGGCGAAGGAACAACTGCCGCCGCTGCTGCAAGGCTTCGGCGCCGTGCCGCCGCTGGTCTCGGACATCGACTTGTCGATGGATGACAAATTCCTCTACGTCGCCTGCTGGGGCACCGGCGAGATGCGTCAATACAATGTCCACGAACCGCGAAGGCCGAAGCTTGCCGGCTCGGTGCGGATCGGCGGCATCGCGCGCCGCACGCCGCATCCGAACGGCAAAGCCTTTGCGGGCGGTCCGCAGATGGTCGAGATCAGCCGCGACGGCAAGCGGGTGTACTGGACCAACTCGCTGTATTCGACGTGGGACGACCAGTTCTATCCCGGTGGTGTTCCGGGAGCCATGGTGATGGCCAATACCAAGCCAGACGGCGGCCTCGAGCTGGCAAGGGATTACTGGGTTAATTTCCCCGACGGTTACCGCGCGCACCAGATCCGGCTCGACGGCGGCGACTGTTCGACGGATTCGTTCTGCTATCCGTCGGTTTGAATTTGAGCGGATCCGACTGGACACCGGCCTGGCTCTGGCTGGCTGTCATCGCGAGCGGCCTCTATCACGGCATCAACCCGGGCATGGGCTGGCCGCTGGCTGTTTCGGCTGGACTGATGGAGCGGAGCCCGCGTGCGCTGGTGGCCGCGCTCGGGCCGCTTACGGCCGGCCATCTGCTCGCGATGCTGCTCGTACTTCTTCCCTTCGCGCTGCTCGTTGCCATCGTCGAGTGGCAGCGCACGATCCAGATCGGCGCAAGCCTCCTGGTGATCGCCTTCGGCCTGTTCCGGTTGGCCAACCGCCGCCATCCGAGAGTTTTAGCGCGGATATCACCGGCGCAACTGGGGCTTTGGTCTTTTGCCGCGGCGCTGGCGCATGGCGCCGCGCTGATGCTGGTGCCGATCTATCTCGGGCTCTGCCGGGAATCAGAATTCGACCGCGGCCACGCAGCCGCCGGTACCCTCATCAATGCCAATCTCGGTATGGCACTGCTGGTCGCCATCGTCCACGCTGCCGCGATGGCCGCCGCCGGCGGCTTTTGCGCGTGGCTCGCCTACCGCTATCTCGGCCTCAAATTCATATCGCAAAGCTGGTTCAACCTGGATACGACTTGGGCCCTGAGCCTCATTCTCGTGGGCGCGATTGCGCTGGCGCTCAACCTGAGCTGACGCGAGCTAGCCTCAACGCAACTTTTCAAGCAATGCGATCAACGTCTCGCGCTCCTTTGCGTCCAGCGGCGCCAGCGTCTCTCTCGAGATCGCAAGCGCGTTCGGCGCGGCCTTCTCGGCCAGTTGCTGGCCGGCGCGCGTCAGACTCACGAGCAGCCGGCGACCGTCCTCGGGATCCGAGCTGGTTTCGGTCAGGCCGCGCGCGGTGAGACGGTCGATCACGCCCTTGATGGTGGCGACATCCATCGCCGTCAGTCGTCCAAGCAGATTCTGGGAGCACGGCCCGGTCTCGTTCAGCTTGGCCAGCGCCGCCCATTGCGTCGGCGTTAGGTTGATGCCGATCTCGCGAGCGAAGATGGTGGCATGGCGCTGCCAGACCTGGCGCAGGATGAAGCCGATCTGTTCGTCGAGAATGTAGGCCGGGCGCGGCGGCTTGACGCTCCGTTTCGGCGAAACACTCCTTCCCATCTGCGTTCCCCGCCCTTCCCCTCGCCAATCACAGCGACAGATGCGCGTCCCGGATATCCGGCCGCGCGTCGAGTTCGGCCATCGTGCCGCCGAAGCAGATCTTGCCACGCTCGATGATGTAGGCGCGATCCGAAATCAGCCGCGCGAAATGCAGGTTCTGCTCCGAGACCACGATGCTGACGCCTTCCTTCTTCATCGCCAGTATGGCATCGACCATCTGTTCGACGATTTTTGGCGACAGTCCTTCCGATGGCTCGTCGAGCAGCACCAGCGAAGGATTGCCCATCAATGTTCGCGCAATCGTCAGCATCTGCTGCTCGCCGCCGCTCATCCGCCCGCCCGGCCTGTTGCGCATCTCGCCAAGGTTCGGAAACAGCGTGAACAGTTTCTCGCGCGTCCAGTGCGGCGCGTTCGGCCGTTTTGGCTGGCGGCCGACTTCGAGGTTCTCCTCGACCGTGAGGTCCGTGAAGATGCGCCGCTCTTCCGGCACGTAGCCAAGCCCGCCGCGCACGATCGCATGCGTCGGTTCGCGCGAGACGTCCTTGCCTTCGAAGACGATCCGCCCCGAACGGCTCTCGACGAGGCCGACGATGGAGCGGAACGTAGTCGATTTGCCGGCGCCGTTGCGCCCCAACAGAGCCACCACTTCGCCCTCACCGACTTCCAGCGCGATATCGAACAGGATATGCGCCGGGCCGTAAAAGCTGTTGAGATCGGCGACTTGCAGCTTCATGCGCCGGCTCCCTCGCGATGGCGCGCATCGTAGACCAGGCCTTCGCCGAGATAGATCGCGCGCACCTGCGGATTGCCACGGACTTCCTCGGGCGAGCCTTCGGCGATCAGGCTGCCACGGTTGAGCACGAGGATGCGGTCGGCATGTTCGAACACCACGTCCATGTCGTGCTCGGTGAACAGCACGCCGATCGATTGCTCGCGGGCAATTCGCGCGGTCAGCCGCATCAGCTCGATCCGCTCGCGCGGCGCCATGCCGGCGGTCGGCTCGTCCATCAGCAGCAACTTCGGCTGGTTGGCGAGCGCAATCGCAAGTTCCAGCCTCTTGAGATCGCCATAAGCGAGTTCGCCGCAGGGCCGCTCGGCATAGGCGCCCATGCCGACGAGGTCGAGCAGCCGGCCCGCCTCGTCGCGGGCGTAAGCCGCGGTCGAGCCCCAGAGATTGAACAATTGCCTGCCATACGACACCAGTGCGACCTGCACGTTCTCGCGCACCGTCATGGTCGGGAATGTCGCCGTGATCTGGAACGTGCGCCCGACACCGAGCCGCCAGATGGCGCGCGGCTTCCGGCCGACCGTATCCTCGCCGAGCAGATGGATCCGCCCGCTGTCCGGCATGTTCTGGCCGTTGAGCATATCGAAGCAGGTGCTCTTGCCGGCGCCGTTCGGTCCGATCAGCGCCAGGATTTCACCCGCGCGCAGCTCGAAGGAGACACTGCGCACGGCATGGACACCGCCATAGGATTTGCTTAAGGCCTCGACCGACAGCAATGTAGGAACCGTGCTCATTCGGCGGCCTCGATCCGCGAGGTGACCAGCGCAGATTTTTTGGCATCGGAGGATCGCCGGCGATTCCGGATTGCCTCCAGCGTGCCGACGATGCCCTTTGGGAACGCCACCACCATCAGCACGATGAAGCCGCCCAGCACCAGTTTCGAAAGATCGGTCTGGCTGACCAGCCAGATGTTTGCTGCCTTGAAGACGATGGCGCCGATCACCGCACCGGAAACCGTCTCGACACCGCCGAGCAGCACCATGACCAGCGCATCGACCGACAGCGAAATGCCGACGCTGTCCGGGAACACGCTTCCCTTCAGATAGGCGAACAATGCGCCGCCGATGCCCGCCACCGTTCCTGATATGACGAAGGCCGTCCACTGCACGCGCTTGCCATTGATGCCGATCGCCTCGCTACGCAGCGGCGAGTCCCGCGTTGCGCGCAGTGCAAAGCCGAACGGTGAGAACACGATCACCCGGAGCACAGTGACCACGAGCGCCGTGATGCCGAGCGATAACCAATAGAAATTAGCGGGGCTCGCCGCCCATTTCTCTGGCCACACACCCAAAATGCCGTTGTCGCCGCCGGTCACCTCGACCCACTGGAACGCGATCGACCAGACGATCTGCGCAAAGGCCAGTGTCAACATCGCGAAATAAACGCCGGAGAGTTGCACGGCGAAGAAGCCGAACACCGCAGCACCTAGCAGCCCCAGCACCGGGCCGAGCAGCAGCGAAACGATCATCGGCAATCCCGCCGCCTTGGCGAGGAATGCGACGCCATAGGCGCCAAGCCCGAAATAGGCGGCATGGCCGAACGAGGCGAGACCGCCGACCGACATCAGGAAATGCAGGCTGGCCGCGAAGATGACGAAGATCGCGATTTCCGATCCGACGGTCAGCGCGTAGTTGCCGGCAAATAACGGCATCATGGCCGCAAGGGCCAGAGCGCCCAGTGACATCAACCGTTCACCCGAGGTGAGCGGCCGCCACGGCGTGACGGTCAGGCCCGGCGTTCGGCGTGCCGCAGCTTCCGGCTTGCCGAACAGACCCCATGGGCGCACGATCAGCACCACCGCCATCACCAGGAATACCAGGATGATGGATATCTTCGGGAAAATGAGAATACCGAAGGCGTTGAGCTCGGACACCAGCACGGCGGCGACGAAAGCACCGATGATGCTGCCGAGCCCGCCGATCACCACCACCACGAACACTTCGACGATGATGCGCAGGTCGAGCGCGTGATGCACCGCATCGCGCGGGATCTGCAGCGCGCCGCCGAGGGCTGCCAGGAAGACGCCGAGCGCGAATACGCTGGTGAACAGCCATTTCTGATTGACGCCAAGCGCCGCCACCATGTCGCGGTCCTGCGTCGCCGCGCGCACCAGCACGCCCCAGCGCGTGCGCTGGAACAACAGCCAGAGCACGCCGAGCACGATCGGGCAGAGCGCGATCAGGAACAGGTCGTAACTCGGGATGTTCTGGCCGAAGAAATCGACCGCGCCCCTGAAGCCGGGCGCGCGGCGGCCGAGCAGATCGTCCGGTCCCCAGATCAGCACGACGATATCCTGGACCATCAGCGTGAGGCCGAACGTCGCCAGCAACTGGAATAGCTCCGGCGCATGATAGATCCGCCGCAGCAGCACCATCTCGACCAGCACGCCGATGACGGCAACGATCAGCGCTGCAACGACGATGCCGCCCCAGAAGCCGAGCGCGCCGGAGAACCGCTCGGTCAGCGTGAACGCGACATAGGCGCCGAGCATATAAAACGCGCCATGGGCAAAGTTCACGATCCGTGTCACGCCGAAAATGATCGACAGCCCCGACGCGACCAGGAACAGCGAAGCTGCGCTGGCGAGACCGGTCAGGAACTGAACGAAGTAAAAGGCCATTGGCGGTCCGGGTTAGGGCAGCGTTGGAGCGGGGCTTTCATCCTTCGAGACGCGCTTCGCGCCTCCTCAAGATGAGGATCTGCTAGTCCCTCATGGTGAGGAGCGCGGCACCGCCGCGCGTCTCGAACCATGAGGCCTGGATAGCGGTGAGTGACTGTCTCTGCGAGTTCGATTCATGGAGAGAGCCCCTCACCCCGACCCTCTCCCCGCGAAGCGCGGGGAGAGGGAGAAGAGAGAATCAATCCTTCGGCCGAAGCTTTTCGACTTCCGCATCACTCGGGAGATAGTCGGCGCCCTTGCGATAGACCGAGTTCACCATCACGCCCTTGCCGTCCTTCAGCGCGGTCTTGCCGACATAGGCGCCGAGCGTCGACTGGTGATCGATCTTGCGGAAGGTGATCTCGCCGAACGGCGATGGCATCGACAGGCCTTCGGTCGCTGCGATCAGCTTCTCCGGATCGGTCGAGTTGGCCTTCGCAAGGATCGCCGCCGCTGCCTTGATGGTCTGATAGCCGACGATCGAGCCGAGGCGCGGATAGTCGTTGTACTTGGCCTGATACGCCTTCAGGAATTTGTCATGGTCCGGCGTCTTGATGTCGTACCAGGGGTAACCGGTGACGATCCAACCCTCCGGCGTCTCATCCTTCAGCGGATCGAGATATTCCGGCTCGCCGGTCAGGAACGAGACCACAGAGCGGTTCTTGAACAGGCCGCGGGTATTGCCCTCGCGCACGAGCTTCACCAGATCGGCACCGAATGTGACATTGAGGATGGCCTCCGGATTGGCGGCGGCAACTGCCTGCACCACCGGGCCGGCGTCGATCTTGCCTTGCGGCGGCCACTGCTCGTCGACCCACTGAATGTCCGGACGCTTCTCCGACATCAGCTTCTTGAACACGGCGACCGCCGACTGGCCATATTCATAGTTCGGCGCAATCGTCGCCCAGCGCTTGGCCGGCAGCTTTGCGGCTTCCTCCACCAACATCGCGGCCTGCATGTAGTTGGAGGGACGCAGGCGGAACGTGTAGCGGTTGCCCTTCGACCAGGTGATGGCGTCGGTCAACGGCTCCGCGGCCAGGAAGAACACCTTCTTCTGGTTGGCGAAGTCGGAGACGGCCAGACCGATGTTGGACAGGAACGTGCCGGCCAGCATCGCGACGTTCTCGCTCGACACCAACTCGTTGGCTGCGGTCTGCGCATCCGCCGGCTTGCCGCCGTCGTCCTTGGAAATGACGACCAGCTTCTTGCCGTTGATGCCGCCAGCGGCATTGACCTCCTCGACCGCGAGCTGCCAGCCCTTGCGATAGGGCTCAGTGAAGGCCGGCAAGAGCGAATAGCTGTTGATCTCGCCGATCTTGATTTCGCTCTGCGCCATGGCGCCGCCAGCCATGCCCACCACCGCGATCGCCAATCCCGCTCCCAGCAAATGTCTCCGTCGCATCCCTACCTCCAATGTTGATGTCATTATCTCAAGCCGTCTTCGCCTTTGACTTCCGCAACCGTCAGTCCCCCGACGCGCGGCAATGGCCGGCCGCTGTCGGTGACGGCGACCGCGACCATGATCTCGTTGGCGCGCGGCGCGTCGTTGATCTGCACTTCCATGCCGTCGAAATGGCTGCGCACGAAGGCCGCATCCTTATGGCCGAGCGGAATGTCCAGCGTTGTGCCCGGGCCGCTGCGCTTCTTCGATGAGGGGATCAGCGCCGCGCCCTTGCCCAGAACCTTCCGCACCGGCGCGCCCATCTTCGGATGCAGGATCGCCGCCGCATGTTCGAGCTCACCGTTTTCGCCGACCGCGGCGGCCTTGCCGTAGCTGTGCGCCTTGGCGCCGTCGATGGCGAGCGCCGCAACTGCTCTCTTCGACAGCAATTCGCCAAGCTCCTCCCCGATTTCGATCAAAGGCGAAAGGTCTTCGACATACCGGCCTGCAAACGGATTCTCGATGACCGCAATCGCCGCGGCCCGCCGCGTCGGCGGTGCAATCTTCTGTCCCATCTCAAGATGGGTTTCCTCGACCACCGTGACGATCTTGCGAATGATCGCGCTCATCTGTCAGCCTCGCTCCCAATCAAACATGCGCCGTTCTTCCTAGTGCGCTTCCGTGCAATGTTGGCAGCGCGCCCGCCCTAATCCCTGTTGCACCCACCACGGCCGTCTCGCCTAGTAGACGCAAGGCCGCACCTTCGATCAATCCCGCCGCAAGCAATTGTTGTGCCCGGCTTACCCCTGCCCTTAACGCATCGTCGATCTCGCTTTCCCGGAGCACGTCGACGTCGCGGGTGACGAGGCGCGCTCCTAGGTCGCTGTCGGGCTGCAGCTCATTGGCCGGACAACGGATGATGGCGGGATGACCAGGCAGATCGACGGCATTGGCGATGATGGTGGCCGCGGCATCGGCTTGCGACGCCGCTCGCGCCAGCGCGGTAACGGCATCGGCAATCCCGAGCGAGAAACTACGGCCATGCCGCCCGCTGGTCGCGATGCCGCGTGCCGGATCATCGGCATTGACAGTGATGGTTTGCATCACGCCATGACAATCCGGTCGGTCCATCAATCCAACTGTGAACTGCTCGCCACCGGTCAAATGAAATGCGATGTCGCCGCCATTGTTGACGTAGGCTCGATCGAGCCGTGCCGCGCTCAGCATCGCGCCAAGAATCTCTTCCGCAACGCTGCCTGCCACCGCCGCCATCGGCGTGATGAAATGATCGGCCGCGAACGGCGCTACTGCAGCATGCATGCGACGTGCGACGACACCGTTCAGCGTGCTTCGCGCCGGATCGGCAGCCTTGCGAAGTTCGATCAACTCTTCACAGAGTTCATCGAGCAAGCCGGTGAAGCGCCGAGCGGCGGCTTCATAAGCGCCGCGCACCTCACCGTCACTTCCCTTCGCCTCGATGACCAGATCGATCGGACCATCCTGCAAATGCAGCCGCTTGCCGTCAGGAAGAAGCGCGATTTGCGGGAGCCGTTTCATGCGCGCCGTCCGGGCATATAGGGCATCGGCCGGAATTCGCTGTTTTCCCGCAAGGATGCCAACGGACGCACATGATCCATGTGACCGCCGAGCGCCGCGTAATCGGACAGTTTCAGCGTGAACTCGATCGGCGCGACCAGCGCCGGCGTCGGCACATAGCCGAACGCGCCGGCCGGCATCTGCGTCACGTCGACCATGAAAGTGATGCCGCCGCCGGGCCAGACATAGACCGGCGCGCCGCCGCTGGTGACCCGCGTCAGCGCGTCCTTCACCGAGCGCGTCAGCCGCACCGGATTGTCGGTGACGCCGGCGCGCAGCGAGCCGCCGGCGCCGCCCATGAACAGCACCGTGCACAAGGCCGGCTCACAGTTCTCCTGGATACGCTCGACAGAGAACTTCAGATCAGGCGGCATCTGCTTCTCGATCGGCCGCAGCGCCTCGTCGAGTTCGTAATAGGCGGCGTGCTCGCCGGTGGTCGAGACCATCAGCATGGTGAGCCCAGGCCGCGCCTCCTTCGGATTGAACGGTCCCAGCACCGACAGCGGGTCGGAAATATTGGTGCCGCCCCACCCCGTCCCGGGCTCGGCGACCTGGAAGTAACGGCCGGGCGTCGAGCGCCGCCCCTTCATCTTGATCCCGGTATCGGGAATATCGAGCAGCTTGCCGGCCTGGTGTTCCGAGAGCACGCCGGTGATGTGGTCGTCCACGACCACGACCTCATCGACCTTGCCGTGCCATTGCTTGGCGAACATGCCGATGGTTGCCGAGCCGCACCCCACCCGCATGCGCTCTTCCGCGACACCGTTGACGATCGGCGGATGGCCGGCCTGCACTACCACCGTGGCGCCGCCATCGATCGTCAGTTCCACCGGCTTGCAATTGGAAAGGTCCATCAGCGCGTCGCAGGTAACGCGGCCCTCCTTCTTGGAACCGCCGGTCAGATGATGCACGCCGCCGAGCGACAGCATCTGCGAGCCATATTCGCTGGTCGTCACATGGCCGATCGCCTCGCCTTCCGCACGGACGGTCGCGGTCTCGGGGCCGAGATAGCGATCGGTATCGATCTTCACCTTGACGCCGCAATAGCTGAAAATGCCTTCGGTCACGACCGTGACCATGTCGACGCCATCGACTTCCGATGACACGATGAACGGTGCAGGCTTGTAGTCGGGATAAGTCGTGCCGGCGCCGATCGCCGTGACGAATACGTTCGGCTCGCGAACGAGTTTGCCGTCCCAGTCGCCACCGGCCTGAAACGGCACCAGCCGTCCGCCGTGCGACACTGTTCGCTCCAACACGATGTGCGGATCGACGCGCACCAGTTCGCCATTATGGTTGGCATAGCGATCGCACGCGCCCGCCGCGCCCGGCTTGATGTAGCACATCACCGGACAGGCATCGCAGCGGATCTTGTCGCCAGTGGCAACCGTCTCGTCAGTCATGAACAAGCCTGCAGTCGGGAAGGCGCCGATCGGAGCTGCTTCTTCGCGGCCCGACCATTTGTTCGTATACGAATGATGTTGCGCGCGGACTTGAACGCTGTCAAGCGGGCCTGGAAGCCAAAAGCCTCGCTTGCCGCATAATACCTCATTTGCCTCGCATCTCTGTTCATAAAGCGAGCAGCGCGCTGCAGCGCGGGATCGCGCGGCTTGCACGTTTGTACACAAACGGTATCTTTCGGGAGCGTCCAGCGCGTAGTTTGCAGCGCAACGAGAGCCTGAGGGAGCATGAGGCTGAGCACGATGCGGCTGACTGTCAACGGCGCCACTCATGATGTCGATGCCGCGCCCGATACCGCATTGCTCTACGTGCTGCGCAACGACCTCGAACTGAACGGACCGAAATACGGCTGCGGACTCGGCGAATGCGGCGCCTGCGCCGTGCTGATCGACGGCGTCGCCGCCCGCTCCTGCGCGATTCCGATCGAGGGGTGCATCGGGCGCGACATCGTGACGCTCGAGGGCCTCGGCACGCGCGCGCATCCCGATCCCGTGCAGCAAGCTTTCATCAGCGAACAAGCGGCGCAATGCGGCTATTGCCTCAACGGCATGATCATCACGACCAAGGCGCTGTTGCTGCGCTCCCCTCACCCGTCGGAAGACGAGGTACTGGAAGCGCTGCGCCATCATCTATGCCGCTGCGGTGCGCATGTCGAAATCATGCGCGCGGCAATGCGCGCCGCAGGCCGTCTCGTTGAGGCGCAGACGCGATGACCGTCCCCGACACGGCCGAGAATCGCCAGCGGTTGCAAGGTACGCTGTCCGTCGTGCGTCCGGCGTCACCGGTCGAGGCCGTCAAGTTCGAGACGTTCATCAAGATCACCGCAGATGGATCGGTAACCGCCTATAACGGCCACGTCGATCTCGGCACCGGCATCCGCACCGCGCTCGCGCAGATCGTTGCCGAAGAGCTCGACGTGTCCTTTGCGCGTGTCGTCGTCGTGCTGGGCGACACAGCCCTCGTGCCCAATCAGGGCGCGACGATTGCGAGCGAAACGATCCAGATTACGGCCGTACCGCTGCGCAAGGCCGCCTCGCAGGCGCGGCAGTTTCTCGTCACGCGCGCGGCTGAGCGGCTGGAGCTTTCGGTCGAGGACCTCGTCGTTGAAGATGGCCTCGTCCGCGGCAAGGACAATCGCAGCGTCAGCTATGGCGAACTGATTGCGGGCGAGACCATTCGCCTTGAACTCGCCGACGACGTTCCAGTGAAGTCCATCGACGCCTATAGCATCGTTGGCCAATCAGTGCCGCGCGTCGATCTTCCGGCGAAAGCAACCGGTGAATTGGTCTATGTGCACGATGTCCGCGTGCCCGGCATGCTGCATGGCCGCGTCGTTCGTCCGCCCTATGCCGGCGTCGATGTCGGCGACTTCATCGGCAACAGCCTGATCGCGGTCGACGAGTCCTCGGTGGGCGACATTCCCGGACTTGTCGCCGTCGTTCGCATCGGCGACTTCGTCGGCGTCGTCGCCGAGCGCGAGGAGAATGCGATCAAGGCGGCGGCGCAGCTCAAGGTGAGCTGGAAGCCGGTGCCGACGCTGCCCGACCTGAAGGATATCGAAACCGCATTGCGCGCCAATCCGTCGACGCCACGAACGCTGATCGATAAGGGCAACGTCAATGCAGCGATTGCCGGCGCGGCCAAGCCGATGCCGCGCACCTACATCTGGCCTTATCAGATGCACGCCTCGATCGGCCCGTCCTGCGCGGTCGCCGACTATCAGGACGACCACACCAGGGTTTGGTCCGGCACGCAGAACCCGCATCATCTGCGCACCGATCTGGCGCGGCTGATCCACCGGCGCGAAGCCGAGATCGAGGTGATCCGGCTGGAGGCCGCGGGCTGCTACGGCCGCAACTGTGCCGATGATGTTTCCGCCGATGCGGTGCTGCTGTCGCGTGCCGTCGGTTGTCCTGTGCGCGTGCAATTGACGCGCGAACAGGAACACGCCTGGGAACCGAAGGGCACCGCGCAGTTGATGGACGTTAACGGCGGATTGAACGCGGACGGCAGCGTCGCCGGCTATGATTTTGCGACGCGCTATCCATCGAACGGCGCACCGACGCTGGCCCTGCTGCTGACCGGCGCCGTACCGCACACGCCGGCCGTGTTCGAGATGGGCGATCGCACCGCGATCCCGCCCTATGATTACGAGAATCTGCGCGTGGTCGCGCATGACATGCCGCCAATCGTGCGCGCCTCCTGGCTGCGCGGCGTCTCGGCGCTGCCGAACACCTTTGCGCATGAGTCCTGGATCGACGAATGTGCGTCTGAAGCCGGCGTCGACCCGATCGAATATCGCCTGCGCTATCTGAAGGATCCACGCGCCGTCGATCTCGTCAATGCGGTGGCCGAACGCGCCGGTTGGAAACCGCGGCCGGTACGCGAGGCAAAGCAGGCCGAAGGCGATATCGTGCGCGGGCGCGGCTTCGCCTATGCGCTCTATGTGCACAGCAAGTTTCCCGGCTATGGCGCAGCGTGGTCGGCGTGGATCGCCGACGTCGCGGTGAACAAGACGACCGGCGATGTCAGCGTGACGCGCGTCGTTGCCGGACAGGATTCCGGCCTGATGATCAATCCGGACGGCGTGCGCCACCAGATCCACGGCAACGTCATCCAATCGACCAGCCGCGCGTTGATGGAGGAAGTGTCGTTCGATCGTACCTCCGTGACGGCGCGCGAATGGGGCGCCTACCCCATCATCAAGTTTCCCGAGGTGCCTGAGATCGACGTGCTGATGCTGCCGCGACAGGATCAGCCGCCGCTCGGTGTCGGAGAATCCGCCTCCGTCCCCAGCGCAGCCGCCATCGCCAATGCGATCTATGACGCGACTGGTGTGCGGTTCCGCGAATTGCCATTCACACCGGAACGCATTTTGCGCGGGCTACACGGCGAGCAACCCGCCGCAGCGGATGCGTTGGCCGCGCCAGCGTCCGCACCACAGCCTGATCTCAACCGATGGTACAATCCGTTCGCTGGACGGCGCGGCGTTTTCGCCACCGCCACAGCGTTGTGCGCAGCCGTACTCGGCATTGGCGCCGCGGTGCTGCCGTGGCGAGCGATCGCGCCGATCGCGCGGCCGGATGCCTCGGTCTATTCGGTTGCGACCATCGCGCGCGGCCAGCAACTTGCCGCGCTCGGCGATTGCGCGGTGTGCCACACCGCTGCAAATGGCGTGCTCAACGCCGGCGGCCGGCCGTTGCCGACGCCCTTCGGTACGATCTACTCGACCAACATCACGCCCGATGTGGAGACCGGCATCGGCGCGTGGTCCTATCCCGCTTTCGAACGCGCGATGCGCGAGGGCATCCATCGCGACGGAAGGCATCTCTATCCCGCGTTCCCCTACACCCACTTCGCCAAGACCACCGACGCCGACATGCAGGCGCTGTACGCCTATCTGATGGCGCAGCCGGCGGTGCGCGGGGAGACGCCGGCAAACATGCTGACGTTTCCATTCAACCTTCGCCCGCTGATGGCCGGATGGAATGCGCTGTTCCACACACCCGCCGTGTTCCAGCCCGATCCTGCAAAATCCGAGATCTGGAATCGCGGCGCTTATCTGGTCGAAGGCCTCGGCCATTGCGGCGCCTGCCATTCGCCGCGCAACGCGCTCGGCGCGGAAAAGGCGAACGCCTATCTCGCCGGCGGATTCGCGGAAGGCTGGGAAGCGCCGGCGCTGACTTCGTTGTCGCAAGCGCCGATCCCTTGGAGCGAGGACGAACTGTACGCATATTTGCGAACCGGCGAGTCGCGCTTTCACGGCGTCGCCGCGGGGCCGATGGCGCCGGTGGTGAGGGAACTCGCGGCATTGCCTGATGCCGACATCCGCGCCATGGCGGTCTATCTCGCCTCGCTCAACGAGACCGCGATCGATCGCCCGGCGCAGCAAGCGCTTGCCGCCAGGCTCGAAGCTTCGACCGGCACGCGAACGCTTGCGGCTTCTAGCGTAGGCGCGCGCCTCTACCAGGGCGCCTGCGCGGTCTGCCACGAAGTCGGCGGCGCACCGCTGTTCGGCAGTCGGCCATCGCTGGCGCTCAACAGCAATCTGCACAGCACGGTGCCCGACAATCTGATCCAGGTCATCCTGCACGGCATCGCAAAGCCGGCCGCGACCGACCTCGGCTATATGCCGGCATTCAAGGACAGCCTGAGCGACGGCCAGATCGCCGAATTGGTCGCTTACCTCAGGCAACAATTTGCCCCGGATAAGCCGGTCTGGAAGGATATTCCTGCTGCGGTCGGCCGTATCCGGCAGGAATAGCTCGCTGAGCTGCCATGCCGCCGGCAAAACCCACTGGTTGGGCGGCCCCCGGCGCGGTACAGTTCCAACATGGCAGTTACCGATATTGCATCGCGGACCTATAACCACGGCTGGCGGCTCGACCCGATCGTGCGCAGCCTGCTCGATACCGATTTTTACAAGCTCTTGATGCTGCAGATGATCCGGGAATTCTACCCGGAACAACAGGTCACCTTTTCGGTGATCAATCGCACCCGGCAGGTCCGCCTCGCCGAGATCATCGACGAAGGCGAACTGCGCGCGCAGCTCGATCACGCGCGCACCATCCGCTTCACCAAGAAGGAGCTGATCTGGCTGTCCGGTAACACGTTCTACGGCAAGACCCAGATGTTCTCGCCGGACTTCATCCACTGGCTCGCCAACTTCCGCTTGCCCGAATACGAGCTGAACAAGGTCGATGGCCAATACGAGCTGCATTTCCACGGGCCGTGGACCCACACCACGATGTGGGAAATCCCGGCGCTCGCGATCATGAACGAGCTGCGTTCGCGGCAGGCGACCAAGGGTCAGGGGCGTTTCGTGCTCGACGTCCTCTACGCCCGCGCCAAGGCCAAGCTGTGGTCCAAGGTGGAGCGGCTGCGCAAGCTCGAAGGCCTCCGGCTGTCGGACTTCGGCACGCGCCGCCGTCACGGCCATCTGTGGCAACGCTGGTGCGTCGAGGCCGTCAAGGAGGGCCTCGGCTCCTCCTTCACCGGCACCTCCAACGTGCTGCTGGCGATGGACAACGATCTCGAAGCGATCGGTACCAATGCGCATGAACTGCCGATGGTCGCGGCCGCGCTCGCCAATTCCGACGAGGAGCTGCGCTGGGCGCCCTATCGCATCCTCGATCAATGGCGACACACCTATGGCGGTAACCTCCTGATCGCCCTGCCCGACGCCTTCGGCACCAAACCGTTCCTGCGCGACGCACCGGACTGGGTCGCCGACTGGACCGGCTTCCGCCCCGATAGCGCACCGCCGATCACGGCAGGCGAAGACATCATCAAGTGGTGGAAGCAAAAGGGCCGCGATCCCCGGGAGAAGCTGCTGGTGTTCTCCGACGGTATGGATGTCGATTCGATCGAGGAGACCTATCGTCACTTCGCCGGACGTGTCCGCATCTCGTTCGGCTGGGGCACCAACCTCACCAATGATTTCGTCGGCTGCGCACCGGATGGATCGGCCGATCTCGATCCGATCTCGCTGGTCTGCAAGGTGACGTCGGTCGATGGGCGGCCGGCGGTCAAGCTGTCGGATAATCCCGAAAAGGCCACCGGTACGCCATCCGAGATCGAACGCTATTTGCGCGTGTTCGGCAATGCCGGCCGCGTCCGCACCGCCGTGCACGTCTGAGCCATCACATACTTTCCCGCCACTACATGATCTGACGAGCCCCGCATGCCCGCACCCAAGCCGCCTGCCTTCGAAACCCTCAGCCTGCATGCCGGCCAGCGCCCGGACCCTGCGACCGGCGCCCGCGCCGTTCCGATCTACCAGACCACCTCCTACGTGTTCCAGGACTCCGATCACGCCGCGGCGCTGTTCAATTTGGAGCGCGCCGGCCACATCTACACCCGCATTTCCAATCCCACGACGGCCGTACTCGAGGAGCGGCTGGCGGCGCTGGAAGCCGGCGTCGGCGCGATCTGCACGGCCAGCGGCATGGCCGCGATGCATCTCGCAATCGTTACCATCCTCAATGCCGGCGATCACATCGTCGCCTCCGCATCGCTCTATGGGGGCACCATCAACCTGCTCGCACACACGCTGCCGCGCTTCGGCATCACGACGACCTTCGTCAAGCCGCGTGCGCTCGATGAATTCCGCGCCGCGATCAAGCCAAATACGCGGCTGGTGATCGGCGAGACCATCGGCAATCCCGGGATGGAAGTGCTGGATATTCCGGCGGTCGCACAGATCGCCCATGATGCGAAGATTCCGCTCCTGATCGACAACACCTTTGCGACGCCGTTCCTCAGCCGCCCGATCGAGCTCGGCGCCGATCTCGTGATGAACTCGGCGACCAAATGGATCGGCGGGCACGGGATCGCGATCGGCGGCGTCATCGTCGATGGCGGCCGGTTCGATTGGCACGCGTCGGGCAAGTTCCCCCAGCTCACCGAGCCCTATGCCGGCTACCACGGCATCGTCTTCGACGAGCAGTTCGGCCAGGCCGCCTTCATCATGCGCGCCCGAACCGAAGGGCTGCGCGACTTCGGCGCCTGTCTGTCGCCGACCAACGCGTTCCAATTACTGCAGGGCGTTGAGACGCTCGGCGTCCGGATGGAGCGCCACATGAGCAACACGCTTGCGGTGCTGGAGGCGCTGACGGCCAACAAGGCGGTCGACTGGGTGCTGCATCCGGCGCTGGAAAATCATCCCGACCATCAACTCGCCAAGCGGCTGTTGCCGCGCGG
This sequence comes from Bradyrhizobium sp. 157, assembly GCF_023073815.1. NCBI lineage: Bacteria > Pseudomonadati > Pseudomonadota > Alphaproteobacteria > Hyphomicrobiales > Nitrobacteraceae > Bradyrhizobium > Bradyrhizobium sp. 157. The sequence continues at coordinate 2,488 of NZ_JADPKF010000087.1, read as the reverse complement.
CGCCGGATCGATCGTCTCTTTCGGCATCAAGGGCGGCCGCGCGGCGGGCAAAAAATTCATCGAGTCCTTACGGATGATCAGCCACCTCGCCAATGTCGGCGACGCCAAGACGCTCGTGATTCATCCGGCCAGCACCACGCATCAGCAGATGGATGCGGCGCAGCTCAAGGCCGCCGGGATCGGCGAGGAGCTGGTGCGGCTGTCGGTCGGCATCGAAACCGCCTCCGACATCATCGACGATCTCGGCCAGGCGCTTCGCGCATCGCAGAGGGTTTGAACCATGCAGCTCTCCGTCAATGGCGTTGATACGTTCGTCGCGACCGGCGGCCGTCCGCTCGATCCGTCGCTGCCTGCTGTGGTGATGCTGCACGGCGCGGGTTTTGATCATTCGACCTGGGCACTGCACAGCCGATGGTTCGCGCATCACGGCTATTCGGTGCTGGCGCCCGATTTGCCCGGCCATGGCCGTTCGGGAGGCAGCCCGCTGCCAACCATCGCCGACATGGCCGACTGGACCCAGGCGCTGCTCGACGCGGCCGGTGCGTCCAAGGCGAAGCTGGTGGGACATTCGATGGGATCGTTGATTGCGTTGGAGACGTCCGCGCGGCATCCCGACAAGGTGTCGGCCCTCAGCCTGATCGGCACCGCCGCTGCGATGACCGTCGGACCCGATCTGCTCAAGGCCGCCGAGGTCAACAACCCCGACGCCATTGATATGGTCTCGATCTGGGGCCTCGGCTTCAAGGCCGAACTCGGCGGCAGCCTCGCGCCGGGACTGTGGATGCATCAGGGCGCACAGCGCGTGCTGCAGCAGACGCGGCCGGGCGTGCTGTACAGCGATCTCAATGCCTGCAACTCCTATCAGAACGCGCTCGCCGCGGCCGCGCAGGTGAAGGTGCCCGTCACCTTCATTCTCGGCGAGCGCGACATGATGACGCCAGCCAAGAGCGGCAAGGCGCTCGCGGCAGCGACGCCGAATTCGCGCATCGTCGTCGTTCCCGGTGCCGGCCACATCATCATGGCCGAAGCGCCGGATGAATTGCTGGCAGCGCTGCGGCAATAGCAATCGAACTCTTTTTCTTCCTTCTCCCCTTGTGGGAGAAGGTGGCGCGAAGCGCCGGATGAGGGATCTGTCTCCGCGGAGAGAACCCCTCACCCGTCTCGCCGCCGCCGCGCGGCGTCGATCCACCCTCTCCCACAAGGGGAGAGGGTAAGCGGCGCTCGGCGCCGTAATCATTACTGCCGTGCGACAGGCCTGCGCTCCACCGGATGAATCTCGATCCCGCGCAACCTTCCCATCCGCAATACGTCCATCGCCAGCGTGCGGCCGATGCGGTCGCGATCGAGGGCGCGGATCAGATCGTCGACGCCGTTGATCTCGACGCCGTCGAGCTTGATCACGACATCGCCCGGCAACAGGCCGGCCTTCGCGGCCGGGCTGTCCGGCTCGATCTGCGCCAGCAGCGCGCCCATCTTGTTGTCGACGCCGGCGACCAGCGCATGCCGTCGTGGGATCGGCGCAGTCTGGCCGGCGACACCGATATAGGCGCGGCGGACATAGCCGTGGCGGATGATCTCGGACAGCACGAACTGCGCAGTGTTGCTGGCCACCGCAAAGCAGATGCCTTGCGCGCCGTTGATGATTGCGGTGTTGATACCGATCACTTCAGCCGATGACGACACCAGCGGCCCGCCGGAATTGCCGGGATTGAGCGCGGCATCGGTCTGGATCACGTCCTCGATGGTCCGCCCGCTCACCGAGCGGATCGAGCGGCCAAGCGCCGACACCACGCCGGCGGTCACCGTTGATTCGAAGCCGAGCGGATTGCCGATCGCGACCACGAGCTGGCCGCGGCGCAGGCTCTTGGAATTGCCGAGCGAGGCATAACGCAGATCGCGCGCGCCATCGGCCCGCAGCAGCGCGAGGTCCGTATCGGGATCGACGCCAAGCACATGGGCGTCGGTGACAAACCCTTCGGTGTCGCGCAGGCGGATCTCTTTCGACGATCCGACCACATGGCTGTTGGTTAGCACGAGACCGTCGGGCGAGATGACGATGCCGGAACCAAGTCCGCCGCGCTCCCGCGCGCTGCGTACTTTCGGCCCGGTTTCGACGCGCACGACTGCGGGACCGACCCGCTCGGTCACGTCGATCACGGCATTGGAATAGGCATCGAGCAGATCCCGGTCGTTATCCCGGGCAGGCCCGGCCGGCCGCGATGACTGGCGGTCATCGGCGATATGTGAGGTAAAATCCAACATGGCGAGATTCCTTCGGCCTCATCAGATGGTGGCCTGGAACCGCCTGCGCAAGGTGCGGACGCAGCCGGCGGGGCTGGCCTGCTAGGGCGTGATGATTCTTGGTTAGATCGAGTTGGCCGCAGACGCGCTTCACCTCTCCCGCTTGCGGGGGAGGTCGGCGCGAAGCGCCGGGTGGGGGCTCTCTCCACTCGGGCAGTGTCGCCCGCGGAGACACCCCCACCCCAGC
>NZ_JADPKF010000038.1:0-168479 GCF_023073815.1 Bradyrhizobium sp. 157 | reverse complement strand
TTGCGGGGGTCGAGACGAGCGAAGCTCGCTCTTAGGTCGGCGCGAAGCGCCGGGTGGGGGCTCTCTCCACTCGGGCAGTGTCGCCCGCGGAGCCACCCCCCACCCCAGCCCTCCCCCGCAAGCGGGAGAGGGAGCGCACCTTCTTCGTGGTCGCAATCAAACTCAATTTCATCATGCTCTAGACCCAATTGTCCCGGGTCGGCCTGACCGCGGGAAACGTCATTCCTGACAGCAACACCCGCATCGTGCGCAGCGAAGCCTGCCGTCCGTCCCAGGCGATCCGCGGCAATGCATGTAGATTTGTGTATCCTTTGGCCTCGACGACGCCCGGGATCGTTGATACCGCGCTGGCGAAACCTGCCTCCTGCGCCATGACGACGTGCTCCCGGCGCCAGGATTGCCGATCGCCGAACGGATAGGCGAAATGGCTGACAGTGCGGCGCAAAGCGGTCTCCGCGACCGCCTTGCCCATCGTCATTTCGCGTTGCGCATCGGCCGCTTTCAGCTTGGACAGTGCGGAATAGTTCACCGTTGCGCTGCCGATCGTCACCAGCGGATCGGCGGCGAGCTTGGTCAGATCGTTCCAATCCATCGAGGCAGCGCGCGACAGCGCCGCGAGATCGACGGAGTAGCGCGTACAGAGATCGTGGATCGCGAACAAAAGGTCCGGCGGCGGCAGCGTCCGCATCCAGTTCGCCAGAAATTCGAAAGTATCATACTTGCCCGATATGCTGCCGGTTGCGAAACGCCGCTCCTTGCCGTCGATCATCAGGCTGATGCGATCCTCGCGCGCGATCATCTCTTCCAGCGCGAGCCACCAGGGTTCGCCGAGCCCATCCGGAAATGCGGTGGGCAGGTAGATGGTGAAAGGCACGCCCTGCTTCGACAACACCGGATAGGCCTGCGTGATGACGTCCTTACAGCCGCCGTCGAAGGTCAGGCAGGCAAACCGATTGGCTCTTGGCAGCGTGACCGCCCGCCGGCACACCTCGTCCATCGTGATCAGGTCGAAGTTCCAGCGCTTCAGCGCCTGGATGGTCCGGTCGAGAAATTGCGGCGTGATTTCACGCCACCGATTGGGCTGAAACGGCCGGGAATCGCGCGGACGGACGCACTCGAACCGCAAAATGACGCCGGCGCCACCGCTCTGCCGCTGCTTCAGCCTGAAATAGCCGCTGAAATAGGCGAGCTCCATCCAGGCCCGCCGCAAAATTCCGATATCCGACGCCAACGTACCGCCCTCAACATGCGGTCGCGCTGCCCCCGCCGCGCCCGCATCGTATTACCCTTTGTTGACATTTCCCTGCGAAGGTCGGCCAAAGCCGAAATTGTGAACAAATTCATATAACACGGGCTCTGCGATGACCATGGCTGCCGCGATCAAAGGCCGAACGGCGGATGCAGATGTGTGGTCGAAGGCGAGCCGTATCGCCGGCATCGACATCGTTCACGACCTCGCCGCGGCGGAAGGCGTCTGGCGCAGCCTGGAAGGCGCGCAAACCTTCTTCACGCCGTATCAGCGGTTCGACTTCCTCAGCCCCTGGCAGCGCCAGGTCGGCGCGCGCGAAGGCCTCGTTGCCTTCATCGTGATTGCCTACGACGCGGAACGCCGTCCGCTGCTGCTGCTTCCGCTCGCGCTCACGTACGCCTATGGCGCCCGCTGCGCCAGCTTCATGGGCGGCAAGCATTCGACCTTCAACATGGCGCTGTTCGACCGCGATTTCGCCGCGAGCGCAACGCGGGCCGATCTCGAGAGCCTGATATCGGCGATCTCACTGCGGTCCGAAGCCGATGTCCTCGCGCTGCACCAGCAACCGGTTCGCTGGCGCGACCTGACCAATCCACTCGCCTTGCTGCCGCATCAGCCGTCGGCCAATGATTGCCCGCTTTTGGTGATCGAGCCTGGCGCCGCGCCCCCTGCGCTGATCAGCAACTCGTTCCGGCGCCGTCTCAAGGGCAAGGAACGCAAGCTGCAGTCCCTGCCCGGTTATCGCAGTCTTATTGCGTCCTCCGAGGCCGACATCACCCGGCTGCTCGACTGGTTCTTCCGCGTCAAGCCGCTGCGGATGGCGGAACAGAAGCTGCCGAATGTGTTCGCCGATCCCGGCATCGAGGAATTCGTCCGCAGCGCCTGCACCGCGCCGCTCGCCGGCGGCAGGCACGCCATCGATATCCACGCGCTGGAATGCGATGAGGAAGTGATCGCGATCTTCGCCGGCGTCGCCGACGGCCATCGGTTCTCGATGATGTTTAACACCTACACGATGTCGGCAAATTCGAAGTACAGCCCCGGCCTGATCCTGATGCGCGACATCATCGATCACTATGCCGGACAGGGTTACCGCGCGCTCGACCTCGGGATCGGATCGGACGATTACAAGCGGCTGTTCTGCAAGAGCGACGAGCCGATCTTCGACAGCTTCATTTCGCTGAGCCAGCGCGGCAAGCTTGCCGCCGGCGTCATGTCGGGCCTCAACCGCACCAAGCGGCTGGTGAAGCACAATCCGGCGCTGCTGGAGATGGCGCAAAAGCTGCGCAACGCGTTCAGCTAGGACACGCAATCGATTTCCAGGTGACATGGTCGCCCGGCTGCGGGCTCGCAGTAGCTCACGACTTGTGAGCACGCGGCTTGCCCGCCATGGATTTCGATACTTCACGAACGCATTCGATGAATATCTCGGCAGCCGGGCTCAGCGTGCGATTCTTCAGCGTCACAATAGCCACCGACAAGACGGGCGCTCGTGGGAGTTTGACCGGAAGCACTTTCAGTCCCAAATCGCGACCGCTGAATTGCACAATCGAGCTTGGAAGGAAAGTGACATAGTTCCCGGTCGCGGCCAGCCTGCAGCAGAGGTGGATCGATAGCGTCGTAAGAGACGCGCGAGGCACCAGCAATCCGCTTTCGCGAAACAGATCAGCGGTCGCGGAGCCTGGAAAAGTATCCGGAGGAGGCAAGATCCAAGCCTCGTCGGCCAGATCGGCCAGACTTAGCTTCGACGACCGCGCCCATTCGCTTTGTCTTCCCACAACCACGACCCGCGGATCACTTAGGATAGGCTCCGCTACCAAATCGTCCTCGGCAAACGGCGTCGGAATCCACCCCAGCAACAGATCTATCCGCCGTTCGCGAAGTTCGCTGTAGTGCGTGGTGCTGAGCACAGTTTGCGCCACGTTCAAGCGGATGCGCGGATGCCGCCGGGCGAATCGATCGATCACAGCCGGGAGAAGGCCAGCCGCTACGCCCTCGGCACTGCCGATGCGCAGTTGTCCCGTGGTCGGGTCGGCAAGAAATTCGAGTTCTTGCAGGCCCTGCGTCAACTCGTCGAAAACTGCCATGCCGCGCTTTACGAGTGCGCGGCCGTAAGGCGTAGGTTCTATGCCGTTTCGGCTGCGGTCGAGAAGTCGAAGTCCGACCTCATGTTCCAAGTCAGCTATCGCCTTGGATACTGCCGGTTGAGAGATCGCAAGCTCGGCTGCGGCCTTCGCCATGCTGCCCCGCAGCGCGACGACAAGCAGGATATGCAGATCGCGCAGTTTGATACGGCGTCGGGCCCGGTCGATGTACTGCATGTCCGTCCTTATCAAAACAGTTATGGAACCTTCAAATAGTAGCATTGGACGGATATCTACGTCTCCAGCATCCTCCTGCGGAACGGCCAGGGAGGCATCTCATGATGACACGTCGTGATGTGTTGATTGCGTCAGCGGCCGGTGTCGCGCTCTCCGCTACTGCTGTCGTGCCGCGAGGCATCGCACAATCGCGCTTGAAAACCGCGCGTATACTGACGGGCTTCACGCCCGGTCTGCCTGACGCGGTGGCAAGGCTCATTGCCAGCCAGATGAAAGATTATGCAGATTCGATTGTCGTCGAGACCCGCCCTGGTGCGAGCGGCCGGGTCGCGGCGGAGGCCGTGAAGGGCGCGGCTGCCGACGGATCGGTCATTCTGTTCGCACCGCTCGGCTTCGTGATGCTCTTTCCGCACGTCTACAAGACGCTCAGGTACGATCCGCAGGATTTTATCCCGGTGTCGACGGCCGCCTCTTTCCCAACCTTGCTGACGGTGGGGCGGAAGGTACCGAGCGAGGTCCGAAGCCTTGCCGACTTCATCACCTGGTGCCGCGCCAATCCAAAAGACGCTACCTACGGCACGGCGGGCGTTGGAAGCACGCTGCATTTCATTGGTACGATGCTGGGACGCACGGCACGCTTCGAGTTTCTTCACGTGCCCTATCAAGGCGCAATCGCAATTCAGGACGTCCTGAAAGGCGAGATCGCATCGGCTATTATGCCGCTCGGCAGTTCCTTGGGCCTCGTCCGATCCGGCGAGCTCCGTGCGCTGGCGACCACCGGTCCCCGCCGGAGCCCTTATCTTCCCGACGTGCCGACGATCGCGGAAGCGGGTTATCCCACGCTCGAGGATCTCACATGGTTTGGTTTTTTCGTTCCGGCGAAGACGCCGGCGGACATCGTCAACAGGCTCAACAGTGCCCTCCAGGAGGCCCTGCGCACCGACGAGGTAAGGTCAGGCATGGCAAAATTATCCGTTGAGATCGACACGATCTCCATGAGCGACTTTGCGCAACTGATCGCATCGGAATCCGAACGGTGGAAGACGATCGTGCAAGCAACCGGGTTTACGCCGGCTGACTAGAGATCTCGGCTCTCGCGCGATACGGTTACATGCCCAGAGTCGCTTCGTAGACAGATATACGCGCGTTTACGCCGCCACTACGCGCGGACCCGGCTCAACCGCGTCTTCAGCCTGGTACGGCTTGTTCAGCATCGTCACCTCAAAGAAGCCGACCGCCTTGAGCTGCTCGCACAGCAGCGTGCGCGCATCCTGCGCCATCGACGCTTCGGGCACCACGACTGCGTGCGCCTGCGACGTCAGGAGTTCGGCTGGCAGATCGGACGCGGTGCCGGCATCCAGCAGCACGTGATCGTAGACCCGCAGCAACGCGTCGATTGCAAGCGTCAGCCGCGGTGATTGAAGCTGCGCACGGTCGAAGCCGGGGCGTCCCGCGCTCACTAGATGAACGCGCGACAGCCGATCCTTGGTGATAATCTGCGCAAACGAGGCTTCGCCCTGCATCAGTTCGGCAAGCCCCGGCGCTACCGGATCGACCGACGCCGCCGTCATCGTCGGCGAGGACGCCACGAGATCGACGACCACGATCTTTGCCTGCTGCGCCATCAGCCGCGCCAGCGTCAGTGCGGTCAGCGTGATGCTCTCGCTCGATGCCGTGCCGAGCACGGTCACCTTGCGCGCTGCAGCGCCTGCGCCAACCAGCTCATCAGCCAGTTGCTCGATCTCGCTGTCCCCTGTCGCAGTATCCATGTGAGGGGCGTCGGCATGCGGCTCATTCAACGTTGGCTCTGAAACGTGATCCGCTTCAGCGAGGCTCGCTACAGGAAGCTCGGGCGCGATCGGTGGCGCACGCACCGGTTCCGGCGCAGATGCCAGGACGATTTCGGGCGCAATTTCACGCACAACTTCCGGCGAAGCCGCACCGAGTGCCCGCGGCGCGGTCATGCGCAAGAGTTCGCCGGTCGCGATCACGCCCGAAGTGAGCAGCAGGGTCGCCAGCGTCGCGATCAAGACGATCGGCAGCTTCTTCGGATAGGCCGGGGTGTTGGAAACGGTGGCGCGGGAGATGATGCGGCCGTCGGCCGGCGCCGCCTCGATATTCTCGCGGGTGTTCGCCTCGCGGTATTTGGCGAGATAGGATTCCAGCAGGTCCCGCTGCGCCTTGGCCTCACGCTCGAGTGCGCGGAGCTGCACGTCCTGGCCGTTGGTCGAAGAGGCCTGCTTTTTCAACTGATCGAGGCTCGCCGTCAGGCCTTCGACCCGGCCGCTGGCGATGCGGGCGTCGTTCTCCAGCGAGCGGGACACCTTGCCCGCCTCCTCGCGCAACTGCCGATCGAGATCGGCGAGTTGAGCCTTCAATTCCTTGATGCGGGGATGACCGCCGAGCAGCGTCGAGGATTGCTCGGCGAGCTGCGCACGCAGTGTTACGCGCTGCTCGGACAGCCGGCGCACCAGTTCGGAATTGAGCACCTCGGAAGCCTCGATCGGCTTGCCGCTCTGAAGCATTTCCTTGATCAGCCGCGCCTTGGATTCGGCATCCGACTTCAGCGCTCGGGCGTTGTTCAACTGCGTGTTAATCTCGCCCATCTGCTGGTTGGATAGGGTGGTGTTGTTGGTGCCCACGAACAGGCTCGACTTGGAGCGAAAATCCTCGACCCGCGATTCGGCCTCGGCCACGCGCTTGCGCAAGTGTTCGATTTCACCCGAGAGCCACTGGCTCGCAGACTTCGCTTGCTGCTGCCGCGCGTCCTGCTGCAGCACCAGATAACCTTCCGCGATCGAGTTGGCGACACGCGCGGCAAGCTCGGGATCGCGCGACTGGAATTCGATGACGATGACGCGGGATTTGTCGACCGCATAGGCCGTGAAGCGCTCGTAATAGGCTTCCAACACGCGCTCTTCCGGCGTCAGCGAAAACGGATCGCGCCCGATGCCGACCAGTGCCAGCAGCGACTTCAGCGGCGAGAATCCCTGCAGCACCGGATCGAATTCGGGACGCTCGGAAAGCTTGTTCTTTTTGATGATCTCGCGGGCCAGATCGCGCGATTGCACCAACTGCACCTGGCTGGTGACGGCCTCGGCGTCGAGCGCGCTGCGCTCCTCGTTACGCTCGCCATTCGGCCGCAGGAAAACGTTCTCGCGCCCGTCGACCAGGATGCGCGCTTCCGACTTGTAACGCGGCGTGATCATGTTGACTGCGGCCAGCGACAGCACCAGCGCCAGTACTGTCGGAACGATGATCCAGCTCCGCCTGCGCATCAGCGCCTGACCAAGCGCATGCAGATCGAGATCGCCGGAATCGGATGCGGCGACAGGCTTCGGCGCCGAAGCCACAGGCCTTGCCATCGCCCGCTGCACCACCGGCTTGTCCTTGCCTGCACGCCAGAACGCCAAACGCATCGCACACTCCCGCGGACGCAACTATCGGTCCATTCGCCCGGGGCGATTACACTTCATTATGGTTGCTGCTGGGTTAATTTGCCTTGTCTGCGCGCCCGAGCGTACTCTCGCGCGCGCAGTCATTTTTTGTTAACCATCAAAGCCCTTAATCGCGGAATACTTTTCCAGGATACCTGTAATGCGAGGCGTGCTCGCCCCTATTCCATCTCTGATCGCTGCGCTGACGCTTGCGGGCTGCCTGGCCCAGACCGCGCAGGTCCCGGTCGCATCTGAAGGCGGTATCAATGCCTGTCGTTGACGGCCAGCCGCTTCGGATTCTGCACGCGACGCGCGCGCCGGTCGGCGGCATTTTCCGCCATATCCTCGATCTCGCCAACGGGCAGGTCGACCGCGGCCATCACGTCGGCATCATCGCCGATAGCCTCACCGGCGGCGAACGCGCCGAGCAGGCGCTGGCGGAAATCGCCCCGCGCCTCAAGCTCGGCGTTCACCGCACCGCCATTCGCCGCGAGCCGCTGCCGTCCGACCTTCTGGTATGGGCCCGCTTCCAGCGCATGATCCGCCAACTGAAGCCCGACGTGCTGCACGGTCACGGCGCCAAGGCCGGCGCCTTCATGCGGTTAAGGACCACTTCCCGCGACAGGATCAGGGTCTACACCCCGCACGGCGGTTCGCTGCACTATCCGCTGTCGACGCTCAAGGGCAACATCTATGCGCGTGTCGAGCGCGCGCTGATGAACGATACCGACCTGTTCCTGTTCGAAAGCGCGTTTGCTCGCAACACCTATCAGCGCACCATCGGCACGCCGAAGGGACTGGTGCGATGCGTCTTCAACGGCGTCACCGCCAGTGAATTCGATCCCGTGGTCGAGGCGGAGGACGCCACCGACCTGATCTATGTCGGCGAGTTCCGGCATATCAAGGGCGCCGACCTCCTGATTGATGCGGTAGCGCGGCTGCGCGCCGACGGCCGTCCGGTGACGCTGACGCTCGCAGGCGACGGCGAGGAAAGCGAAGGCCTCAAAGCCCAGGTTGCGCAGCTCGGCCTTGGTGAGGCCGTGCGCTTCATCGGCCACGTCAAGGCGCGTTACGGCTTCTCCAAGGGCTCGCTGCTGGTGGTTCCCTCCCGCGGAGACTCCATGCCTTATGTCGTGATCGAGGCAGCGGCCGCCGGCATTCCGATGCTCGCCGCCAATATCGGCGGCATCCCCGAAATTTTCGGCCCGCATGGCGATGCCTTGTTCGCGCCGAGCAACGCAGCCGCCATGGCCGAGGCCATCGAAGCCGCTCTGAAGGATCCGGCCGCGACGAAGGAGCGAGCCAAATCGCTGCGCGAACGAATCTTCCAGCATTTTTCGCAGAAGGCGATGGTCGAGGGCGTTGTCGCCGGCTACCGCGAGGCGTTTGCCAATCGTTAACCGAAAATTACCGACGTAACTGTTTCTTCCGATTTGTCCCGTAAGCCCGTGGTGTGGGGAATTCCGCACCGGCGGGCACGTTGCTATGTGCCCGCTCAAGAACGGACGTGGACCAGTGGAACCGATTAACGCACGCTCGATGCTCGATGCCGCGGCGACCGCCAGCGTCGATCGTCCGCCGATCGAACGGCGCCGCAGGCTGTCTCCGGCGGCGCTCGCCGTCACCAATCAGAAAGTTGGCCGCGCCTACTCGCCGATCGTGATCGCAGGCGCGGTTCGCGTGATCGATTTCGCGATGTTAAGCGCGATCGGCGTCGCGCTCTATTTCGGATATGTCGTGCCTCTCAAAGGTTTTTCCTGGGAGTTTCTCGCGGCGATCTTCGGCGTGGCGGCAACGGCGGTGATCTGCTTCCAGGCCGCCGATATTTATCAGGTGCAGTTGTTCCGTGGCCATCTTCGCCAGATGACGCGGATGATTTCATCCTGGGCATTCGTGTTCCTGCTGTTTATCGGCGTATCTTTCATCGTGAAGCTCGGCAACGAAATTTCGCGGCTGTGGCTTACGGCGTTTTTCGTGAGCGGCCTCGCGGCGCTGGTGACCGGGCGCGTGTTCCTGCGCTCGCTGGTGCGCCGCTGGGCCCGTCAGGGCCGGCTCGATCGCCGCACCATCATTGTAGGCGCGGACGAGAATGGCGAGCAGCTTGTCCAGGCGCTCAAGATCCAGGACGATTCGGACATCAAGGTGCTCGGCGTGTTCGACGACCGCAACGACGACCGCGCGATGGACACCTGCGCCGGCAGTCCCAAGCTCGGCAAGGTCGAGGACATCGTCGAATTCGCGCGCCGCACCCGCATCGATCTCGTGCTGTTCGCGCTGCCAATCTCGGCCGAGACGCGCATTCTCGATATGTTGAAGAAGCTTTGGGTGCTTCCGGTCGATATCCGACTCTCCGCCCATACCAACAAGCTGCGCTTCCGTCCCCGCTCCTATTCCTATCTCGGCGAGGTGCCTACTCTCGACGTGTTCGAGGCGCCGATCACCGACTGGGATCTGGTGATGAAGTGGCTGTTCGACCACGTCGTCGGCTTCGTGATCCTGGTGCTGGCATTGCCGGTAATGGGTCTGGTTGCGCTTGCGGTGAAGCTCGATAGCCCTGGGCCGATACTGTTCCGCCAGAAGCGTTTCGGCTTCAACAATGAGCGCATCGATGTCTTCAAGTTCCGCTCGATGTACCAGCATCAGGCCGATCCGACCGCCTCCAAGGTCGTAACCAAGAATGATCCGCGCGTAACCCGCATCGGGCGCTTCATCCGCAAGACCAGCCTCGACGAACTGCCGCAGCTCTTCAACGTCGTGTTCAAGAGCAATTTGTCGCTGGTCGGGCCGCGCCCGCATGCGGTGCAAGGCAAGTTGCAAAGCCGGCTGTTCGACGAGGCCGTCGACGGCTATTTCGCGCGCCACCGCGTCAAGCCTGGCATCACCGGCTGGGCGCAAATCAACGGCTGGCGCGGCGAAGTCGACACCGACGAAAAGATCCAGAAGCGCGTCGAGTTCGATCTGTATTACATCGAGAACTGGTCGGTGCTGTTCGATCTGTACATTCTGCTCAAGACGCCGATCGCGCTAATGACCAAGAGCGAGAACGCGTATTGAGTTGAGGACGCGCCAACGTCATTGCGAGGAGCGATAGCGACGAAGCAATCCATCTATCCCTGTGTGGCGCCATGGATTGCTTCGCTTCGCTCGCAATGACGCGGATGGTGCGGATAGTAGTGTCGTAGTTAGTTGAGTTGCGTGAGTATGTGATGGCGTATGCGGCGACAGCCGGGGAATCGCTCCCATCGATAACGGCCGCGCCCGGCGTGCTCGCGCTGCAGCGCGCGCTGGTTTGGCTCGTGGGTGCGTCCATCGCCATCGTCTTCATCGAGCCGAGCCCCTATGAGCTGGCGACGCTTGCCGCCTCGGTGATCTTCTTCGCCACGGGCGCGCGGATGCGGCTGGTATTCATGCCGCTGCTGTTGCTCTTGTTCCTGCTCAACCTCGGCTACAGCATCAGTGCGATCGCCGTAATGGATCGGCCCAATGTGCCGAGCTGGATTGCGACCTCCTGGTATATGGCAATCACGGTCATTTTCTTCGCGATGGTGATCTCCGAGGATACCGCAGCGCGGCTCGACATGCTCCGGCGCGGGCTCATCGTCGGCGCGATGATTGCAGCGCTCGCCGGCATCGCGGGTTATTTCAATCTCATTCCCGGCGGTCGTGACCTGTTGACGCTGTATGATCGCGCCCGCGGCACCTTCAAGGACCCGAACGTGTTTGGCGCGTTTCTGGTTCTGCCGGCGCTGTTCGTGCTGCAAAGCGTGGTCACGGACAAATTCGGCAAGGCGTTCCGCAGCGCGATCGCGTTTGGCATCATATCTTTGGCGATTCTCCTGGCGTTCTCACGCGCTGCGTGGGGCATGCTTATCATCACCTCGGGCTTCATGCTGGCATTGATGGTGCTGACCAGCCGCTCGCAGTCGCAGCGCTCGCGCATCATCGTGATGGCGCTTGTTACCGTATTTCTGGCGGCCGCCCTGGTCGCGGTGCTGCTGTCGTTCGATTCGATTGCACAGCTATTCAAGGAACGCGCCAGCTTGGACCAGAGCTACGACGAAGGCCGCTTCGGCCGGTTCGGCCGGCACATCCTCGGCGCAGAAATGGCGTTGGGCCTGCCCTTCGGCATTGGCCCGCTACAGTTCACCCGTTACTTCCCGGAAGACACCCACAATTCCTACCTGAACGCGTTCATGTCGGGCGGCTGGCTCTCCGGCGTTTGCTATCCGGCGCTGGTCTTCGTCACGGTTCTGACGGGCTTCCGCTATGTCTTCGTCCGCGTGCCCTGGCAGCCGGCCTACCTGGCAATCTTCGCAGCTTTCCTCGGCACGGTCGGCGAGAGCTTCATCATCGACACCGACCATTGGCGGCACTTCTGGATGATGCTGGGGGCGATGTGGGGCATGTTCGTCGCCGCCGAACGCTGGAGGGCGGGCAGCAATTCGGCACTCATGGCGCCGAAGCGGAAGCTTACTTCTCCACCGTGAACGTCAACCCGGCGTGCTCTTCCAGCCGCTTGATCAGCTTGTGCTGCATCGCTGCGCCCGGTGTCCAGAAGCCGGGCGCGACGTCAGGTGTATCGCGCAACAGGCAGATTGCGCATTCGGAAATCATCTTCGAGGTCGATCCGTACGGATCGCGGTCGCCTTTCACGGACGCGCGGACCTGGCGTCCATCAGGCGCGATCGCGACATAGAGCAAGTCGTAAAGGCCATTTTCGCGCTCCTCCTTCGACGGCCCCTCGCCGGGCTTGCGTGCATTGGCGCCGGTCTTTTCGTTGTTCGCCGCCATCACAAGCTTCGCGTTCGCTTCTCCCTGGTCGCCGGGACCGGTCAATACCATCTCGTCATAGATGAATTCGCGGCCGTACGGGAATCCCATAAGCATGTTGGAGCGATGAACGTTCCGCGTGTTGATCAAGGCCATCATGAACGGCGCGGCCCAGGATTGAAGATCTTCTTCGTAAACCGGCTTGTTACCGCGCGGCTGTCGCGCGCCGCTAAATCCTGGTGTGAGCGCAAAGGGATCGTTCAGGATAGAGACGAGGCTAAGGTCCTTGGCGACAGCACCGAACGTCGCCTTGGCGCTTGCGGCAGTACCGCCAGAGAGCGTACCGCGCATGTCGCGGACCCGACCTTTAACGCGAGAGGCGGGCACACCTAACACGCGCTTAGCCTCCGTCTGGACGAAGAACGCGCCAAGTTCAAACGGCAGCGAGTCGAAGCCACATGAGAACATGATCCGCGCGCCGCTTGCTTTCGCTTGCGCCTCGTGCGCCTCGATCATTTGTCGCATCCAGATCGGCTCGCCGCAATAGTCGAGATAATCGGCACCAGTTGCAGCGCAGATGGCGACCAGATCGCTTCCGTACAGCTGATATGGCCCAACACCTGCAATCACCGACTTCGTCTGCTCGACCATCGCTTTCAACGACGCCACATCACTGGAATCGGCGACGATCAGTGGCGTGTCCGCCGGAGCGCCGACCGCGTCACGGACGGTCGCGAGCTTGTCCTTGCTGCGGCCTGCCATCGCCCATTTCAGATTGGCGTCGCCCTTGTAGTGCTCGGCCAGATATTCGGCGACGAGCTGGCCGGTGAAGCCGGTGGCGCCATAGACGACGATGTCGAATTTCGACGAAGACATGTTCTGTTTCCCAGAAAAGTTGTGCTCTTCTTGTCATCGCGAGCGAAGCGAAGCAATCCATAAATCGCGCTGCGGCGGCACCCTGGATTGCTTCGTCGCTTCGCTCCTCGCAATGACGGTGCAGGTTCCTATTTCTTACCGTACGACACGCCCATCCCGGCGCGCACGTCGGCCTGGATGCCATAGGGCGCGATCGGATAGCGCAGGCCGTTCTTCGCGAGCTGCTTCATGCCTACGATGGCCTTGGCAAGATGCTCCGGCTTGAGCGCCATCAGCATCTCTTCGTCGGGCACGCCGCCATAACGCCGTTCCGCAAAGCACGGCAGCGACAGAGAAGGCTCGCCGGTTTTCAGTGCCCTGCCCCAGGAATCCGCGCATGCAGTCTCGCCGACCACGCCCCATTCGAACTTCTTGTAACCGGTATATTGCAGGCCGTTGATCAGAATGATCATCTGGCCGGGCGTGGCGTAGACCAGACAAATATCCGGCGGATTGAGCCGACCGCTGGTCAGCGGGCTCACCGCCATTGCCTGATATTGGCCGAAAGGCACAACGTCGAGCGCTTCCTGACGCTTGCGTGCGTCTTCGGCGGTGCCGTGCCAGACGCCGACGTAATTTTCCCCCGCGAGCCACTTCTCGTCCTGCGGCGCAAGTCCGATCACGGCACGGCATTGCGCGCCGACGAGATCATCGCCGGTAATGCCGACGGTCCAGCCGAGCCGCGAAGCCATGCTGACGATCTGGTCGGTGGTATGGACGGCCGACGGACGCCGGATCTTCGGGATCGCCATCATATCTTCCACGCTGGCAAACATCTTGATGCCGATCACGGTCGTCTTGAGCCGAAGCAGGCTGTTCAGGTCGGCCACCATGCCGGCCAAATCGAATGCTTCCGGCGGCGTCTGCTGTTGCATGGCGTCAACTCCCAATCGGCGCGCTTAAGCGGCGCTTTGTCCTTCGATATTAGCCCGGCTGGCTGCCCGCTGCTACTTTGCCGGACCCGGCAACAACTCGTCGATCTTGCCGGTGGCGCGGTAGGCGATCAGGCCCATCCATTCGCGCACGGCGAGGTCGGTCCGTCCCAGTCCATCGATCGCGACGTTGGTGAAGCCAAATACATCGTCACGTCCGCCGACCCGCCAGTCGACGGGATGGGGTTCGACCGCAAATCCCGCCTTCCGGAACAAGCCGACCGATCGCGGCATATGGAAGGCCGACGTCACCAGCAGCCAGCGCTCGCCGTCCTTGGGCGCAAGCAAGGCTTTGGAGAATTCCGCGTTCTCGTGCGTGTTGCGGGAACCACGTTCCATGATCAGCCGCGATTTGTCGATGCCGAGGCTTTCAAAGATAGCGCCGGCGAAATCGGCTTCCCTGGCGTCGTTCGAAATCAGCTTCGCGCTGCCGCCGGAGAACACAATACGCGCCTTCGGGTAGCGGTGTGCCAGCGCGGCAGCCGCGATCAGGCGATCCGGCGAGCTGCGCACCACCGGTGTGCCATGCGCAGTGGAGAGATCGGCTTCGATGGATGCGCCGAGCACGATGATGCCGTCAGGTGGGCCGCGCGAGCTGTCCCACGGCGGAAAGCGCTGCTCCAGCGGATAGAGCAAGAGATTCCCGAGCGGCGACAGCCCGCAAATGACGAGCAGCAGAACGGCTGCGATCACCAGCTTGCGGCCGAGCGATGCAAAGCGGGTGAACATCAGGATGGCGCCGATAAAGCCTACGCCGATCAGCAAATTCGTCGGCAACAGCAGAAAGCCGAGCGTCTTGGAGAGGACAAAAAACAAGCGAAGCCTCTGACAATGTCTGGTACAGCGTCATACGACGCCATTGCAGCAACCAAAAGCCCTCCCGCATGTCCAATCATCACCTGCATTCCAGCCCCGAAACCTGCCACTGGGGCTTCTTTGAAGCCAAATTGAAGCCCGTCCTGACCATTGCCAGCGGCGACGAAGTCACGATCGACACCGTGACCGGCGGCCCGGACGTGGTGCCCGATCGCAGCCAATTTCACGTCCCTCCCGAGCTTGCCGACATTCACGCGTATAGCGAGCGGATGCTGCCGGGACATATTCTTACCGGCCCGGTCGCCGTGGAGGGAGCCGAGCCCGGCGACGTGCTGGAGGTCGATATTCTCGACGTTCGGCTGCGCCAGGATTGGGGATACAATCTGATCCGTCCGCTGGCGGGCACCTTGCCCGACGATTTTCATGAGACCCGGATCCTGAACATTCCGCTCGACCGCGAGCGGATGGTAGGACGGATGCCGTGGGGGCTCGACCTGCCGTTGGCGCCGTTTTTCGGCGTGATGGGCGTGGCGCCGCCGCCCGCCTGGGGCCGCATCACCTCGCTGATTCCGCGCGCGATGGGTGGCAACCTCGACAACAAGGAATTGGGCGCCGGCGCCAAACTGTATCTGCCGGTGTTCGTGCCGGGCGCGCTGTTCTCCTGCGGCGACGGCCACGGCGTGCAGGGCGATGGCGAGGTCTGCGTCACCGCGATCGAAACCGCGCTGCAGGGCCGCTTCCGCCTGACATTGCGCAAGGACCTGCGGCTCGCCTATCCGCGCGCAGAAACATCAACGCATTACATGACGATGGCGATGGACCCCGATCTCGATCAATGCGTGGTGCGGGCGCTGCGCGACATGATCGTGCTGCTCGGCGAGAAGCGCAATCTGTCGCGCGAGGATGCCTACACGCTCTGCAGCCTCGCCGCCGATCTGCGCGTGACGCAAACGGTAAACGGCTCCAAGGGCATTCACTGCATGATCGCGAAGGCAGTCGTGCACGGCTGATCGGACGGCCCGCGGCTCCTCAAAAAGGAGACAGCAGCTTCAGCCGCGCGTGAAATAATACGCTGGTCTTTCCGACCAATGCAGTCCCCTGCACCTGCGCGCCATCGGCGGCGTACGACCCGCTGAAGCCGCAAGTGACTTCGCGCCCCCCGAACAGTGGCCGGCTGCCTGCTGATTTCGTGTGCTCGTTGGTGATCAACTCACCGCGCCACTTGCCGCGATCCGCGGTGTATGAGCCCGTGTAGTAGAAATAGGAGTCTCCGCCGGCGATCTTGCCGTCGCGCAGCACGATCACGCCGTGCGCGCGGCCATGGCCGCCGTCCGTCATCTCGATCTGGATGGTGTAGAGACCGTTCGTTACCGTCATTGCGCCCATGCCGCCGTCCCAGGATATCATCGGCATTCCCTGCAGCGCGAAGCAATGGGGAAATGGCCCGCACGGCTGGATCGTTTCGCCGCGCCTGTAACCGCCATTAAGGCTGCCGCGCGCTGCGCGTCATGGGGCGCTCAGCTAATCCACAAACCCGGCTTCGACTTTTAATATGTTTTTTCAAATGGATAGGGAGCTATCCACAAGTCGTTTGACTCATGTGTGCAAAACTAAATAGAGTCGAAATAGTAACTTTTCAGTACATCATTTAAAAGTTAGCGTTCCCCATGGCTACAGAAAAAGCCGAAACCGACCGCGTTCCCGTGACCTTGGCGCTCTCGACCATCGCTTATCTCGAAAGACTGGTGAGACAGGGCACCCACGGCACAAGTGTTCCCGGCGTTGCACGGACCCTGATCGAGGAAGGCATTCGGCTCGCCATCAAGGATGGGCTGCTTGCGATCCGCGACAACGGCAAGGCGTCCTGACGGGAGCAGCGCGGCGGTTTCACAGAATGTGGAACCGAGAAAATGCTTACGAACGTACCGACCTGGACCACCGATCGCGTCGAACTCCTGAAGAGCCATTTTGAAGCCGGCCTCACCTGCCGCGAGATCGCGGCCAGCATCGGCGTCAGCCGTAACGCCGTGATCGGCAAACTCTCGCGCCTTCAATTGACGCGCGGCCCCGCCCCCGCCGAACCGCGTCCGACCAAGGCTGCCAGAGAGCGCTCGCGGAAATCCGTCCCCAGGCTGCAGTATCAAGTCCTGCAAGCCGTCTACGAAAACGCGCAGCCGTTCCAGGAAGAGCCGATTATCAGCGACAATCGTTGCTCGCTGCTCGAGCTCAGCAATGAAAGATGCCGCTGGCCGATCAGCACGCCAGGCGCAGAGGATTTCTGCTTTTGCGGCAATACGCCGGTGGAAGGCATGCCCTATTGCTCAGGGCATACCCGCCTCGCCTACCGCCCGGGTTCGCGTCAGCGCGTCTCGCGCGCGTGAGCGGCGTCAGTTGCCGTGATGACGCGTCCAGAATGCAAAGTGTCGGTTCTGATTTCATCAGAACCGATCGGTTGCTACCCGAGCCGCCAGCCGACCTCTTCCGTAAAGCTCTTGTAGAACTCCGGCGTGTAGGCCTTCTCCGGGGCTTGCCGCACCCGCTCGTCGAGCTTGTGAGCATCGTCGCCGACGAGGATCCGCCAGCGTTCGGCCTTGACGCCGTCGAGGATGATTTTTGCCGCGGCCGCCGCCGTGGTCGGCGCCTCCTCGCGGAAGGAGCGCGCGCGGTCGAGCGCGATCTTCTGGATGTCGTCGTCCGACATCGGCGCGGTGTCAATTCCCATGCCGTTCAGGCGCTGCCGCGTCGCCAAAATTTCGTTCGGGCTGAGTTCATCGGATTCCGCCCCGCTCTGAATCTTGCGCGAATTGGCAACGATCGAGGTGCCGATATGCCCGGGCATTACGACGGAGCATTTGATGTGCGGAGCGTTGAGTCGCAGATCGGTCATCAGCGCTTCGGTAAAGCCTTTCACCGCGAACTTGGCGGCGCTGTAGGCGGTATGCGGCACGCCCGGGCCGACCGACGCCCAGAAGCCGTTGACGCTCGATGTGTTGATGATGTGGGCCTCGTCGGCCTTCATCATAAGCGGCAAGAAGGTGCGGACGCCGAGATAGACGCCGCCCCAACAGATGTTGAAGGTGCGTTCCCACTGCTCGCGCGTGTTGGTGAACAGGCTGCCGCCGCCGCCGATGCCGGCATTGTTGAACAACAGATGGATCTTGTCGGTCGCCTGCTGCTCGATCAGCTCGTCACGGAAGCGCTGCAGATGCGCCTCGATCGAGACGTCGGCGACGTGAGTGGTTACGCGCAGGCCCTGCGGCAGCCTTTCCGCTTCGCACAGCCGCTTGGTCTCGGCCATCGCTTCCGGCGAGACGTCGCACATCGCCACATTGCAACCTTCGGCGACGAGCTGACGCGCGAGCTCGCGACCCATGCCCGTGCCGCCCCCGGTGATCACGGCGAACTTTCCGGCAAAATCCTTCATTGAGACGCTTACCTCGGTTTTCAATTTTTGAGTTGGGGCGCTCATGGCATGGAGGCCCGTGCGGAAGGACAGTAACAGGTGGGAGCTGCCGGTAAAGCCGCCCGCGAGACGGGCGGCTCGATTGTCTCGCAGGCGTTTTCGCGTCGCGGAATTTACTCCGCGGCCTCGCGCGAGCCGCCCAGCGCACCCAATCCCTCCAGCGCCTTGCTGATTGCGGCCTGCTGCGCGGGCGATGCTTCCGGCATCGGCGCGCGGGAGCATGTCGTCGGCAGCCCCTGCAGCGACTGCGCATAGCGCGTGCATGCCGGCAGATTGTCCGAGACGATCGCGTTCCACAGCGTCAGCAGTTTCCTGTGCAGCTCGAGGGCGCGAGTATGATTGCCTGCCTTGACCACGTTCCAGAGCTCAACGGAAGCATGCGGCGCGGCGCTCAAGATCGCCGCGATCGAACCATGCGCGCCGAGCGTATAGGACGGATACATCAGCGCATCGACGGCACTGTAGATCAGTTTGTCCGGCGCCATCATCATGAGATCGGCAAACAATTTCAGATCGCCCGCGCTCTGTTTGACGCCTACGACGAGCGGCACCTCGTTCATGATCCGCGTCAGTAGCGCCGGCGAGAGGTACGACCAGGGCAGAACGTTGTAGATGATGATCGGCATGCCGGTTTCGTCGGCCATGCAGCGGAAATGGTCGACCATCGCCTCCTCGTCCGGCTTGAACAGATAGTGCACCGGCGTCACCTGAAGTGCTGCGACATCCATGTCGCGCACCAGCTTGCCGCGCCGGATCGCGTCGCGGGTGGAATCGACGATGATGCCGGCGATCACGGGCGCACGCCCTTTCGCGGCCTCCACCGTCGCCGCCACCAGATCACGATACTCCTCGTGATCGAGCGTATGCCCCTCCCCGGTCGAACCGCCGGCCGCCACGCCATGGCAGCCGGCCGCGATCAGCCAGTCGACCTGCGATGCAACGAGTTTGAAATCGATCTCGCCGTCTTTCCGGAACGGCGTCGTCATCGGCGGTATCACGCCTGTGGGGCGTACTGTCATCGGCCTGCCCTCGCTGTTTCCATCCGTTGCATGCGGGCGTATTCCCCGCTTTCGCAAGACCAACCGTACCGAAGGTCGGAACGGCGATCCAGTTGCGGAATTGACAAGGCAGAGTAGCGGAAACGCCGCGTCATACGCACGCGCTTGGTCTCAACCACGGATCACATCCCGCGTTCCCGGCGGCCTTCGACCGGTGACAGCCAGTTAATGTCGGAGCAGCGTTGTCCAGCGCCGGCGTCGACGGTCAGATCGGCGATAACGATTGCGAGCCCATGCAGGGCGCGCTTCACACATTGCGGGCTGATCGTCTCGGGTCAGCGCTTGCAGATGTCGCGGGTTGCTTGCTCGCCGCGCATGACCTGCATTATTTCGGCCGGTGCAAAACTGCCGAAATCGGCACCCACGAGCGTACCGTAGCGACGGTGGTTCTTGAGCATGAGCAACAAGCGATCGCCGACATTTTCGATGTCACGTGCGTCGCTGGCTGATATCGCTGGCTTGCCCGCGGAAGCGCCGGTCTGCTTCGCGTGGGCAAAGAACTTCGTGGTGGCTTCTACTGCCGCTGCGCGGTTATCGGCGTCGCAGAGTTCGCGATCGTCCTGCGCATAAATGCAGTCCGCCAACTCTCCCCATTTGATAGCCACAGAAACTGTCCGGTATTCGGATCTCGAATCTTCTGGCTTGCCAGCCAAGGTGGAAATGTTCGCCTGCATGGTGCCGGCCTTCAGGATGAAATATGCAGCACTTGGCTCCATCTTCATCGCGTCCGGACCGACGTCCACTACGCGGAAAATGCAGCGCCGCACGACCGGCGCGACTTCCGGCCGGCCGAGGCGATTGGCGTCGGCGAACAACGAAACACTAGGCCCGACCGAGACGAAACTTGACATCGCACTCGATACTTTCGGGGCCCAGATCCACCCGCCGACCACGAGGAAGCCTCCGACGAAGGCCAGGATGAGGGTGAGAACCTGACGGATCAATTTTCAAGCTCCCGCTGCTAAGCCCTGGGGCAGTTGTCGGTCGCGCCCTTGTAGCGATCGAGCATCGGCTTCATCGCTGCGGGCACGCTCCAGCCGAAATCGGCCTTGATCAGCCGGCCATTGCCAGTGTCCATCATCAGTGCGGCATTGATCGCGCGGTTGCGTGGACTGTCCCAGAGATCCCTGACGGTGGACATTTCTGATTCGCCATATCGCTTGGCGGTATTCATCATCTCATCGAATTTCGCAAAATAGCGACTGATGTAATCGACGATGTAGGCGCGATTGTCCCGCTCGCAGATCGCGTTCGGATGCGTGACGAGATAGCAGTTCAGCGCCGCCGTCATTTCTTTCGCGCTGGTGAGGTCGCGCCAATCGACGCGATGCTTGTCGGTCGAAAGCCTCGGGAGCTGCCCGTCCCTTTCGGGGTGTTCAAGCGCGGGGTAACACGCCTCGCGTATCTTGGCCGCTTTCCATTCGCCCATGCGATCGCCGCCCGGCAGGTAATCTCCGGAACGGCCCAGGACAAAATAGTTGATCAGGTTAACGCCCAGAAATATGCCGCCCAAAACGAAGGCTGCACGCATCAAAAAATTCATGACCCCACGCACCTGCAGAGGTTGCAATCCGCTCTATATAGCGGCGTCCGGATGTGCCGAGAAGGTTGGTGCCGGTTAGATCTGCCGGTTGGGTTAAGCCGGACTTAGCTGCCGGCATGCCCAGGAACGCCGGGCGTCTCCGGCCTGTTGGGATGCGCAGGTATCGAGCTTGGTCATGAAAGCTACAGATATTTCGCGGCCCGCGTAGCTTGAACCTTGAGCCCGCGGCAGCGACCTACATACCGGAGGCAGTATCAATAAAATAAGACGGGAGGCCGCCATGACCGAGTGGCGCGATAGTATGGTCGATCGACCGGAAACGGATGGTGCGACCTATTTGACGGGCTGGACAGTCAGCGGAATAGCTGTGCTAGGCGCCATTGTTGCCGTCTGGGTTCTCGGCATCTAGCAGCCATCAAAATCGCTATCCGTGAAAATGAATGGTCGGAGCGAAAGGATTTGAACCTTCGACCCCTAGTCTCCCAGACTAGTGCGCTAACCGGGCTGCGCCACGCTCCGATGCCGTTCCATTAGCTGCGATCAGCGCCCGGCGCAAGGCAGGAGAACGGCCCATTGCGGCCGGCAGGCCGCCGGTTCCGCTCGCCCGCTCAGCCGTCCTTCAGCGCGTTGTCCAGCAATTGCTTGCAGGCGATCAGATCTTGCAGCACCCGCTCCAGGCGCTCGCGGTCGGCGTCCGACGGCCCCGGCTTGGCCCTCGCTAACGGCAGCAAAATGCCGTCGTCGTCGGTATCGACGAAGCGGTAGTCGATTTCCTTCTCTTCGGTCTCGTAATCCTCGTCGTCGGCTGCGACGGTCGGGATCTCGCCCTCATCGGGCTCCTGCAGGCTGAGGCCGATCGCCTCCTCGACGGCGCCGAAGGTGACGGCTGAGGTCTGGTCAGCAAGGCCCTGCACCGATTTGATGCCGTGCTCTTTCAGGATCCGCTGCACGCCGCGGATCGTATAGCCCTCGCCGTACAGCAGGCGGCGGATTCCCTTGAGCAGATCGACGTCGTCCGGGCGATAGTAACGCCGCCCGCCGCTTCGCTTCATCGGCTTGATCTGGGCGAACCGCGTCTCCCAGAACCGCAGCACGTGCTGGGGAATGTCGAGCTCTTCAGCGACTTCGCTGATGGTGCGGAACGCATCCGGCGCTTTGTCCAAGTGCCAGCTCCTCTCAACTTAACTCGTTGGTGAAGACGCGGTACTCGCCTTGCTACGCAGCCGTGTTACTCGATCTCGCAGTCTTGTTAATCGGTCTTGCTTTCGCCGTTGCCGGGCGTGTGGCCGTTGATCCGCTGCTTCAGAATCGCCGACGGCTTGAACACCATCACGCGACGCGGCGAGATCGGCACTTCAGTACCGGTCTTCGGATTACGTCCGATACGCTGACCCTTCTTGCGCACCATGAAGGAGCCGAACGACGACAGCTTCACCGTCTCGCCCTTCTCGAGGCAATCAGTGATTTCTTTCAGAACGAGCTCGACAAACGCGGAGGATTCCGTTCGCGACAGGCCCACCTTCTGGTAGACCGCCTCGCACAAATCGACGCGTGTGACTGTTTTTCCGGTCCCGGTCATCGCCTGCCCCGCACTCTCGGCGAACAATTTATTCCCTGAAATTATGAGGTTAGCACGCAATGGTCAACAGCGACCATCATGCAGAAGCATGGAACCGCACTACAATTTTAGACAGTATTTTTGCGCTGCGTCTACCAGCGCACAAGCGCGGAACCCCAGGTGAATCCGCCCCCCATGGCCTCGAACAGCACCAGATCGCCCTTCTTTACCCGCCCGTCCTTGACGGCAACCGCAAGCGCCAGCGGGATCGACCCAGCCGACGTATTGCCGTGCAAGTCGACGGTCAGCACCACCTTTTGCGGCGCAATATGAAGCTTATGCGCCGAAGCATCGATGATTCGCTTGTTGGCCTGATGCGGGATGAACCAGTCGATGTCCTCGGCCGTCGTCCCGGTCGCATTGAAGGCGTCCACGATCACGTCCGTGATCATGCCGACCGCATGCTTGAACACTTCGCGGCCCTCCATCCGGAGATGGCCGACGGTCTGCGTCGTAGACGGGCCGCCGTCCACAAACAGCTTCGACTGGTGCCGGCCGTCCGAGCGCAGATGGGTCGTGAGCACGCCGCGATCGGAAGGCAAACCCGGCTGGTCCTGCGCCTCCAGCACGACCGCGCCGGCACCGTCGCCGAACAGCACACAAGTGCCGCGGTCGTTCCAGTCGAGAATGCGCGAAAACGTCTCCGCACCGATCACCAGCGCGCGCTTGTAGGCGCCGGAGCGGAGGAAATTGTCGGCGGTGGCGAGCGCGAAGACGAAGCCGGAACACACCGCCTGCAGATCGAAGGCGGCGCCATGATGGATACCGAGCCCGTTCTGGACTGCAACCGCGGTGGCCGGAAAGGTGTTGTCCGGCGTCGAGGTCGCGAGCACGATCAGGTCGATCGCCTGGGCGTCGAGACCGGCATGTTCCAGCGCCGCGCGCGCAGCGTTGATCGCCAGATGCGAGGTGAACTCGCCTTCGGCCGCGATGTGGCGCTCCCGAATGCCGGTACGCTGCACGATCCACTCATCCGAAGTATCGATTCGGGCCGCCAGTTCGGCATTGGTCAGCACCTTCTGCGGCAGGTAAGAGCCGCAGCCCAGCACCACCGAACGTTTCGCAGTCACGAGACAGCCTCCTGCGCGGTCGGTGCCAGCGCACTGCCGTCGCTCTTCATCATCTGATTGATCTTGGTGAGGAGATCGCAGCGGACCATCTCATAGCCAACATCGACTGCGTAGGCAAAGCCTTCGGCGGAGATTCCGCCATGGCTTTTGACAACCACGCCTTTCAGGCCGAGCAGCACACCGCCATTGGATTTGTTCGGATCGAGCTTGTCCCGCAGCGCCTTGAACGCGCTGCGGGCGAAAAGGTAGCCGATCCGGGACAGCCAACTGCTGGTCATGGCCTGGCGCAGGAAGTCCGCCATCTGGCGCGCAGTCCCCTCCGCGGCCTTCAACGCGATGTTGCCGCTAAAACCTTCCGACACGATCACATCGGCCGCGCCCTGGCCGATCCCGTCGCCCTCGACGAAGCCGATATAATTGAGCTGCGACGCGCGCAGCAGCTCGGCGGCCTCGCGGATTTCCTCGTGGCCCTTGATCTCCTCGACCCCGATGTTCAGGAGGCCGACAGTCGGCCGTTCCCGGTTCAACAGCACGCTCGCCATTGCGCTGCCCATCACTGCCAGCGCCACGAGATGGTGCGCATCGCCGCCGATCGTGGCACCGAGGTCGAGCACGACGGAATCGCCGCGCGCCGTCGGCCACACGCCGGCAATGGCCGGACGATCGATCCCTTGCATGGTGTGCAAATGGAAACGCGCCATCGCCATCAGCGCGCCGGTATTGCCCGCGGAGACCGCGACGTCGGCGTCACCTCTCTTCACCGCATCAATCGCAAGCCACATCGAGGACGTCTTGCGGCCGCGCCGCAGCGCCTGGCTCGGCTTGTCGTGCATGCTCACGGTGACGTCGGTGTGGATCACGCGCGACGCTTTTTTCAGGGCCGGGTACTTGGCGAGCTGTTCGTCGATCTGCTTGCTGTCGCCGCAGAGCAGGAATTCGCTGTCGGGATGCCGCTTCAAAGAAATTGCTGCGCCGGGAATGACGACCGATGCGCCGACATCGCCGCCCATGGCGTCAAGCGCGATTCGAACCTTTTGCGGCATGAACGTCCCGGAAACCTGATCTCTTGCGACCCTCGTAGAGCTCGGCCGCACACTGGAATGGCACCGTTAGGCGGTGCTCGGCGAAACGCAACACCGCGCCTCCGCCGGGCCGCGACAATAGCGTGTCCCCGGCCCGACACAACCTCTTGACCACCGTCTTTTGGCGAAAGCGAACCGGTGTGGCCCGAAGGCAAGAATAAGAAATATATTAAGATAATTCAATGCCTTATTGAGGAGTCCTAGCGAGACGGCGCAGCTACCTCAAACCGAATGCGGCTTCGTAGACTACTTTAACCGCCGGCTACTTGCCTTTGGGCTTCCTGGTGCCGGATTTCTTCGGTGCTGGCTTCAACGCCTTGAGTGCCGCGAATGGGTGATCCTCGGGATCGGCGGCTTCAACCATCGGCTCAAATACGGCGCCGGGCTTGCGCGGATATGGATCGACCGCGAGATACAAGGCATCGGTGGCGACCCTGCCGAGATCAATCATGCCATTCTCGATCGGCTCAGGCGGATCGGGTGTTTCCTCGTCGCTCTGCTCGGCGTCATCGACCAGCGCGGCCATCTGCGGGATCTGCTCGGCCGGAGCGAATATCAGGTCGATCGGCTCGTCGATCTCGTTCTCGATCTCTTCCAGCGTCACCACGCAGGTCTGCCCGATCCGTGCCCGCACATGGCCGGCGACATGGAAGCGGCCGCCGCTCTTTGGCGTCACATCGAAGGAAGCCTGCACCGATAGTACCGCGCGCAAGTCGCCCGTGTCGGCCACGGCCTTGCGGACGGCCTGATCGGCCTCGATGTCGCGATGGAGGCCCGTCTCGGGGATCTGCGCCACCGCAACGGGAACAGGCCACGGGTCGGGCTTCTCTGTGCCGGTCTTGCTCATCGCTGCGCGCCTGCTTTCTCCGGCGAGGGAAACTTGCCCCAGCCGCTCACCAAGGTCGCCTCGTCGAGGCTGTCGAGACCTGCCATTGCCGCCTCGGCGTAGGCGGCAAGCAGTCGGGCCTTTTCGATGTTCTCGCCGTTCAGGATATTCTTGCACATCGCCTGCGCCAGTGCCTCGCGGCCTTCGGTCAGCGCCAGGTCATAGGCCGCGGTCCGGCCATAGAAGGCTTCGGCGAAGGCCTGCATGCGCTTCGGCACCGTGAGGTCTCCGACCCCCATCTCGCGCAGATTATCGTCCATATCGTTGCAAAAATGGTCGAACAGCCCCTGCGACAGGGCCGCTCCCCCCTCGACCGATTTCAGCCGCCGCAAGACCAGCCACAAATGCACCAGAAGCAGGTCAAAACGGCCGTTAACCGTGTCCGGAACCCCAAAGTCCCGGTAAAACAACGGTTCTCGCGCCTGCGTCACGATCATGCCATAGATGGCCTCGATGGTGCCGCGCAGCGGCGTCCGGGGTTTCCTGAAGTGATTGAACGGCCAAAGCATTGTGGGTTCCGTCTGCGAGCCCTCCCGGGCCGCGCATGTTGCAATCCAGCGTGCTGCCCGGTACGTCAACCCACCGCGCGATGCAAGAGGACGGGCGAATTCCTGAGATGACCGAAATGAGCCACCTGAGCGCCCGCGTATCCTCGCCGCGCCGCCTGACCGCACGCCAGCGCGGTTTTCGCGCCGCCGCAGCCGTCGCACTGGTCTGCGCCGCGCTCGCCGGATGCACCGGCGAGCAGTTCCAGAAGGGCTATATCCTGCCGCCCAACGCGCTGGAGCAGATTCCGATCGGCGCCAGCCAGGACCAGGTGCTGATCGTGATGGGAACGCCATCGACGGTCGCGACCTTGAACGGCGAGGTGTTTTATTACATCTCGCAGCGCTCCGAGCGCAAAGTCGCGTTCATGAACCAGCAGGTCGTCGACCAGCGCGTGATCGCGATCTATTTCGACAAGAATCGCCAGGTGACGCGGCTCGCCAATTACGGATTACAGGACGGCAAGATCTTCGACTTCATCAGCCGCACCACGCCGACGTCCGGCCAGGAGCTCAGCTACCTGACGCCGCTGTTCAAGTTGCTCAGCTTTAATTAGAGCCGATCAGTTCTGATTCACTCTGTTCCGTGGCGCGGAAATCATGCGCCAAGTCGCCCGCTTGCTCTCTGCATGCGCGCTGCCTACGCTTTCCTGCAAACAATGATTCAGCAGGGAGTGAACTTGTGAAGATTAAAGCTATTTCTCGACGCCGCGTTTTGACCGGAGCTGCAGCCGTTTCAGCGGCAGCGATCTTGCCGCGCTCAAGCTTCGGCTCCGACTGGCGGCCGACCGAGACCGTGCGCCTCATCGTGCCGGCGGCACCAGGCGGCACCACCGACGTGATGGGGAGGTTGCTGGCCGCACATCTGCAGAAGGCGTGGGGCCAGTCCGCGGTCGTGGAAAACCGTTCCGGCGGCGGCGGCACCATCGGCACCGCCGAAGCCGTGCGCAGCAAGGGGGACGGACATACCATCCTCGTTGGCAATCCCGGCCCCAACGCGATCGCCTACAGCATCTTCCGCAACATGCCCTACAAGGCGGATCAGTTGCAGCCGGTTTCCAACTTGATCCGGATTCCAAATATCGTGTCGGCCCATCCGTCGACCGGCATCAAGTCGATCGGAGAACTGATCGCCTATATCAAGGCCAATCCGGACAAGCTCACCTATGCCTCGTCCGGCGTCGGACAGAGCCCGCACCTCACCGGTGCTTGGTTCCTGCAATTGACCGGCCTGAAGATGGTCCATGTGCCGTTCCGCGGCGCCGGCCCGGCGCTGCAGGCGGCGCTTGCCGGCGATATCCAGATCCTGTTCGACAATCTCTATCCGACGCTGCCGCAGGTTCTGGACGGCAAGCTCAATGCTCTGGCGGTGACTACGCCGGAGCGTGCCGCGCTGGCGCCCAACGTCCCCACCATGCGTGAGAGCGCACCGGAGCTTGCAAAATTCGACGTCTCATCCTGGTTCGGCATTTTCCTGCCGAAGAGTGTGCCCGCCCCTGTCCTCGACGCGCTCAACAAGGAGATCAAGGTCTTCCTGGAGCGCGATGACATCAAGGACCAGATGGCCAAGATCGGCGCACGCACCGATTATGGGACGCCGCAGCAGTATTCCGACTTCCTCCAGGCGGAGACGACGAAGTTCGGCGACATCATCAAGCGCGAAGGTCTGCAGATGGACGCGGGCTGAGCGCCAGACGTCTCATCCAAATCAAAACCCCGCGGCTCGCACCGCGGGGTTCTTTTTCGATCAGCCTCTCGCCGCACTCAGTGCGCCAGGATCGCCAGCAGCCACTCACGGCACCCGCTCGTCCATCTCCGGCCGCATCACCACGCTCTCCCGCGCAGTCGCCTCGTTGCGTGATCCCACGAAAACCGACGGCGTGGCGGCGCGATTGACCGCAACGTGGAGGACGCCCGCCGGAATGTAGATGTAGTCACCAAGATGCACCTTTTCACAGTGCTGTAGCTGGTCGCCGGTCCAGATCTCCAGCTCGTCCCCGCTCATCATGTAAAGCGCCGTCTCATGATGCTCGTGGACATGGGCTTTGGTGCGTCGGCCGGCCGGCAGTGTAATGATGCCGAGCCAGATCATTTTCGAGCCGACGGTCTCCGCGCTGATCCCCGGCTGATAGTCAGAACCCTGCTCGGCGCGGTAGCCGGCACTTCCCTTCACGACGAACCCCTTCCCGCCAGCTCCCGAGTCCACGCCGTGCCGTTCCCGTACGATCATGTTGCTCATTTTCATCTCTCCGGTTCGGGTTTTTACCCAACATGCGCAAGATCACTTGTCTGGAGGGCCGGAGTCTCAAAGATTGGTCCGAAAAATTCCAAATTCTTCCAAAGCCCGGTAAGCTCGCCGCATGCCCAGCGCGCCCTTCACCTTTGGCCCGTTCATGCTTGATCTGGATCGCGGAATGCTGTCGCGGGACGGCCGACCGGTCGCGGTCGGCCAAAAGGGCCGCCTCCTGCTGCAAGCTTTCCTGCAGTCGCCCGGCAAAATCCTCGACAAAGCGAGCCTGATGGACGCTGCCTGGCCTGGCGTCGGCGTGGAGGAAAGCAATCTGTCAGTCCAGATCGCGGCGCTGCGCAAGCTGCTCGGCACCGCGAAGGATGGCTCCGAATGGATCACGACCGTCCCGCGTGTCGGCTACCGGTTTGCCGGGCCGGTCGCTTCTCGGGCGCAGAGCGCCACACCGCAGCGCGCTGAGAGCAATGCCCAGTCGCGCCCCTCTATTGCGGTTCTGCCTTTCGGCATCATTGGCGAAGCCGACAAGGAATATCTCGCCGATGGGCTGACCGAAGATATCATCACGGCGCTATCGCGGTTTCGCTGGTTCCGAGTCATCGCGCGCGGTGCTGCCTTTATTTTCAAGGGTAAGCAGATTGATGTGCTGGAAGCCGCTCGCGAGCTTGGCGCACGTTACGTGTTGCAGGGAAGCGTTCGCCAATCCGCCCTTCGGCTGCGCATTACGGCTCAGTTCATCGACGCGAGCGACGGCAGCAATGTATGGGCGGAGCGCTACGATCTCGAGATGGCGGATGTCTTTGCGATCCAGGACGAGATCGCCGAGCGGGTAGCGGGTGCGATCGAGCCCGAGCTTCTCAAAAGCGAATCCTACGTTGCGGCCATGCGGCATACCGGCAACATGACCGCGTGGGACCTGGTGCGTCGGGGAATGTGGCATTTCCACAAGGTCACCCGCGACGGCCACCTGGCGGCGCGGGCGCTCTTTCGCCAAGCTTGTACAATCGACCCGGACTTGCCGGAATCCCACATCTGGCTCGGGCGCGTCAGCGCCGGGATAATCGCGTACGGCTGGAGCGACGCGCCCGGCGCGGACAGCAAGGAAGGCGTGGATGCCGCGGCGCACGCGATAGCACTCGATCCGAGAGATCCCTATGCGCACTACGCCTTCGCCATTGCGAACGCATACAGCAATGCGCCGCTGGTAGCTGTATCGGCAGCCGAGAAAGCGATCGCATTGAGCTCAAGCTTCGCATTGGGGCATCTGGTTCTCGGCCTGGCCCGTCTGTTCGCGGGCCTGGCACGAGAGGCAATCGAACCGCTTGAGCATGGCCTGGCGTTAAATCCGAACGATCCGCAGAATCTCACCTGGTACAATCTGCTCGCCTATGCACAGCTTCTCGCCGGAGAAGCCGAGCGCGCCCTTGCGACCGCCAACACGGTGCTCGCCATTCGCCCGACGTTTCGTCCGACACTGGAAACGCTCGCGTGCTGCCATGTCGCGCTCGGCAAGGTGGACGATGCACGCCGCTGCGCAAGCCGCATGAACGAGTTGACAGGGCCCGAGAGTCATTTCCTCGCGCCGCTAAAGCAACTGCATCCAGAATGGGACGAGCAGATATCGCAGATGCTCGACCGGGCTCGCGCATGAAAAACCCCGCGGCTCGCACCGCGGGGTTTTCTTTTTCGACAAGCTTGTCGCTGCTCAGTGCGCCAGGATGGCCAGCAGCAACAGCGCCACGATATTGGTGATCTTGATCATCGGGTTGACGGCGGGACCCGCCGTATCCTTGTAGGGATCGCCGACGGTGTCACCGGTCACGGCGGCCTTGTGGGCGTCCGATCCCTTGCCGCCGAAATGGCCGTCCTCGATGTACTTCTTGGCGTTGTCCCAGGCGCCGCCGCCCGAGGTCATCGAGATCGCCACGAACAGGCCGGTGACGATCACGCCGAGCAGCATGGCGCCGACCGCGGAGAACGCCGCCGACTTGCCGGCCGCGCCGCCGCCCGCGATCGCGTAGATCGCGAAGTAGACGAAGATCGGCGACAGCACCGGCAGCAGCGACGGAATGATCATTTCCTTGATCGCAGCCTTGGTGAGCAGATCGACCGCCTTGCCGTAATCCGGCTTGTCGGTGCCCTGCATGATGCCGGGCTTCTCGCGGAACTGACGCCGCACTTCCTCGACGATCGCGCCGGCCGCACGGCCGACCGCGGTCATGCCCATTGCACCGAACAGATACGGCAGCAGGCCGCCGAACAGCAGGCCGACCACCACGTAAGGGTTGTTGAGCGAGAAGTCGGGCAGCACACCCTGGAAATACGGATGCTTGGCAGAGTTGGCGATGAAGAACTTGAGATCTTCATTGTAGGCCGCGAACAGCACCAGCGCGCCGAGACCGGCGGAGCCGATCGCGTAGCCCTTGGTGACCGCCTTGGTGGTGTTGCCGACCGCATCCAGCGCGTCGGTCGACTTGCGGACTTCCTTCGGAAGGCCGGCCATTTCGGCGATGCCGCCGGCGTTGTCGGTGACCGGACCGAAAGCGTCGAGGGCCACGATCATGCCGGCCAGCGCGAGCATCGTCGTGGTCGCAATCGCGATGCCGAACAGGCCGGCAAGGCTATAGGTGATGAGGATGCCGGCGATGATCACGATCGCGGGCATCGCGGTCGATTCCATCGAGATCGCCAGACCCTGGATCACGTTGGTGCCATGACCGGTGACCGAGGACGACGCGATCGACTTCACCGGGCGATAATCGGTACCGGTATAGTATTCGGTGATCCAGATGATCAGGCCGGTGACGGCGAGGCCGACGACCCCGCATTGGAACAGCGCCAGGCCCGTGTACTTCACGCCCGCCAGTTCGCCGAAACCGATCAGCCAGTGGATGACGGCTGCGACGCCGAGCAGCGACAGCACGCCGGTCGCGATCAGGCCCTTGTACAGCGCCCCCATGATCGACTGGCTGGCGCCGAGCTTGACGAAGAAGGTGCCGATGATCGACGTGATGATGCAGACGCCGCCGATGGCGAGCGGCAGCGTCATCATCGGCACCAACAGCGGCGAAGTCGCGAAGAAGATCGCAGCCAGCACCATGGTGGCGACCGCGGTCACCGCATAGGTCTCGAACAGGTCGGCCGCCATGCCGGCGCAGTCGCCGACGTTGTCGCCGACGTTATCGGCGATGGTCGCTGGGTTGCGCGGATCATCCTCCGGAATACCGGCTTCGACCTTGCCGACCAGGTCGCCGCCGACGTCGGCGCCCTTGGTGAAGATGCCGCCGCCGAGACGGGCGAAGATCGAGATCAGTGAGGCGCCGAAGCCGAGCGCGACCAGCGCGTCAACCACGACACGGTCGTTGGCCTTCAGGCCCATGAACTGCGTGAGATAGGCGAAGTAGATGGTGACGCCGAGCAACGCCAGACCCGCCACCAGAAGACCGGTGATCGCACCCGCCTTGAAGGCCAGTTCGAGGCCGCCGGCCAGCGAAGTGGTCGCCGCCTGCGCGGTGCGCACGTTGGCGCGAACCGAGACGTTCATGCCGATGAAGCCGGCGGCGCCCGACAGCACCGCGCCGATCAGGAAGCCGATCGCAACCAGCATGCCGAGGAAGTAGGCGAGCAGCGCGAAAATCACGACGCCGACCATCGCGATCGTCATGTACTGGCGGCGCAGATAGGCCTGCGCGCCCTCGGCAACCGCCGCTGCGATTTCCTGCATTCGCGGATTGCCGGCGTCCGATTTCAGAACGGAAGATGTGGCCCAGATGGCGTAGACAATCGAAAGCGCTCCGCAGAGCACAATCACCCACAATGCTGTCATTGAATTTGCCTCAGTTTTTTGTTCGTTCCACCCCCGCGCCGTCGCCGCGGTCGCGGCGGACGCATAAAAAGGAGGCCTTCCCTGCCCAGAAGGGCGGCCTCAAATCGGGCGGGACCATGCCAAAATCGCCCCTCCGGCGCAATGTCGCGGAGGACGAAAACCGTCGATTTCTGAAAGGAATCACCCGGAATACGTCCAGCCAACTGGCGCCCGGGGCATCGGGCATTAGGCCCGTCCCAAATACAAGAGCCCGCTCAACCCCGGGAGGGATCGAGCGGGCTCACTAGCCATTCCAGTACATCCGTGAAACGACCGTTTCGAGGCCTTAGACCAGCGACAGGTTTTCCGCGCTTACCTTGCCCCGCATCTTGTCGGTCTTGAGTTCGAACTGAACCTTCTGACCTTCGGCCAGCCCGCCAAGGCCGGCGCGCTCGACGGCGGAGATGTGCACGAACACATCCTTGCTGCCATCGCTCGGCTCAATGAAACCGAAACCCTTTTGACCGTTGAACCACTTCACCGTTCCTGTAGCCATTTTCTCTTCTCCAAAGCACATAGGCTTTTCATTCCACGCGGCGATCGCGCAGATTCAAAAATCCAATCTCGACGATGTCTCTGGAAGAAGCCCCTTAAGGAGCGCGTTCAAACAGGCACGGCGCTAATCGAATGCGCCACAACCTATAGGTTTTCAGCGAAATTGCAATGGCCGGCCGGAAATAAAGCCGACGGCATGATGCGACGCCTTCAAAAATGGCTGTAGGATAGCCGTTCCAGCGCGATTTCATTGCCCTCTTTGTCGACGAACTTCGGAACTGAACTTCCCGCGACGATCGTTCCGATGGAACTAGGCGCAACCCCTGCGCGCTGCGCGGCAGCTTCGAAGGCTTCAACACGCTCTTCCGGAATCGTGCAGAGGATTTCGTAGTCGTCGCCACCGGTGATCAATGTCTCCAGTCCGACAATGCTGCGCGACACCAACCCCCGCGCTGCGCCGGACAACGGCACCCGCTCCAGATCAACCACAGCGGATACGCCCGACACGCTGCAGAGCTTTGCCAGATCGCCCGCCAAGCCATCCGATATATCCATTGAAGCACTGGCGTATTCGCGGACGATCTCGGCCATCGCTACGCGCGGCTGCGGGACGCGATAGCGCCCGACCAGCATCTCCCGCGCGGCTGTATCGGCGGCGGCATGCACTTTCCCGCCGCGGAGGATGGCCAGCCCCAGCGTGGCATCGCCGATCGTGCCTGTCACCATCACGCGCTCGCCGGGTTTGGCGCCGCTGCGATGGACCATTTTGCCCGACGGCACGCGGCCGAATGCGCTCACCGAGACCATCAGCGGCCCCGGTGTCGACACCGTATCGCCGCCGAGCAGCGGACATGCGAACTGCCTGATGTCCTCGCCCAGCGCCGCGGCGAACGGCTTTAGCCAGGCCTCATCCGCGCTGCGCAACGCCAACGTCAGCACGAAGCCGGCCGGCGTCGCGCCCTTCGCGGCGAGATCGCTGAGGTTCACTCGCAGTGCCTTACGTGCGACCGCATCGGGAGGATCATCGGGCAGGAAATGCACGCCCTCGACAATGGTATCCGTCGTCACCACGATGTCATCGCCGGACGGCTTGAGCGCCGCAGCGTCGTCGTCGAGACGGAAGGCGCCGGGGTCGGTTGCAAGCGGCCGGAAATAGCGCGCGATCAGCCAGTCCTCGCCGGACACTGGTTTGCCGCTAGCCACGCGTGAACTCGTCGGCGCGGAACTGGCGCGCGATCTGGTCGAGTACGGCGTTCACCATCCCGGTCTCGTCCTTTTCGACGAAGGCGTGCGCGACGTCGACATATTCGGATACGACCACCCGGCCCGGCACGTCCTTGCGATGCTCGAGCTCGTAGGAGCCGGCGCGCAGCACCGCGCGCAAGATCGCGTCGATCCGCTTCAACGGCCAGCCCTTCTGCAGCGCGTCGTCGATCAGAGGATCGAGCCTCGCCTGGTCGCGGACTACGCCCGACACCACGTCGCGGAAAAACGCCGCTTCCGCCGGCAAGTATTTCTCGCCCTCGACCTCATTGCCAAGCCAGTGGCTTTCGAACTCGGCGAAGATGTCGTTGATGCCCGCCCCCGCGATGTCCATCTGATACAGCGCCTGCACGGCGGCGAGCCGCGCCGCGCCACGGCGGTTGGCTTTCTTGTCGGGAACTTTGGCGGACTTCTTCTCTGCCATCGTTAAGCCTTTGCCAGCCGGCGTTTGATCCGCAGCATCGCCAGCGCCGCGCGCGCGGCGTCGCCGCCCTTGTTCAACTCGCTGGCGCGCGCCCTCGCCCAGGCCTGCGCCTCGGTATTGACGGTAATGATGCCGTTGCCGAGCGGAACCTTTCGCGCGACCGCAAGGTCCATCAGGGCGCGGGAGGATTCGATCGAGACGATCTCGAAATGGATGGTGTCGCCGCGCACCACACAGCCGAGCGCAATCGCCGCGTCATAGGGCTTGCCGTTGCGGTCGGCGGCATCGAGCGCGATCGCGATCGCGGCCGGAATCTCCAAGGCGCCGGGCACAGTGATGACGTCATGCGTCACGCCGGCAGCCTTCAATTCGGCGACGGCGCCTTCCAGCAGCGCGTCCTGGATGTCATCATAAAACCGCGCCTCGACGATCAGTGCGCGCGCGCCTGTGATGTCGGTCTGGTCCTTCAGCGGTGCGCGCCGTGCGTCTGCCATCAACTATCTTCCGTCTTGCTCGATCCTCATCCTGAGGAGCGGCCTCCTGGCCGCGTCTCGAAGGGGGGTTACTGCCGGGCCTCATGGTTCGAGACGGCGCAAGTGCGCCTCCTCACCACGAGGGGTTGGGCCGGCGTTTTAAGCGCCGTATGCCACCCTGTCACTTCATTTCCGACAGCCGCGCCGCATAGCGCGCCATCAGATCGACCTCGATGTTGACCTCGCTGCCTGCTGCCCAGCCGCCAAGCGTGGTGACGCTGAGCGTGTGCGGGATAATCAGCACCGAAAATGTGACATCCTCGACCGTATTCACCGTCAGCGACACGCCATCCAGCGTCACCGAACCTTTGGCGGCGATGAAACGGGCCAGCTCGCGCGTGGTGCGCAGTTCAAACCGGGCCATATCGGGCAGATCGTCGCGCCGGACGATGGTGGCGATGCCGTCGGCGTGGCCGGCAACGATATGACCGCCGAGTTCGTCGCCGATCTTCAGCGCCCGCTCCAGATTGAGTCTGGTTCCTTTGGTCCAATGCTTTGCCGTGGTCATGCCGAGCGTCTCGGCGGCGGCATCGACGTCGAACCAGGTCTTGCCGCCTTCGACGCCGGAAGCCACCACCGTCAGGCAGACGCCGTTGCAGGCAATCGAGGCGCCGTCGGCAATGGTCGTCTGATCGTAGCGGCAGGCGATTCGCATGCGGTGCAACTGCCCCTGCGCCGTTGGCGTCAAGGCGACAATTTCGCCGATGTCGGTGACAATTCCGGTGAACATTAGGCGGGCTCGTAAACAGTCAGGATATCTTTACCGAGTGGTTCGCTAGCACGTGTCTTGAACGCGGACGACCCGGTGAGAGTCGACAGCGGCAATGCGTCCAGCGCAGGAATGCCGTCAGCGCCTACCTTATCAGGGCCGCGCAGCAGCCAGATTTCATCAACCAGGCCGCTCGCGACGAAGGATGACGCTACACGCGATCCGCCCTCCACCATCAGCCTTGTGATGCCCTTGTCGGACAGCGCGTGCAGCACCGCTGATAGATCCAGCCACGGCGGCTGCGCGGTAGCGGCAACGCGCATCACCTGCGCGCCGGCCGCGCCGAGTTTCACGGCCGCCGGCGCCTCGGCAAAATCCGAGGTCATCACCCAGAGCGGCGTCTGCCGCGCGGACTGAACGAGCTTGCTGGTGCCGGGTAGCCGCAGCGCACGATCCAGCACCACCCGCACCGGCGACCGCGCTTCCATGCCCGGCAGGCGGCAGGTCAGATGCGGATCGTCCGCCAGCACGGTGCCGATCCCGACCAGGATGGCGTCGCATTGCGCGCGCAGCAGATGCACCCGCGTCTTCGCGCCCTCGCCCGTAATCGCAACAGGCTTGTGGCCGGCGGCAGCGATCTTGTCGTCTGCGGAAACCGCGAGTTTCAGGATCACATGCGGGCGCTTGTTGCGGATGCGGCGAAAATGGCCGGCGTGATCGCGCGCGGCTTCCTGAGCGCCGAGCCCGACATCGACCGCGATCCCGGCCGCGCGGAGTTTTGCATGCCCCTGCCCGGCCACCTCCGGATTCGGATCCTCGATCGCTGACACCACGCGCGCAATGCCGGAAGCGATCACGGCATCGACGCAAGGCGGCGATTTGCCGAAATGCGAACAGGGCTCCAGCGTGACATATATCGTCGCGCCCCGCGCCGCCTCGCCGGCACGCTTTAGCGCCTCCGGCTCGGCATGAGGCCGCCCGCCCGGTTGCGTCCAGCCGCGCCCGACGATGACGCCGTCTTTCACCACGACCGCGCCAACCGCCGGATTCGGCCAAGTGCGCCCCAATCCCCGCCGGCCGAGCGACAGCGCAAGCTGCATGAAGCGCTGGTCCGCCGCTTTGGACTCCCTAATCTTCTGCCCGTACTGGTCTTCCAGGATGCGGAAGATCATTTGCGCAACGTGGCGATCCGCGCTTCGTCCTCGCCTGAGAGCTCGCCGAGCACGGCCTCAAAATCCTTGGCCTCGCGGAAGTTGCGGTAGACGGAGGCGAAGCGCACATAGGCGACATCGTCGAGCTGGCGCAGATGCTCCATCACGATCTCGCCGATTGCCTCTGAGGACACTTCCGCCTCGCCGCCGCTTTCGAGCTCGCGCACGATCGCCGACACCATCTTCTCGACCCTTTCAGGATCGACCGGGCGTTTACGCAGACTGATTTGCAGCGAGCGCACCAGCTTGTCGCGGTCGAACGGCACGCGGCGGCCGTTGCGCTTGATCACGGTCAGTTCGCGCAACTGCACCCGCTCGAAGGTGGTGAAACGGAAGTTGCAGGCGATGCACACCCGCCGCCGCCGGATCACAGCCGAATCCTCAGTCGGACGCGAATCCTTCACCTGCGTATCGAGACTGTTGCAGCTGGGACAACGCATCCAACGGGACCTTTGATTAGCGAGACCTTACTAATAGATCGGGAAGCGGTCGGTGAGTGCCTTCACGCGTTCCTTGATCGCGGCTTCGACCAGCGGCGCCTTGCCGTCAGCCGATTGCGCCAGCGCGTTGAGCACTTCGGCGATCATGCCGCCGACCTGCTTGAATTCGGCCACGCCGAAGCCGCGCGTGGTCGCCGCCGGCGTGCCGAGACGCAGGCCCGAGGTGACGAACGGCTTTTCGGGGTCGAACGGAATGCCGTTCTTGTTGCAGGTGATCGCGGCGCGCACCAGCGCCTTCTCGGACGCGTTGCCCTTCAGGCCTTTGGGCCGGAGGTCGACCAGCATCAGGTGGTTGTCGGTGCCGCCGGAGACGATGTCGAGGCCATGGCCGCGCAGCGTTTCCGCCAGCGCCTTGGCATTCTCGACCACGTTCTTCGCGTAGACCTTGAAGTCCGGACGCAGCGCCTCGCCGAACGCCACCGCCTTGGCGGCGATGACATGCATCAGCGGGCCGCCCTGCAGGCCCGGGAAGATCGCCGAATTCAGCTTCTTGGCGAGCGCCTCGTCGTTGCAGAGGATCAGGCCGCCGCGCGGGCCGCGCAGCGATTTGTGCGTCGTCGTGGTGGTGACGTGGGCGTGCGGCACCGGCGAGGCATGGACGCCGCCGGCAACGAGGCCGGCGAAATGCGCCATGTCGACCAGGAGATAGGCGCCGACGCTGTCAGCGATCTCGCGGAAGCGCTTGAAGTCCCAGGCGCGCGAATAGGCCGATCCGCCTGCGATGATCAGCTTGGGGCGGACCTGCTCAGCCTGCTTCGCCACCTCGTCCATGTCGATGATTTGGTCGTCGCGCCGCACCGTGTAATGCGCGGCCTTGAACCATTTGCCGGACATGTTCACGGGTGAACCATGGGTGAGATGGCCACCGGCAGCGAGGTCGAGCCCCATAAAGGTGTCGCCCGGCTGCAGCAGCGCCAGAAACGCCGCCTGGTTCATCTGGCTGCCGGAGTTCGGCTGCACGTTGGCAAACTGCGCGCCGAACAGTTTCTTGGCGCGCTCGATCGCCAGCGTCTCGGCGACGTCGACCCATTCGCAACCGCCATAGTAACGCGCGCCCGGATAACCTTCCGCGTATTTGTTGGTCATCACCGAACCCTGCGCTTCCAGCACGGCCCGGCTGACGATGTTTTCCGAGGCGATCAGCTCGATCTCGTGCCGCTGACGGCCGAGTTCGCCCTTGATCGCGGCAGCGATTTCCGGGTCGGCCTCCGCGAGCGTGGCCGTGAAGAACGAGTCGGGCGCGGAGGCGGTCTTGGCGCTGGAGGGCGATGAGGTCATTGGCGAAATATCTCCACCGCCGCAGGCCCTTAGGGGTGAAGCGGGCGGGTCTGGTGTGGCGGTCGAAAGAAGCGCCTGCGAGATACCACATCGGCCGGAATTGGCCAAGCACTTGCGGTACAGGGCTGATATTTATGCAAGATATGGTGGGGATGAAGGGGGCGCCCCGTTGTCCCGGGCGCGGTGCAGCGCCCCTTGGCGGTGCACCGCAGAGCCGGGACCCCAATCCGTCGTCATTCCGGGGCGATGCGAAGCATCGAACCCGGAATCTCGAGATTCTCAGGGGCGCAAGGGGCGCCCCATAGTTCACTTCGCGCCCCGGAATGACGGACGCCCCCTCACGCAAACCGGTATGGCCCACCCTTCGCGACCGAGCGCTGGAACGCCGGACGGGCATGCATGCGTTCCAGCCAGGCCGCCAGGTTCCGATATGGCCCGAGCCTGTCGAACACTTTTGCCATTTCGCCGACAAAGCTCATCTGGATGTCGGCACCGGTCAGCGACGCCCCGACGAAGAACTCCCGCCCGTTCAGCGCGCGGTCGATATAGCCAAGGTGGTTCGCCAGTTCGCTGTCGATGCGCGGATGCAGCGGCGCGCCCGCCTCTTTCAGCCGGCCGACATAGAGGTTGAGCATCAGCGGTAACATCGCGGAGCCTTCGGAATAGTGCAGCCACTCGTTGTAGGCTTCGTAGTGTGCACTGCCCGGCGCCGGCATCATCGCGGGCTTGTCTTTTCCTTGGCCGTAGCGGCGGATGATGTAATCGACGATGGCGCCGGATTCGGCGATGGTCATGTCACCGTCCGTGATGACCGGCGATTTGCCGAGCGGATGAACCTGTTTCAACTCCGGCGGCGCCAACCGCGTCTCGGCGTTGCGCTGATAACGCTTCAGCTCATAGGGCGTGCCGACCTCCTCCAGCAGCCACAAAATTCGCTGCGAGCGGGAGTCGTTGAGATGATGGACGGTGAGCATGGGCTTCCTTTGGTTGCTATTGCGTGGCGCGCGGCTTGTTTGAACGTGTCATTGCGATCGAAGCGACTTCCGCAGCTTTAGCGAAGGCGGAAGCAATCCATAGCGCCGCGTGGGGATAGATGGATTGCTTCGCTGCGCTCGCAATGACGTGGAAATAGCGACGCAGCACAAGATCGTCATCCCCGCGAAGGGCCGGGGATCCAGTACGCTGCGGCTTATCGGCTCAATCACTGCTGTCTCTGGGATACTGGATCGTCCGCCTTCGCGGATGATGACAACTGAGTATGCGTTCGCGATCTCGCGACGCATGGCGTCCGAGGTTTGCTCAACTTCCCGCCCTCTTATTCAGAGGGCGCAGGGAAGACCGGGTGCTTGCTGCACCCGCGGTCTCGTGTGCGATTTGCGCAAACAAAAGTGCACACGAGCATACAGGTACAGCGGGAGCATCCCGGCCTTCCCTGCGCAATGGCTTTACGGCTTACTTCGTGCTCTTCCCGGTGAACGGCTTTCT
Organism: Bradyrhizobium sp. 157; assembly: GCF_023073815.1. Taxonomy (NCBI): domain Bacteria; kingdom Pseudomonadati; phylum Pseudomonadota; class Alphaproteobacteria; order Hyphomicrobiales; family Nitrobacteraceae; genus Bradyrhizobium; species Bradyrhizobium sp. 157. The sequence goes on along the minus strand of NZ_JADPKF010000038.1, from coordinate 128,766 downwards.
TGCCACCGTCGCCACGCGGAAAACTTCCACGTAACTTAACGCCAGCACCGCGGCGCCAGAACCACACGACTTCGCCGTACGCATCCTGCGCCTACGTCTTGCGCATTCCGCGTCCACCACATCTCACCGCACGTTCGTGACGATCGCGATCTGCCCCTCAATTGGGTGAGACGCACGGTATATGTGACTGATTTGCTTCCCAGTGAAAGCGGAGAATTTTTGCAAGAGTGGCTGGACACAACATCTAGCTGATTTGCCTGTCGGGCCGCGCGAGACCTTTGCCTGCCGCGGCGTGAACCAGATCACATGCCGCCGTTTTGACCGAGCCTATAACCCATCCGGGGCTGACAGATGGATTTCCAAGCATGGAAAGCTCACTCCCACCGAAAGAGCGTCAGGCTAATTCGCGACGCTAGCTGACAACGGCCTTCCTGATCTACCGTACGATGGTCGTCGGTCTTCTGGGATTTTTCGTGATCTTTCCGAATTTCGCCAATGAAACAGAGGCCGAAACCGCGCGCACTGCAACGGCAACGAAACCGGTGCGATACGAAGGCGTGATCGCCAACTGGAACCGCTATCGCGAAGGACGCTAGAGCGGACGCGCGGTAATTCGAACCGGCTCAATCGAGAAGCAGGCGGCCGGCAGGCTCAGTGCGATCGCTTCCGCCCTTGACGACGACGATCTCGCCGCTGGCCGGCGAGACGCCGGTGAGCGCCAGAATATTCGCGCCGTGGGTCACAATGAGGAGGTTTCCGCGCGACGTCCATTTGGCGATGCGCGCGCGGGCGCCGGCCGTTAGCGCCTCTCGTTGATCGCGCAGCACCACGACATTGCCGAACGTCGCGTCGGTCTCGACCGTCCCGAGGTCCAGCAATTTGGCGGTGTCGACGCATCGGCACCACGGCGAACTCAGGATCGTTTCAAACGCAATCCCTTCCCGCTTGAGCCGCGCACCGATCTTCTCGGCGTCCGTCCTCCCCTTGGCGCTCAGGTTGCGCTGGGTGGCACAATCTTCAACGCGGAAGCCGGGCGGATCGCCAAAGCCCCCCGGCGCATCGGCATGCCGCATCAGCGCGACATGCCCGCCGGCGCGCAGCGCCTTCCAGGCATTGGCGGCTTCATCGGCGGTGGCGATCTCCGCCGAACCGAACAAACCGAGGAGGAGCGCGACGATGGCAAACCGAATGCAGGAAAACCGAATGCAGGACATGGCAAGCGACCTTGCTAGAAATACGCAATCAGGCGCCCCGCGCAGATGACGCCGAGCCACAGCAGGATCGATAGCAGTGCAGTCACCTTGGCTGCGCCGGACGCCTTGTCGCCCCAGCGCCCAACATGGCGCCACGGGACGGCATGCGCGATCACGACGTTGATCAGCGCCGCACCGATCAAAAGCAGCTTGGCCTGGAACGCGGGATTTTTCACGACATGCGAAGCATCGGCGCTGAACAGCAGAAAGCCCATGCTGATCGCGAGCACAAAGCCTGCACGCGACACCGGCAACAGCAACTGCGCCATCGGTTGAATGGCAATCGTGCGCCCGAGCCCCAGCAGCCTCAAATCGAGCGCCAGGATCGATCCGACCAGGATGACGAAGCCGATAATGTGCAGAATCTCGACCGCGGGATAGAGCGCAGGCGAAGAGCGCATCGCATGGCCCAGCGCGCTTTCCTGTAAGCCCAGGAATATCGATGCGGCCGGCTGGTGTTCCACTTGCGGCTTACCGCAATTCGATGCGCTTGCCGTCGAGCACGATATATTCGATCCGCGCCTCGTCCGGCTTGCTGGTGTGCGGATAGCCGAACACGGTGCAGGTCTTACCGGCTGCGATCAGCTCACGCGTCGCGCCACGCGCCAGCATACGCGACGGCGGCGCCAGGATGAAGTGCCAGTGCTTGCCGTCGACCACCATCTCGATCTCGCAATGCGGATTCTCGAAGGTCGATTTCAGGATCTTGCCGGTGACGGTGAACGATTTTGACGTGTCGTAGCCGCCCCAGCCGTGATGAGCGATGGCGGAAGCCGGCACAAGGCTGGCTGCCAGCGACAGAAACAAACGACGCGTGAGTGAGGTCATGGCGAGCCTCCTTGGAGCTGCGGCCCGTGCCCTAATGAGTTTCCCATTCCTTTTTCCAGAATGCCTCATTGGGCATTGTGCCGGCTGGATCATACGAGAATTCCGGCTTAACGCGATTGAGGAAGTACATGTTCACCAGGCCTTTGTGTTTCACCTCCACGGCGCCGCGGGGCTCCGTCTCGAAGCGCCCCTTGATGTGCTGGAAGGTAGCCTCGGAAATCGTGATGCGGCCTGGAACTCCGGCGGCCTCGACACGCTCCGCCACATTCACGGTGTTTCCCCAGATATCATAGGTGAATTTGTGCTTGCCCACCACGCCGGCGATCACCGGTCCGGTGTTGATCCCGATTCTTGCCATCCAAGCAGGAAGATGCAGCTTTTCCCGCTGCCGGTTCAGCTTGGCCAGGTGATCCATGATCTGCAGCGCGCACAGCGCAGCGTCCATCGCGTGCGAGCGGCTGGGCTCCGGCACGCCGCCGACTGCGAGATAGGCGTCGCCGATCGTCTTGAGTTTTTCAAGGCGATATTTTGCGATGATGTCGTCGAACCTGGTGAAGTGCTGGTCGAGTTGGTCGATGACGCTCGCCGGCTCCATCGTTTCGACGATGCGGGTGAACCCGGTGAAATCGATGAAGATGACACTAGCGGAATCGAAGAAGCGCGGCTTGACGCGCTGGTTCGCCTTGAGCTCAGCCGCGATAGATGGCGGCAGGATGTTCAGGAGCAGCCGCTCCGATTCACCTTTCTCGGTCACTGCTCGATCGCGCGCCAGCTCCAACTGGCGCAGCATCTCGTTGCGCTCAATCAATTGCCGACGCAATTCCAGGTGCACCATCGTTTGCCGTGATAGCCGCCGTAAGGCTTCCCGCTGCTCGAAACTGAGTTCGCGCGACTTGAAGTCAACCACGCACAACGTGCCCAAGGCATAGCCATCCTGGGTGATGAGCGGGACACCGCAATAAAAGCGGAGTTTCAAACCGGTCGTCACCAGTGGGCTGGTGTTAAATCGTTCATCGCTTAGGAGGTCGGGAACGTAGAGAAGATCGTTGTTGCAGATTGTGACATTGCAAACCGAAATTTCCCTCGGGCATTCGGAAAGGTCTGCCGGAAGACCATATTTCGCTTTGATCCATTGGCGCGATGGGTCGATGAAGCTGACCAGAGCAGCCGGGCAGTCGCAAATCTGCGCCGCCAGTTCGGTGATTTCGTCGAAGCCAATTTCCGGAAGCGTGTCGAGGACGGCGTAGCTTGTCAGCGCTTCAAGCCGTTCAGGCTCATTGGCTGGAATAGCTACGTCCATGACAAGCCCTCGCGCCACATAAGATCCGGAAATCTAGGGCGGAGCGTACATGGCAGGCAAGGTCCTTCTCGGTCGGACCCTGCTCCAGCACCTTTGGCGCCGGTCAGGTGTGCCCTGAAGACGGCGCCAGCACCTTACAATCCCGTATACCCCGCCTTCACCGGATCGTTGCTGCCGTCGAGCTGGCGCAGATAGGTGAGCCCGCACACCGTTAGCCGGTGCGGATCCTTCTCGCCCGCCTCGACCAGCGTGGTGAGATAGGCCGTTACCTTGGCGCGCGCCTCGTCGCTGGCAGCGGCGCTGCAGTTCAGAAGCAGGTCATAGGTCTGCATGATCCGTTCGATCGCGGCTTCCATGGATTTCTCCTGAGTTGCGTGATGCGGGTGATCGTCAGGCCAATACGCCTGCTTCGAATCTGGCGATCGCCTTGTTGGCCAGCCTCAGCCTATTGAATTCGCCACGCTGGAACAGCTTCATGATAATTGCGAGCAGCCGCTCGTCGGTGACGAGGCTATCGGCAATCGCGCCGCTCTTGCGAAGGTAGTTTGAGGCAATCGCGTAGGCATCGCCCACCACCTCAAAATTCAGGACCTGAATTCCGCGTTCGACCAGCATGCCCTCACCTGTTTCGTGGCCGGGGCGATAATTCGCAGGTGCGAAGATGGTTCCAACGCCAGAAATCGCCATTTCTGTCGGAAATGGCGTCGGTTGCCGGAAAATCGGAGGATTTCCCTTCAAAAAACAAAACGCACCGGAACCGGAAGACCGGCGCCGATGCGCTTTGAGCAGGGCTTACTGCCTTGCCAGTTCATTTGACCGCTTGTTGGCTGCCGGTCTTCTAGGTGGCCGGCTTGGCCGCAAGGCAGACGAAATTCATGTGTTCTGACGCGTTTCCTGGCGAGAACGTCTCCACCTCCGGACCGAAGTCCGAAGACATGCTTCGCGCGAAAACGCTTGCGAATTCTCAGAGCCGATACAGGATCTGGTCGGTCCAGAACCGCTCGAGCCGGTGCAGCGACTTGTTCAGCGTCGCGAACTCCTCGTTCGAGATGCCACCGACCTGCTCCACGGTCTTGACGTGCTTCTGGTAAAGCGCATCGACGATCTTGCGGATCTCCTGGCCCTGCGCGGTGAGGCGAATGCGGACCGAGCGACGATCGACGCGCGAGCGCTGATGATCGAGGAAGCCGAGCTCGACGAGCTTCTTCAGGTTATAGGAGACGTTGGAGCCGAGATAGTAACCGCGCGTGCGCAGCTCGCCCGCGGTCAGTTCCTTGTCGCCGATGTTATAGAGCAGCAGAGCCTGCACCGAATTGATGTCGGCGCGGCCGCGGCGATCGAATTCGTCCTTGATGACGTCGAGCAGCCGACGGTGCAGCCGCTCCACCAAAGTCAACGCTTCCAGATAGAGCGGCTGCACCGGAGTTTGACCGGCAGAGCGTTCAGCGGTTTCCACCGCCGTTGCAACGGCTTTGATCATGACACTTCCCCTGTCGTCGTTTTTCGACTTATTTCGACGAAACTTCTGTCCCGCCTGATAGCTTCAACTTAAGGGGGCGGTTTGAAGATCCGCTTAAATAAGACAATAAAGAGATCATGAATTTAACAGAGTGAATTGTGGATTAAGCCCCATGGATCAAGGCTTTTTGCAACATTTCATTGACGCTGCGAGCGCCCTGTTCACGCTTCGTCTGCAAGCCCTGTCGCATTCGGAAACAGGTGCGTCTGAAATCGAAACGCTCGCGTAAGATGTGTGGTGGAACCCTTTACGGCCTTTAACGGTGACCAAATCGTTAGGAAGAAACTTTTTGAAAATTGTACGGGATCGCGTCGCGGATTCTGCACGCGGATGGACTATGGCGGAAAACTGACAGAGTTGAAGGATGCTGCTGCGCTGCTCCCTCGCCCCGCCCTTGCGGGGAGAGGGGTGGGGTGAGGGGCTGCATCCACGAACTGAACTCGTGGATGCAGCCCCTCACCCGGATTGCACCGGACGATGCTTCGCATCGCCGAGGCAATCCGACCTCTCCCCGCGAAGAGCGGGCGAGGTTGGGACAGACGTCCTACGGCGGGCGCTCACGCGCGGCCATCCAGGCGAGCGCGAGATAGGCGGCCAGCATCACCGCCTCAAACCCCACGACCGTCAGGCTGCCGCCGTAGATGCCTGGAAACATCAGCTCGATCACCGCCATCGACACCACCGTGGTGAGCCACACCACCGCGCCCCAAGGCGTCGCGAGCCACAAGCCGACGGCGCCGACGAGTTCGATGACGGCGAAATAAACGGTCGCGGTCTGCCAGGCCATCGACTGGTTTTCGAACGCCTCTTCCTCGCCGCCGATGAAACCCGTGACCTGCGCCCAGTGGTACAGGCCCTTCATGATCGACACGACCGCCATGATGCGCAGGAACAGCACCAGCCGACGCGTCCACACATTGTCGTCGGGCTCGATCCGCTCCGACGACATCGCCGCCATGGACATCGCACCGTCCCTGGCATTGTCCCTCGCCTTGTCCCGGCCCTGATCGCGCGGCGAAACGTCAGACATGGAAGCCGACCCGGAAGCTGATCTGGGGGCTGGCTTCGCAACCGGGGCGCAACGCGTGCTGGAATCTGCTCATGGCCTGATGTCTTGGCCCGGCGGGACGGCAAAATCAATTGCTGATGAGATAGATCAAGGCTCGGTGACGCGGCAGCGGCAAGGTGCTAGAATTGGAACAAATCAAAACCTTCCCTCCGCCTCAAGGAGTACCGTTCACATGGCGATCAAGTTCGGGCGTCCGATCGAAATGCGCGACGCGCCGCGGCGGCAGACCGCCCTCGCCTCCACCCCGCTCGATCTGACCATCCGCCCCCGCCGCAACCGCAAGGCGGAATGGGCGCGGCGGCTGGTGCGCGAAAACGTGTTGACCACGGACGATCTGATCTGGCCGATGTTCGTGGTCGACGGCCACAACACGCGCACGCCGGTGGCTTCGATGCCCGGCGTCGACCGCCTCACCGTCGATCAGGCGGTGCGCGACGCCGAGCGCGCGGCAAAACTGAGCATCCCCTGCATCGCGCTGTTTCCCTATACCGAGCCGTCGCTCCGCGACGAGCACGGCTCCGAGGCGCTGAACCCGAACAATCTGGTCTGCCAGTCGGTGCGCGCGATCAAGAAGGAATTCCCCGAGATCGGCGTGCTGTGCGACGTCGCGCTCGATCCCTTCACCAGCCACGGCCATGACGGGCTGATCGAGGACGGCAAAATCCTCAATGACGAGACGGTGGCGGTGCTGGTGAAACAGGCGCTCGTGCAGGCGGAAGCCGGCTGCGACGTGATTGCGCCATCGGACATGATGGACGGCCGCGTCGGCGCGATCCGGGAGGCGCTGGACGAGGCAGGTTTTCTCGACGTGCAGATCATGTCCTACGCGGCGAAATACGCCTCCGCCTTCTACGGCCCGTTCCGCGACGCCATCGGCTCCGCCAAAACGCTGACCGGCGACAAGCGCACCTACCAGATGGACAGCGCCAATTCCGACGAAGCGCTGCGCGAGGTCGAGCTCGACATCGCCGAAGGCGCCGACATGGTGATGGTGAAGCCCGGCATGCCCTATCTCGATATTGTCCGGCGGGTGAAGGACACGTTTGCGATGCCGACCTTCGTCTACCAGGTGTCCGGCGAATACGCGATGATCGCGGGAGCCGCGGCCAATGGCTGGATCGACGGCGACCGCGCAATGATGGAAAGCCTGCTCGGCTTCAAGCGCGCCGGTGCGGATGGCATTTTGACGTACTTTGCGCCAAAGGCGGCGGAGAAATTGAAGGCCGAAGGCTGATTCCCGCGCTCTCTCACGTCATTGCGAGCGAAGCGAAGCAATCCATAGCGCCGCAGACCGCATAGATGGATTGCTTCGTCGCTTTGCTCCTCGCAATGACGGGGTAAGAGCGGACGTCCCTCCCGCCGAATATTGCGCGCTGTTAATGGTCGCAGCCCCCTTGGCGCAGGCCCCGCCGGTTCCCATGTCACGGTCTGGAATATCGGCCTGGAGGACGGACCATGTCTTATAGCGGTTCTGGCAACACCGGCGGCGGCCCTTCAAATGCCGGCGGCTATTCAAACGCTGGCGGCCCTTCAAATGCTGGCGGCGCCTGGCGGAACGATGGCGGGGTGCCGCCGCATGCGTTCGATCCCTATTCGCAGCCGGAACTGTTTCGCGGCGTGCTGACGCGACGGGTATTTGCGTTCCTGATCGACCTCGTGGTGCTGTCGGTGCCCGTCATCCTCGGCTACATCTTCATCTTCCTGTTCGGCATCGTTACGCTGACATTGGGCTGGATGCTGTTCTGGCTGGCGTGGCCCGCCACCATCGTGTGGGCGATCGTCTATTACGGTACCTCGATCGGCGGCCCGCATTCGGCGACGCTGGGCATGCGCGCGATGGATCTGGAGCTGCGCACCTGGTACGGCGCGCCGGGCTATTTCGTGCTCGGTGCCTGCCATGCCGTGCTGTACTGGCTCTCGGTCTCGTTCCTGACGCCGCTGGTGCTACTGGTCGGCCTGTTCAACAGCCGCCGCCGGTTGCTGCACGACATGATCCTGGGAACCGTGGTCATCAACAGCTCGGTTCGTACCCAGGTAGTTCCCTCGGCACGCAGCAGCTATTGAGCGAGTAGCAAACTATTTGACCGCCCGCCTTCCGGGCGCGATGTTAGAGCCGGTCGGGCCCCACGATGAAATCGGGGCCGGCCGGCGCTTTTTTCGTTCTGACGCGTTTTCTTAACGGGAACTGGTGTCTACTTCGTTCGAAAGCGCTATGGTTGATTTGTTTCGGAGGCGTGACGACCCGACGTGACCCAACACTCGCGTGATACCCCGCAATTCTACCTGACGGCGCCCTCGCCCTGCCCCTATCTGCCGGGCCGGCACGAGCGCAAGGTGTTCACGCATCTGGTTGGCGACAAGGCCGGCGACCTCAACGACCTGCTGACCCATGGCGGTTTCCGCCGCAGCCAATCGATCGCCTACCGTCCGGCCTGCGACCAGTGCCGGGCCTGCGTCTCCGTGCGCGTTATCGCCAACGAATTCCGCCCCTCGCGCAACTTCAAGAAAGTTTTGGCGCGCAACGCCGACATCGTCGGCGAGCAGCGCAGCGCGGTGCCGACGTCGGAGCAATACTCGGTGTTCCGCGCCTACCTCGACAAGCGCCACCGCCATGGCGGCATGGCCGACATGACCGTGCTCGACTACGCGATGATGGTGGAAGACAGCCATGTCGAGACCCGCATCATCGAATACCGCAAGCGCGGCGTCGATACCGGCATCACCGGGCGCGGCGAGGAGCTGGTCGCGGTGGCGCTGACGGACGTGCTCAGCGACGGGCTGTCGATGGTGTACTCGTTCTTCGAGCCGTCGCAGCACAGCCGCTCGCTCGGCACTTTCATGATCCTCGACCACATCACCCGCGCCCGCCGGCTCGGCCTGCCTTACGTCTATCTCGGCTACTGGATCGAGGGCTCCAAGAAGATGGACTACAAGGGCCGCTTCCTGCCGCAGCAGCGGCTGGCGCCGTCAGGCTGGCTGCGGGTAGATGCATCGGGCGAAATGCTGTCCGAGCCGCAGGATTGAATCACAAGACCTCATCCTGAGGAGCCGCCAACGGTCGCGCGAATGCGCGCCCGATGACAGGCTCCGCGGCGTCTCGAAGGATGAGTGGCACGGGCGGGGCCACATGGTTCGAGACGCGCGCAAGATGCGCGCTCCTCACCATGAGGGGCAATATCCAGCGCGCGGCTAGATCACCCGAAGAACGCGTCGAACAGCAGCTTCACGTTCAGCGCGACGATGATTCCGGCGACGATCCACGCCACGGCAGCCACTGCGCGCGGAATGACGAACTGGCCCATCTTGCGGCGGTCGGAAACGAACTTCACCAGCGGGATCACCGCGAACGGCAATTGCATCGACAGCACCACCTGGCTGAACACCAGGAGCTGACCGGTGCCGCGCTCGCCATAGAGCGCGGTGACGATCACGACCGGAACGATGGCGACGCCGCGGGTGAGTAGCCGCCGCGCCCAACTCGGCAGCCGCAGGTGCAGAAAGCCTTCCATCACGATCTGGCCGGCCAGCGTCGCGGTGACGGTCGAGTTCAGACCAGAGGCAAGCAGCGCCACTGCGAACAGGGTCGAGGCAATGCCGAGGCCGAGCAGCGGCGATAGCAGTTCATATGCCTGGCCGATTTCGGCGACTTCCGTGCGGCCGGTCGCATGGAAGGTGGAGGCGGCGACGATCAGGATCGCGGCGTTGATGAACAGCGCCAGCATCAAGGCGATGGTCGAATCCGTCGTGGCCCATTTGATCGCCTCGCGGCGGCCCTTGTCGTTGCGCTCATAGGCGCGGGTCTGCACGATCGAGGAGTGCAGGTAAAGATTATGCGGCATCACGGTCGCACCGATGATGCCGATGGCGATGTAGAGCATCTCCGGATTGGTGACGATCTCGGGCGACGGCACAAACCCCTTCAGGACGGCAGCTACCGGCGGCGCCGCAGCCACGATCTGAATCGAAAAGCAGATCGCGATCACAATCAGCAGCGAGATGACGAAGGCTTCGAGGAAGCGAAAACCCTTGTTCATCAGGAGGAGCAGCAGGAAGGCATCGAGCGCAGTTATCAGCGCGCCCCAGATCAGGGGAATGCCGAACAACAGGTTGAGCGCGATCGCGGTGCCGATCACTTCGGCAAGATCGCAGGCGATGATTGCCGCTTCGCAGACCACCCAGAGCAGGAAGTTCACGGGCCGCGAGAAGCTGGCGCGGCAGGCCTGCGCCAGATCACGGTCGGTGACGATGCCAAGCCGCGCGGCGAGCGCCTGCAACAGGATCGCCATCAGGTTCGACAGCAGAATGACCGCGAGCAGCGTGTAGCCGAACTTCGAGCCACCCGCGAGGTCGGTGGCCCAGTTGCCGGGGTCCATGTAACCGACCGAAACCAGATAGCCAGGGCCAAGGAAGGCCAGCAGCCGGCGCGACCAATGCCCGCCAAAGGGCACCGAGATCGTGGAATTGACCTCGGGCAAGCTCCGCCGGGCGCCGGCGGCGGCATCAGCGCGCCAACCGGCGGCGGTCGTATCGGCCATCAGCAGACCCTTGGCTTCGGGGGCCAAATCCGGCGTTCGCGCATCCATTTTAGCAAGATGGCTGAACTTCGCTCTTATTGCAACTCATTTGCAACTGCATCTGCCGATCACGAAAACGATAGCCGCCCACCACCTTGCAAAGTACTGAAGAAGTACTTTATGCTGCCTGCATGATAAAGCTTCCGATCGAAACCCCGACGGCGACGCTGCGATACGCCCTCGCCCCCGACCAAGCCGGCATAGCCGCCATCGAAGCAACCTTTGCCGCCTATGACCGGATGATGGCGATTCTCGCCGAGGTTGCCCCGGTCGGCGCCAACCTCGTCGCCCTCCACGCCCAGGCCTATGAGCGGATCCGAACCGAGACTGGACTGCCCGCTCGCCTGGTGACGCTCGGCCTGCGCGACCGCGCCAGTTATGTCGCAGGGTCGCCTACGCGCAAAATCCCGCTCGACGACAAGTTGTTTGCGATCAAGGGACCAACTTCACTGACCATTAGCACTGTCTACGGACGTGTCTTGGTGCCGTTTGAAATCCCCGGCTACCTTGCCGGCTGGGATAGTCCTTTCCCGGCTCATTTGGTTTCGGACGGCCGCGCTTACGAAATCCACATCGCCGTGAAATCGAAATCACCACAGCCGGAGGAGAAGACCATGGTTCACGAGGGTATTCTTGCACGTATGGGTAGACTTCTTGCCGCCATTGCCAGCGAGACGATCGACAATGCCGAGAACAGCAACAAGGTCGCGCTGGTCAAGCAGGCGATCCGCGAAATCGATGCCGGCGCTGACGAAGCGCGCCACGCGCTTGGCAAGTCGCGCGCCGAGGAGTTTCGCCTCAAGCGCCGGCGCCAGGAGCTCGACGCCGAGATTGCCGCGCTGACGGACAAGATTCGTCTTGCGGTTGCAGAAAACCGCGAAGATCTCGCGCGCGCCGGGGTTGCACGGCAAATTGATCTGGAATCGCAGGGTACCGCGCTGGAGCGCGCGATGGATTTCATCGAGCTCGAAATCGACGAGCAGACCAAGGCCTTACAGGCGATGCTTGGCGCGCGGCGTGAAGCCGAGACCCGCCTCGCCGATCTCGAGGCGAGCCTCGAGAAGCACGCGCCGCACGAAACCGGACGCGCCGCTGGCGCGACACAAACAGTGAGTCCCGATCGGGCGATGGCAGCGATCGCACGCGTCACCGGCGTGCCCGCTGCAAGCGTGCCCGGCGACAAGGAGCTCGATGAACTCGACCGGTTGCATCGCGAAAAGGAAATCGCGGCGCGGCTTGAAAGGATCAAATCGCAGCAATGAGTGCCGTGTCCGACCTCCTGCTGGCGCCCGACGTACGTCCCTTCGCAATTGCCGCCGCAATCATGCTGGCGCTCGGCGGCATCGAACTGCTGGCGACGCTGGTCGGCTTCTCGATCAGCGAACTGCTCGGCAAGGAAGTCACGGTCGAGGCCGATCACGCCAATGGCCTCGGCGGCCTGTTCCTCTGGATCAATGCGGGGCGTCTACCGCTTTTGATCCTGATCATTCTCGCGCTCGGCATGTTCTCGATCGCGGGATTCTTCCTGCAAGCGTTGGCGCACGGCGTGGGGATCTCGGTCCCCGTCTCGATCGCGGCGCTCGCCGCGGCGGCCTGCAGCATTCCGGCCATCCGCGTCACCAGCCGCGGCATCGCCAAGATCATCCCGCGCGACGAAACCTATGCGGTGGACGAGGCCGATTTCATCGGCCATGTCGCCGAGGTTTCGATCGGGCCGCTCGACCAGGGACTGCCCGGCCGCGTCCGTCTCAAGGATGTCTTCGGCAACTGGCACTCTCTGGTGGCGCGCGCCAGTCCCGAATCCGTACCCCTCCCGGTCGGCGCCAGCGTGTTGCTGGTCGACCGTGATGCCAAGAGCTTTATCGCCATTTCCGCACCAGCCGACCTCATTGCGCAACAACGTTCAGACAGGGCTTGAATATGTGGGAACTTGCAATACCCGTCACGATTGGCGTAATCGCCGTTCTTGTTATCGGTTTACTGCTTGCCAAACTGTACCGCCGCTCGACCCGCGATGAAGCCTACGTCCGCACCGGACTCGGCGGCCAGAAGGTCGTGCTCGATGGCGGTTCGATCGTCCTTCCGGTGTTCCACTCGGTCGCCGCAGTCAATCTGAAGACGCTGCGGCTGGAGGTTGCCCGTGGCGGCCCGGACTCGCTGATCACCAAGGACCGCATGCGCGTCGATATCGGCGCCGAGTTCTATCTGCGCGTCAAACCCGATACTTCCTCGATCGCGCTTGCCGCGCAGACGCTCGGCAGCCGCACCCAAAATGCAGGCGAGCTGCGCGAACTGATCGAGGCCAAATTCGTGGACGGCCTGCGTTCGGTCGCCGCCACCATGAACCTGGAAGAGCTGCAGGAGCAGCGCGCGACGTTCGTGAAATCGGTGCAGGACGCCGTCGGCGCCGACATCCAGAACAACGGCCTTGAGCTCGAATCAGTGTCGCTGACCCGTCTCGACCAGAGCGATATCAAGCATTTCAATCCGAGCAACTTCTTCGACGCCCACGGTTTGACGACGCTGACCAAGATCACCCGCGAGCGCGAACAGGAGCGCAACCAGATCGTCCGCACCACCGAGGTCAACATCGCGCAACAGGACCTCGTCGCCCGCCAGACCACGCTGACGATCGAGGCCACCAAGCGCGAGGCAGAACTGGCGCAGCAGCGCGACATCGCCAACAAGACCGCTGCGATGCGCGCGCAGACCGCGCAGGTCGAGCAGACCGCGCTGCAGAACGAGGCCGAGTACCGCATCCAGCAGGAGCTGGCGGTCGCCAACAAGCAGACCGAAGCCAACCAGCTCCGCGACACCAGAAAGATCGAGGCCGATCTGGCGGTGAAGCGCCGCAACACTGAAATGGAGCGCGACCTGCAGATCGTGGCGCAGGAAAGCGCGATCGCGATCGCCGCCAAGAGCAAGGAACAGTCTGAGGCGCAGACCATCGCCGAGACCGCGCGTGCGCTCGCAATTGCGGCCGAGGAAAAGGTCACCACCGCCAAAGCCGTCGAAATCGCCGAACGCGACAAGATCATCAACGTGATCGCAGCGCGCAAGGCCGCCGAGACCGAGGCGATGCCGATCACCGTGATGGCGGAAGCCGAGAACCAGGCCGCGAACAACAAGGCGGAAGCCATCACCATGCTGGCCAGGGCCGACGCCGAGGCGGCGACCACCCGCGCGGCCGGCGTCAAATCGCTCGGCCAGGCCGAGGCCGAGGTGGCGGCGTTGAAGGCGGAAGCGCGCAACAAGCTCTCGCAGGCGTTGATCGACTACGACCTGATGATGGCGCGCATCAATGTCATCCCGAGCGCGCTGGCCGAAGCGGTCAAGCCGATCGAGAAGATCTCCGACATCCGGATCTTCGACACCGGCGGCATGCTCGGCCGCGGCGGCGGCAATGGCGCGATGAACGGCCATAGCAACGGTCTTGGCCTTGGCGATGGCCTTGCTGCGCAGTTGCTGTCGGTCTCCGCGTTCAAGCCGATCATCGATAAGATCCTCGCCGAGGGCGGCTTCGCCGCCGGTCCGGACGCGCTGACCACTTTGACCAACGCGCTGGCCGCGCAGCAGCTCGCCAGTCCGGCCGAATTGCCGGCCGTGATTGATACAGATGACGATGCGGTCGCCACACCGCCCGCGACTATCTCCGGGCCGGGCAAGGCGACGCTCGGGCCGAAAACGTAACCAAGCGGCCGAAACGGCCATTCAACTCAATTCAAACGGGGCCCGCTGCGGTAACGCGGCGGGCCTTTTTCCTGCGCCGATCCTTGCCGGGGAACAGATGGCGACCTGCTGGGTGGACAATTCCCTTGTTGCAAATGCCTCTCATTAGTGATCAATTGCAAATAATTCGCAATTGCAACTGAGGAGACGGCAGAAATGCGTCAGTTCAAGCGAAGTTGGGACGGAGACCACGACTTTCGCTTCGGCGATTTTCCCGGCCATTTGCCGCACCGACCGCATGGCCCTCATGGCCCGCATGAGTCTCACGGCCCACATGGGCCTCACGGCCCCCATGGCCCGCCGTGCTATCCGGATGCCAAGCCGGCAAAAGTCGAATACCGCAGTTTCGACGGTTCGCAGAACAACCAATCCGATTCCAGCCTCAACGCCGCCGGTACCGAATTCGCGCGTATCGGCGAGGCGCATTTTGCCGACGGCATTTCCGTCCCGCTCGGCGGCAACAATCCGCGCACCATCAGCAATCTTGTCGTGGGCGCCGGCGACCCGGACGTGGCAAACCCGGAAGGCGTCTCCGCGTTCATGTACGCCTGGGGTCAATTCATCGATCATGACATGACGCTGACCCGAACCGATGGCGTCAACGATATCAGCGTCGCGGTCCCCGCGGGCGATCCCGTGCTTCCCGCCGGCACCATCATCCCGATCACCCGCGCCGTCGTCGATCCCACGACCGGCGCCGGCACGTCCAATCCCGCCATGGCACTCAACTCCAATACCGCCTGGCTGGACGCCTCGATGGTCTATGGATCCAACGCCGCGACCGCCGCCAGCCTGCGCACCGCCGACGGCCACATGTTGACGTCGGCCGGCAACAACCTGCCGATCGTTGACGGCATGGTCGTCGCCGGCGATGTCCGCGCCGCAGAAAATCCGGCGCTTACCGCCCTGCACACGCTGTTCGTGCGCGAACACAATTATTGGGTCGACAGACTGCACCTTGCGCACCCGAAATGGAGTGGCGACCAACTCTACAATCACGCCCGCGCCATCGTGACGGCGGAAATCGCCAACATCACCTACTCGGAGTTCCTGCCCAACCTCGTTGGCAAGAATGCGCTGACGCCCTACGACGGCTATGACCCCAGTGTCGATCCCCACCTGACGCTGGAATTCGTCGCCGCGGCGTTCCGCTTCGGACATTCGATCGTGTCGGGAGAAACCGAAGGGCTTGCGGAAAACGGCGAAGTCATCGCCGGCTCCGAGGAAGACCTGAAAGACGTATTCTTCCAGCCGGCGGCAAACTTCAATGACGATGGCGGTGCCGACGGACAATTGCGCCACCTGGCGGCCGATCCGTCACAAGCACTCGACGCGCGCATCGTCGACGACCTGCGCAATTTTCTTTTCGATCCGCCGGTATCTCTCGATCTCGCCGCGATCAACATCCAGCGCGCGCGCGATCTTGGCCTCGGCACGCTCAACCAGACCCGTGAAGCACTCGGCCTCGAGCCCTACACGGATTTCAGCCAGATCACGAGCGACCCGGAAACGCTGGCCGGACTGAAAGCAGCATACGGCAATGTCAACAATGTCGGCCTGTGGACTGGTGGCCTGTCGGAAAATCATGTGCCTGGCGCGCTCGTCGGCGAAACGTTCCAGGCCATCATCGCGAGGCAGTTCGAGGCCTTGCGCGATGGCGACAGGTTCTGGTTCGAGAATCAGGGGTTTGATTCCAAGACCTTGTCCGAAATCAAAGGCACGACGCTGGCAGATATCATTCTGCGCAACACCGACACCGAGCATATCCAGGACGATGTCTTCGTCACCTATGCGCGGCACACCGGCCTTGCCGGCGGCGTGGAGTCCGAAGATCCCGAAGCGCGCCAGATCGTCATCGGCTCCGACGGCACCGACACGCTGATCGGCGGTCCGCAGAGCGACTATCTGTTCGCCGGGACCGGCAAGCAGACCATGACGGGGAACGGCGGCGCGGATCGCTTCGTGTTTGATTTCGGATCCACCAAAGCTGAGATCACCGACTTCGATCCAGGCATCGACATGCTGGTGTTTGAGAATGCCGGCCGTCTGAACTTTTGTGATGTGAGGATCTGGGGCGACCACGGGAACACGGTGGTCCAGGTCGGCGACGACCGGATCGAACTGACCAGCGTGCGGCCCCATGAACTCACAAAGCACGATTTCCTGTTCGACGTTTGATCCTTCTGCTTGCCGGGCATCCACGCTCTGCCAGCACCCCGACGGAAGTTGACACCTCCATACGTTCGCGTGTGGAGGTTTTTGTTGCAGGGACTTGTCGGGAAACGGGTGGGTTCGATCGTCCTTGGGCCGGACAATGCGGTCAGATCGAGTCATCAGGGAATTTCGTCATGTCCACCGCTACGCCCCCTAACCTGCCCACGACCTTCAACCGTCTGGCCTGGTCGAACCTCGCCGCCCAGTCAGCCGAGCAGATCGCGCTGGCCGCAGCGCCCATCGTCGCGGTGCTCATGCTCGGCGTCGGCGAAGGCCAGACCGGATTATTGCAGACCGCGTTGACATTGCCTTTCATCCTGTTCGCGATCCCCGCAGGTCTCCTTGCCGACCGCATCTCGCGGCGCTGGGTGATGGCGGCCTCCGAAGCGCTGCGCGCGGCTGCGCTTGCGGCGACGCTGCTGCTGATCTGGCTTGGCACAATAACGCTGCCGCTGCTCTCGCTGCTCGGCTTCATCGCGGTTTGCGGCACCGTCGCCTACAGCGTTGCTGCGCCAGCCCTCGTGCCATCGCTGGTCAATTCGGCGCAATTGCCTGCGGCGAACGCGCGGATCGAACTGGCGCGCACGGTCGCGTTTGCGAGCGGTCCGGCGCTCGGCGGCGTGCTGGTCGGATGGGTCGGGGCCGCGCCCGCCTTCGGCTTTGCCGCCGCCTTGTCCGTGATCGCCGTCGTGCTGCTGTCGGGCATCCATGAACCGGTGCGCGCCCCTGCCCCGCGCCGCCATCCCCTGCAGGAGATCAGGGAAGGCGCCGCGTTCGTGTTGCATCACGCTCTGCTGCGGCCCGTGTTCATCACGCAGTTCATCTTCAACACGGCGTCATTCCTGCTGCTGGCCGTGTTCGTGCCCTACGCCGTTCGCCATCTCGGCCTATCGGCCACCGGCGTCGGCCTGACGCTTGGCATGTACGGCGTCGGCATGGTGGTCGGCGCGCTCGTGGCCACGCGCGTGATGCAGCGGCTTGCCTTCGGCACCGTGATCGGGCTCGGACCCGTCACTGGTTTTGTCGCCGCCGCCGTGATGGCGCTGACGACGGTCGTGCCGACGCCGTGGCTGGCAGGCCTGAGCTTCTTCCTGCTCGGCGTCGGTCCGATCCTCTGGGTGATCTCGACCACCACGCTGCGCCAATCGGTGACGCCGCCCTCGCTGCTCGGGCGTGTCTCCGCCATCAACATCATGAGCTATGGCGCTCGCCCGCTCGGCTCGGCGTTGGGCGCCATCGTCGGCGGGCTCTATGGCGCGGAAGCCTGCCTCTATCTGGCAGCCGCGATCTTCGCGGCGCAGGCGCTGGTAATCCTGCTATCGCCCGCCGTCTCGCTCGCGCGCCAGCCGGAGATGGTGGGGGAGCCGGTATGTTAGCCGGCTGATTCATGTGCGAACCGAGGGCGTCATTGCGAGGAGCGAAAGCGACGAAACAATCCATTCTCTCCGCGGAGCAATGGATTGCTTCCGCCTTCGCGCTAAAGCGCTTCGGCGGACTGAAGCCCTGCGAAGCTGCGCAGCAAGCGTAGAAGGGTCGCTGCGCTTGCAATGACCGGGCGAACAGGTGTTTTGTTCCAAAATGTTCTTCGAGGGGCAATTACCGCTTTCCGGCCCCGCTTTGTATGATATACATCATTTCATATAGAAGCGGGAACCCTCATGGCCGACCAGACTGCAGCAATAGACACCCGCCCTCGTTCGGAAGCTTCCTCCACTGTCCTGCAGATCGCGGTGCTCGCGGGCCTCGCAGCCACCGGCACGCTCGCCACCAACATCCTGCTGCCGTCGTTGCCGCAGATGGCTATTTCGCTGAAGGTTTCGAGCGCGGCGGTCACCGCAGCGATCACGGTCTTCCTCGCGGTGTTCGCAGTCGGGCAACTCGTGGTCGGGCCGATCTCGGACCGCTATGGCCGCCGTTGGCCGGTCTTGACCGGATTTGCAATCTTCTTCGCCGGCAGCGTCTGGTGCGGCCTCGCCAGTGATTTGCCGAGCCTGCTGATCGGCCGTGTCATCCAGGCGGCCGGCGCCTGCGCCACCTCCGTGCTGTCCCGCGCCATAGCCCGCGACCTGTTTTCCGGCGCGGCCCTCGCCCGCGCGATGGCGCTGATCATGATCGCGATGTCGGCAGCGCCGGGCTTTTCGCCGCTGCTCGGCGGTGGGCTCGATCACATTTTCGGCTGGCGCTCCGAATTCGCATTCCTCGCAGCTTTCGCCGGGCTCGGCGCCCTCGCCTACGCCGTGGTGTTCGGCGAGACCCACCTCGCGACACGCACCCCGCTCGATCCGTGGGCCATCGCAAAGACGTACCTCGCCCTGCTCCGCGACCGCCGCTTCGTGGTGCCGGCAGCAACCGTCAGCCTGATCCTGGGCGCGCTGTTCTCGATTTTCTCGGCCGCGCCCCGCGTACTGATCGAAGCGATGCATTTTACGCCGATTCAACTCGGCCTGTTCTTTGCGGGCACGGTGCTGATCGTGTTCGCCGCCGGTATGCTCGCGACCCGGTTGGCGCCACGCTATGGGCTCGATCGTTCGATCCGGGGCGGACTGTTCACCGCCGCCGCCGGCAGCCTCGCGATGCTGCTGGTCTCGCTATACAACCCCTCCTTCCTGCCCTTTCTTGCGGCCATGAGCGTATTCCTGCTCGGCATGGGCATCGTCAGCCCGTTAGGCACGGCGCAGGCGCTGTCCCCGTTCGGCGACAAAGCGGGCGCAGCATCGGCGCTCATCGGCTTCTCGCAGATGATGACGGCCGCAATCGGCGTCTGGCTCGCGGCGACGATCTCCCATGACGCGCTGTTTGCGCTCGGCGCGGTGCTGACGGTGTTTTCACTGCTGGCTGTTGGGCTCTACACGCGGCGGCCACCGCCGAGCTAGATCCGGGGCTCGTTAGTGCGCCGTCGCAACCATTCGCCCCAGTTGGATGAGTGCGAGAAACCCTTCAGTTTCCAAATTTCGCAGAGACAAAGAAGCCGGTACACCTTATCATCTGCCGCGCAGGAGCTGGGGGGCCGCCCGATGAGCGAAGCGCACTGGCAGTTAGAGGGATCTGCAGCGGAGCTCTATCAGCGCTACCTCGTGCCCGCGATCACCACCAAATGGGCGGAGGATCTGGTCGCGCGCGCGCAGCCCCGCGTGGGAGATGCCGTTCTGGATGTTGCCTGCGGCACCGGTGTGGTGGCTCGTCTCGCGGCTCACCGTGTGACGGCTGGACAAGTGACAGGTCTCGACCTGAATGCTGGAATGCTGGCGGTCGCCCGAAGCCTCCCGAGCGAGGTGTCGCCGATCAGTTGGGTAGAAGGTAGCGCGCTCAATTTACCGTTTCGCTCGGAAAGTTTCGACGTCGTTCTTTGCCAGCTCGGCCTTCAATTCTTCCCGGATCAGTCCAAAGCGCTCAACGAATGCACCGCGTGCTGCGCAACATGGGACGTGCCGCGCTTAGCGTCTACAGCGCGATCGAGCACACACATGGAGCCGATGCATTCGTGGGCGCGCTGGACGAAGTTCTCGGCAAAGACGCATCCCGGATCAAGCGTGGCGAGCATTCCTTCTCCGACCCTGCGCAGCTCGAAGAACGTTTACGCGAAGCTGACTTCGATGTAGTTGAAGTGCACACCGTCGTGCAAACTATCGTATTTCCCTCCGTACTGGACTATGTTCGGTTCCAACTCCTCGCAACACCAATGACGATCCTGCTTAAAGACAGAACCGAGTCCGAGCGCCAGGCGATTATCTCATCCGTTTCGGCCGGGACCGCGAGCCGATCCACGCCGAAGATGCTCGGCGATGGCAAGTTCACATTTCCGCAACAGGCGTATGTCGCGCTCGCGCAAAAACTGCGTTGACCACATGACGGCGGCTCTGAATGCCTGCCTTTATGCTCGCCAACTTATGAAATGGCTTACCCTGCCAGATACCGCTCGTACTTCCCCCGCCATGATCTCGTCCGCCGTAATATCCGGATCGAGCGTATAAAGATCCTGCGCGCGGCTGATGCCGCGCAGCGCGTAGCGGCCGGTGGAAACCAGATAGTTTCGCCCGACGCATCCAGGCCGGCACAATCCTGCGTGGCTAATCGCCCGACTCTCCGACGGTCGAAACTTCAAGGCCGGCCCTGTCATTGCCACGAAGATTGACCGTCTCGCCGTCGAACCTCAGGGTCCATTTTTGTAGCGGGGCGTCCGCACCCAACATCCGGCGTTCGATCACGAATGTTTGGCCATCCAGCCACCTTCCCTTGGTCGCAGCGACGCCGAAGGCCGTCGGGTCGCTTTTACGAAACAGCCCGTCTAACCCGATCGGGCCAGTAAACTTGAGTGATGGCCTTGCTGGATCCCGGTTATTTAGCTCCAGTTCATAGTGCGGATTCGGACCGGTAAGGGTCAACGAAAGCGACCGCACATTCAGAGCGTTGCCAAGGAACTTGTATGTCTTTCCGGAGATGAAAGACGCGATCTCCGGCGTTGCGCCGACCTCGGTCGGTTTCTCGGTTGATATCTCGTGGATCACGCCGGCAAGCAGATTTGTGCCGGCCGGGTCCGGCGGCAGCGCCGTCTCGGATTTCACGGCGCCGGAAATATCATCAGCCATTTTGCTGAACGGACAAAAGTCTCTGGCCGTCGTCACCGCAACGATATCCAGCTTGGGAAACACCATGATGACCTGGCAATGGTATCCGACCGCCATGTAAACCTGCTTCTTGGGTAGCGCCCAGAAGAAGTTGGAATATCTTAGCTCCGGCTCCCGCTTCGAATTCATGTTCACCGTGGCGTCGCTTGTCCTTTCGACCCAGCCTCGTGGAACAAGCGGCTTACCTTCCCATTCGCCATGCCGCAGATATAGATAGCCGATCTTCGCCATGTCGCGAGGCAGCAACGCCAGACCGTATCCTCCGGTTGAGATACCCTGCGGGTCGCGCCGCCAATTCCACGTGCTGATTCCAAGCGGACCGAAAAGCCTGGCCTTGGCGTAGTCCGACGCATTCAACCCTGTCAGCTTGGTAATGATAGCGGAAAGCAAATGCGAATTGCCGCTATTGTAGTTGAAGATGTCTCTAGGTGCGCTCGACATCTGACGGTCGAGAATGAACTTGATCCAGTCCGGGCTACGCTCCATCGCGATCATCGAAACCGGCCGCCCGCTCAATGACTCTTCCCAGTCTATTCCGGACGTCATGTCCAGCAGGCTCTGGACCGTAATTGCCTTCTTCCTTTCATCCACGTTCGCGACGCTTCTGTCTGCAAAGAAGTCTAACATCCGACGATCCGTGCTATCCAGCAGCCCGTCCTTGGAGGCGATCGCCATTAAGGTGCCGATGACAGCTTTGGTGGCAGAGTTGGTGATGTGGGGAATATCCGCCGCATACGGCGCGTAATAGGCATCGAGAACAATTTTGCCATGCCGGACGATCAGCAAACTGTCGAAGCTGCGGCTTGTTCCGAACTCGACCAGTTTGGCAAGCGCCGCTGGGTCCATGCCCTGCTCTTCCGGCGTGGATGTTGGCCATTGCCTGGTCGGCCAGACAGACTCCGCTGCGCCTTGGGCGTATGCGGCAGCGCTGCAGGTCGAAACCAGCATGATCGCACCGAGAAAAATCCCGGAGACGGCAAACCTTTGATTTTGCATCAGCGCCCCGTGTCGTTGCGAGCTAACCCGCCAGATATCGCTCGTACTTCCCCGCGACCACCTCGTCCGCGGCAATATCCGGATCGAGCGTATAGAGATCCTGCGCGCGGCCGATGCCGCGCAGCGCGTAGCGGCCGGTGGAAACCAGATAGTTTCGCCCCGCCGCATCGAGGCCTTCGCGGAACGCCGAGGACATCAGCAATTCCCGGTCGACCGAGCGGCACATCGAGGCGATGCGGCTGACCTCGTTGACGGCAGGTCCCACCACCGTGAAGTCGAGCCGGTCGTCGCTGCCGATATTGCCGTAAAAGACTTCGCCGACATGCAGGCCGACATGGGCTGATGTGACCGGGCGGTTCTCGGCTGTGCGGCGGGCGTTGAGCGTCCTCATGTTGCGGCGGAAGCGATGTTCGGCGCGCAGCGCCGCGCGATTTGCTTTCGCCATGTTCTCGTGGGTGAACATCGCCAGCACACCGTCGCCGATCAGCTTCAGCACCTCGCCGCCGGCATCATGGATGGCGTCGATCGAGGCCTGCGCATAATCGTTGAGGAACGGGATGATCTCGCCGGGATCGATGCTTTCGCTGATCGCGGTCGAGCCGCGCAGGTCGGAGAACCACAGCACCGTATTGATGCGCTCGGTGACGCCGCGCGTGATGCGGCCGCGCAGCACCTGCTCGGCGGTGTCGCGACCGAGATAGACCCGGCCCAGCGTCTTGGTGATATCAGCCTGCGCCGCAGATTTGATCGCTAGCCCCAGCGTCGGCACGAGCTCGCGGAGCGCCGCGAGCCCCTGCGCGCCAAATCCCTCGTCGCGCCGTGTCACCCAATAGGAATAGACGCAGTCCATCTGTCCCATGGTGCCGGCCTCGCCGAACTGGTGCACATAGGCGACCAGATGCTTGTGACCTTTCTCGGCAAGCTCGCCCATGAATTTGAAGTTGTGTGAGGTGCGATTGGCGAGATCGAGCGGCAGCTCTTCATGGCCGTTTTGGAGCATGTAGTAGAAGATCGAACTCCGCCAGGCCTCCGCGGCTTCGCCCTCGTTGGTCGAGCCGTATTCGAACACGTCGCTTTCGTTGGTCTCGGCGTCGTTCCAGCGAAAACCGCGGCCCTCGAAAATCGGGTGCAGCGTATCGATGAAGACCATGCCGCGCGACAGGCCAAGCCCCTCGGCGCAGCAGCGCTCGCAGAAACCGCGGATCAGGTCGTTTTGAGGCAAGCCGGTGAGGCCCTGGCCGACCAGCCAGTTCATCAGGCGCAGACGGGGTGTGAGTTCCATGCATGCTATTATGGCGTGCAATCGGGGCGAGCGAAAGGCTCGCGCCGCCCGCGCTGGCCAGACCTCGAAGGTCAGAGCGCAGGCTTGCAAATGTCAGGAAATTGTCGAGTCGCACTGTGACAGATCTTCAGGTCTGGACATCATTCGCGTCGTGTAGACCAGACCCCGGCCGCGGTGCGATGCTCACGTCGGCGCGTCATTACTGGCGGCGACGGTTGCGCCACCCGCCTCGTACCAGCCGCGCGAAGCTTTCACCAGATAGACCACCGAAAGCATGACGGGGACTTCAACCAGCACACCGACGACCGTGGCCAACGCGGCTCCGGAATTCAGGCCGAACAGGCTGATGGCGGCGGCGACGGCGAGTTCGAAGAAGTTGCTGGCGCCGATCAGCGCCGCCGGTGCAGCGACGCACCAGGCCACGCCGAAGCGCCTGCTCAGCCAATAGGCCAGGCCGGCGTTGAAATAAACCTGGATCAGGATCGGCACCGCCAGCAACACGATCACCAGCGGTTGCCCGATAATCTGTTCGCCCTGAAAGCCGAACAGCATTACGAGCGTCGTCAGCAGCGCCACCAGCGACACCGGTTGCAGCCTATGCAGCGTCCGCCGCAACGCTGCAGGTCCCGTTCTCAACAGCGCACGGCGCCAAAGCTGTGCCACGATGACTGGGACCACGATATACAGCAGCACCGAAAGCAGAAGCGTCGCCCAAGGCACGGTGATCGAAGCCACGCCGAGCAACAGGCCGACCAGCGGCGCAAACGCAAACACCATGATGACGTCGTTGAGCGCAACCTGGCTCAACGTGTAGTGCGGCTCGCCCTCGCACAGGTTAGACCACACGAACACCATCGCGGTACATGGCGCAGCCGCCAGCAGTATGAGACCGGCGATGTAGGACGGAATTTGTGCCGCGGGCAGCCATGCCGCAAACAGATGCCCGATGAACAGCGAACCCAGCAGCGCCATCGAGAATGGCTTGACCGCCCAGTTGATGAACAGCGTGACGCCGACGCCGCGCCAGTGTTCCCGTACCTGGCCGAGCGCACCGAAATCGATCTTCAGTAGCATCGGGATGATCATCAGCCAGACCAGCGCCGCCACCGGCAGGTTCACCCGCGCGATTTCGGCACTCGAAATGGTCGCGAACAGCCCCGGCAGCAGATGCCCGAGTGCGACACCGGCAACAATGCACAGCGCCACCCAGAGCGACAGATAACGTTCGAACAGGTTCATGGTGGAGACATCCGGGCATGACTTGGAGAGGCACTCTCTCCTGCTATCGCGCGCAGCCGTGACCGTGCGATGACCTCCGATATTGCAGACTCAGCCGGTTCGCAAGAAATATGTCTTGATTTCTCGACGCATTGAAACGAAAATTGCGCCAACACTGCGCAAATCACCGCGCTTTTTTACGTAACGTCATCGAACTGTCACTTAATTTGTCGATAAATATGGACACGATAGCGAGGCCGCGAGAAGTCAATGGAAGCAAATAGTCGCGAAGCCAGCGCCATAGAGGGTTTTGGATCGCTCGCGCAGGCAACCCGACTTGCCGCGGTACGCCACCTGCTCGCCGTCCACCCGCAAAGCCTGCCCGCCGGTGAGATCGCACGACTCTGCGAAGTGCCGCACAACACGATGTCGACGCACCTCGCAATTCTTAGCCGAGCCGGTTTGATCTCCGTCGAGAAGGATGGCCGCTCGATGAACTATCGGGCCGATGTGGACGGATTTAGAGGCTTGCTCGAATTTCTCTCCAGGGACTGCTGCAACGGCCGCCCCGAACTCTGTGGCGATGCCTTCGATCTCCCATCCGAAGCAACGGGGAAGTTCATGACGCCCGCGTTCAACGTCCTCTTTCTGTGCACCCAAAATTCGGCTCGCTCAATCATCGCCGAAGCCCTGCTCGAGAAGATCGGCCGTGGCCGTTTCCGGGCCTATTCCGCCGGATCGGAACCGGCCCGAGAACCCGTTCCCGAAGTCATCGACCGGCTGAAAGCCCTCGGGCACGACGTGTCCCGCCTGCATCCAAAGTCGTGGGATGAGTTTCGAGGTCCGCTCGCTCCCCGAATGGACTTCGTCATCGCGCTCTGCGACGCACCCAACGGTCAGTTTTGTCCGGATCTCGGCGCCCAGTTCGTCACCGGCGCCTGGCCCCTGCCCGACCCGGCGCAGTTCACAGGGTCGCCGGCCGAGCGCACCACGCTCCTGAATGAACTCTACGCCATGATCCGGCGCCGCATCGAAATCTTCACAAGCCTGCCGTTCGACTCGCTGGACCGCATGGCGATCAAGGCGCGCCTGGACGAAATCGGCGATACGACTCGCGTATCCCCTTAAGGAAATTTCTTATGAGAGTTGGAATCAACGGCATGGGCCGCATCGGTAGGCTCGCCCTGCGTGCGGCGCTCGGTGGCATCCGGCGTCCCGAGAGCGATCCGCGCGCCAACAACCGTCTGGAGGTCGTCCATATCAACGAATTGAAAGGTGGCGTGGCGGCGACCGCCCACCTGCTCGAATTCGACAGCATTCACGGACGCTGGCACCAGCGGATCGAAGTTGAGGCCGACAAGACGATTGCGATCGGCAAGCAGCGCATCGGCTTCAGCGAACTGGCACATCCGGGCGATATCCCGTGGGGCGATCTTGGTTGCGACGTGGTGCTCGAATGCACCGGAAAGTTCCTGAAGCCGGACCAGCTGCAGGGCTACTTCGACCGCGGCGTCAAACGCGTGATCGTCGCCGCCCCCGTCAAGGACGAAGCGGCACTCAATATCGTCGTCGGTGTCAACGATCAGCTTTACGACCCTGCCCGGCACCGGCTGTTGACGGCGGCGTCATGCACGACGAACTGCCTGGCACCCGTCGTCAAGGTGATCCATGAATCGATCGGCATCCGCCACGGACAGATTACGACGATTCACGATCCGACCAACACCAACGTCGTCGTCGATGCTCCGCACAAGGATTTGCGGCGCGCACGATCGGCAATGCTGTCGATGCAACCGACCACCACCGGAAGCGCCACCGCCATTTCGCTGATCTATCCAGAACTCAAGGGCAAGCTGAACGGCCACGCCGTACGCGTACCCGTGTTGAACGCCAGTCTCACCGATTGTGTATTCGAGCTGCAACGTTCGACTACCGTTGAGGAGGTCAACCAGCTTTTCAAGTCAGCTTCTGAAAGCGTGCTGGCCGGTATCCTGGGACTGGAGACGCGCGCCCTGGTTTCGGCCGATTACAACAACGATCCCCGCAGCTCGATCGTCGACGCCTTGAGCACGATGGTGACGGATGGGACGCTGCTGAAGGTGTATGCTTGGTACGACAACGAGGTCGGATACGCCTGCCGAATGGTCGACCTCGCCAACATCGTCCGACAAGCGGGCGTATAGACCCATGATCCGAAACTACCTCATCGTCACGGCATCCTACTGGGGCTTCACGCTGGTGGACGGCGCGTTGCGCATGCTGGTCCTGTTTCACTTTTTCCGGCTGGGATATACGCCCTTCACGCTCGCTTTCCTATTTCTCCTCTATGAGGCGGCCGGTATTGCCGCCAATCTCGCGGGCGGCTACTTCGCGTCGCGTTTCGGCATTCCCCGCATGCTCGCGGCCGGCCAGATGCTGCAGATCGCAGGATTGCTGATGCTCTCGGCGCTCAATCCCGGCTGGGGCGCCGCCCTATCGGTCGCATGGGTCGTCGTCGCTCAAGGGATCGCCGGTGTCGCCAAGGACCTGACCAAAACCGCGTCCAAATCCGCCATCAAGGCAACCTCCGGCGAAGGCAGCGGTCAATTATTCCGGTGGGTCGCCTGGTTTACCGGCTCCAAGAACGCCATGAAGGGCATCGGATTCTTCGTCGGCGGCCTGCTGCTCGATCTGGCCGGCTTCACCCATGCGCTATGGCTGATGGCAACGTTGCTCGGCGTGATCTTTGTCGCGGGGCTGCTGTTGCTGCCCGCCCAACTCGGCAAAGCCAAATCATCGAAGACCGTGCGCGAGCTGTTCGGCAAGTCGCGTGGCGTGAATCTGCTGGCCGCCGCGCGCATCTTCATGTTCGGCGCGAGAGACGTCTGGTTCGTCGTCGGTTTGCCAGTGTTTCTCTACGCCAACGGATGGCGTTTTCTGGAGGTGGGCGGATTTCTCGCTGCCTGGACGATTGCCTACGGTGGCGTGCAGGCGATCGCGCCGACGCTGGTGAGCCGCAGCTCCGACGGTCTGAGCCGTGAGGTTCCGGCTGCCCGTCTATGGGCGGCGATTCTCGCCGCCGTGCCGATCGCCCTGCTTCTCATCATGCAAACGGCAACTGTCGACCGTCCCGACCTGATATTGGTCGTCGGACTAGCTCTCTTTGGTTTGCCTTTTGCGGTGAACTCCTCGCTGCACTCGTATTTGATTTTGGCCTATGCTGGGTCCGAAAAGGCAGCCGAGGATGTCGGGTTCTACTACGCCGCCAACGCCGTCGGTCGTCTTCTCGGAATTACACTTTCAGGGGTTCTCTATCAGGTTGGCGGTATCACCGGATGTCTGACTGGTGCGGCGGTCATGTTGCTGCTGTGTTGGTTGATCAGCTTCCTGCTGCCGACCAACGAAGGTCTTTCACCCGCCCACTCGCGTTCATAGCCCACAATCACGTCGGCCTATGGACAGTCGATATTTCCATATTTCTGGAAATATGGTTGACGTGAACGCCTGGTCGTGACACTCTTCCATCATGAAACTCGATGACGCCGCCGCCCATCTCGAAGCGCTGGGCAATCCAACCCGGCTCAAGATCTATCGTGCCCTGATCCGCGCCGGCGGCGCTGGGCTTGCCGTCGGTCGCCTGCAGGAGAAATTGAAGATCGCGCCCTCGACCCTCTCCCACCATATCAAGGCGCTGGTGGTGGTCGGCCTGGTGACGCAGGTGCGCGATGCCACGACGCTGATCTGCCACGCCAACTACGAGGTGATGCGGGAGCTGGTAGGTTTTCTGGTTGCCGAATGCTGCACGGAAAGCGCTGAAACAAAGGATGCCAAGACCGCGGCTTAGCTGCCGCTCTTTCAAGCGTTATTTCGATATTTCTAGTTATATGGGAGAATATCATGAGCGAAGCCACGAAGGTAGCCATTATCGGAGCCGGGCCGGTCGGCCTTGCCGCCGCCGCCCATCTGCTGGAGCGCGGGCTGCAGCCGATCGTGCTGGAAGCCGGCGACAAGGTCGGCCACGCCATGCGGCAATGGGGCCACGTCCAACTGTTCTCGCCCTGGGAATACAATGTCGACAAGGCGGCGGCGCGGCTGCTGGCGACAACGGGATGGAATTCTCCCGAACCGGATCAGTATCCGACCGGCATGGAGATGGTGGAGCACTATCTCGAGCCGCTTGCGGCACACACGGCGCTCAAGCCTCATATCCAGACGTCGAGCCGCGTCACCGCGATCAGCCGGGCCGGGTTCGACAAGATGAAGACCAAGGGCCGCGAAAAGGCGCCGTTCGAAATTCGGTATCAGAACGGACAAGGTCCGAAAGTCGTCAAGGCCGATGCGATCATCGACGCCTCCGGCACCTGGCATTCGCCGAACCCGGCAGGCGCCAATGGCCTTTCCGCTATCGGGGAGGCTGATACCTCCGACCGCATCGCCTATGGTATGCCCGACGTGCTCGGCAGGGACCTCGCACGCTATGCCGGCAAGACCGTCGCGGTGCTGGGCGCGGGACATTCGGCGATCGGCACGCTGATCGATCTGGCAAAACTTGCCGAACAGGCGCCGGGCACCCGGCCGATCTGGCTGCTGCGCGGCAGCGATCCGGCCAAGGCTTTCGGCGGTGGCGCGAACGACAAGCTGGTGGCGCGCGGCGAGCTGGGCGCGGCCTTTGCCGCGCTGGTGAAGGCGGGCAGCATCAGGGTCGAAAGCAACTTTCGCGTTTCGCATCTCGTAGCCGACGGTCCGCACCTCGTCGTCGGCGCCCTGTCCGGCTGCGCCGCCCGGCAGGCCGTGGTCGATGAATTGATCGTCGCGACGGGTTTCCGTCCCGACCTCGATTTCGTGCGCGAGTTACGCATCCGGCTCGATCCTGCGATCGAATGTCCGGTCGCGCTGGCGCCGCTGATCGATCCGAACGAGCATAGCTGCGGCACGGTGCGGCCGCACGGCGCTCGCGAATTGGCGCAGGACGAGCCAGGCTTCTATTTCGCCGGCATGAAAGCTTACGGCCGCGCGCCGACCTTCCTGATGCTCACCGGGTATGAACAGGTGCGCTCGATAGCGGCCGACATCGCCGATGACCGAGCTGCCGCAGAGCGGGTCGAACTGGTGCTGCCCGAGACCGGCGTCTGCAGCCGCTCGCTCGCGCCAGATGCCGGCAATTGCTGTGGCGGCCCTGCATTATCGGATGTTGACGCCTGTTGCGTCGCGGATGAAAAAGCAAAGCAGCAAGGCAAGACGGGATGCGGTTGCGCGTCCTGATCAACAGGGAGTGAGCGGAATCTCGCAAGGCCGATCCGTCATCGTTGCGATGTGCGTGGGGCAGCTCGGCATCCTGCTCGGGCCATTTGCGCTGCTGTGGTCAAGAAGAGAAACGGTCCAGTGAGTCAGCTTCCGATCATCCTCGCTCTCGGCACGACACAGACCCTGGCCTGGGCTTCGAGCTACTATCTGCCAGCGATTCTCGCTGACCCAATCGCGCGCGATCTCGGCATATCCTCGACCTGGATATTTGCCGCTTTTTCCGCCTCGCTGGTGATTTCGGCCCTGATAGGCCCGCGTGTCGGACGGCAGATTGACCTGGTCGGTGGCCGGTCCGTGCTGTCACTATCCAATCTGGTGCTGGCGGCCGGGCTGGCGCTGCTCGGCTTCACATCATCCATCCCCATGCTCGTCATCGCCTGGCTGCTGCTCGGCGTCGGCATGGGCGCGGGCCTTTACGATGCGGCCTTCGCCGCGCTCGGCCGCATCTATGGCGACGCGGCGCGACGCTCGATCACCGGCATCACGCTGCTCGCCGGATTTGCTTCGACCGTGGGATGGCCGCTGTCCGCGTGGGGGCTGGAAACCATCGGCTGGCGCAACACCTGCTTTGCCTGGGCAGCGGCACATATCTTGATCGGCCTGCCGCTCAATCTCTTGATGCTGCCGGCCGTGAAAGGGGCGAAGGCAGCCGTGGCTTCGGCCGTTAAGCCGCATATTCCGATCGACCGCACGATGATCGTGCTCGCCTTCGCGTTCGCCGCGGCCTGGACTGTCACCGGCGCGATGGCGGCGCATCTGCCGCGCATCATGGAAGAAGCGGGCGCGACCACCGCGCAGGCCGTGTTTGCCGGCGCGCTGATCGGCCCGGCGCAGGTGGCCGGGCGGATCTTCGAGGCGGGCTTTCTCAGCCGCTATCATCCGCTGGTCTCGACCAGACTTGCCTGCATCACGCATCCGATCGGCGCGGCCATCCTCGGCTTGGCCGGCGGCGGCGCGGCCAGCGTGTTTGCGCTGTTCCACGGCTCCGGTAATGGCATCCTGACGATTGCGCGCGGCACGCTGCCGCTCGCGATTTTCGGCCCGGAGAATTACGGCTATCGTCTCGGCATCATCGGCGCACCGGCGCGGATGGCACAGGCCGCCGCCCCGCTGCTGTTCGGGCTGCTGATCGAGGTCATGGGCGCGCGGGTTCTGATCGTGTCGTCGGCGCTCAGCATCTCCGCGCTGCTGGCGCTGTTCCTGCTGCGCAAGAGGTCGTCGAAGCCGCTAGTTGATACGTGAGCCTATGGCTTCGCGGTTTCCGATGTCGCGATCCATATGCCCGCAAACACGGCGATCAGCCCGACCACGAGGTTGAGCGTGATCGGCTCACCGACGAGCTGAGTGGCGAGCAGGCCGGCAGCAACCGGATTGACGGTCATGGTATTGGCCACGCGCGTCGGCGACGCCCGCTCTAGCGCCAGCACCCACAGGATGAACGCGAGCGCCCCGCCCGCGACGCCGAGATAGAGCCCGGCGATCCATTGCGGTGTTCCGAACTGGCCGAGCGATGCCACACTGCCGGTCAACGATCCGACCAGGATCAGGGCCGCCGCGCCGGTGCCCATGCCCACGGTCAGGAAACCGAGCGCGCTGGATCGCTGGATGAACGGCCGGGACCAGACATTGTAGAAAGCCATGCACAGAACGGCGCCGGTCATGATCAATTCACCGCGCCACGCGCCCGCCGGCGCGGCCGACAATCCCGTTGCGAGCGCGGCAGCGACACCCAAGACTGCGATGCAGACCCCGATCGACTTTCGTTTCGTCAGCGGCTCGATGCCGAGCAACGCGCCGACCACCATGGTGTGCAGCGGCAGCGTCGCCAGTGCGAGCGAGGCGCGCGCCGCGGTCGTGAACGTCATGGCAATATTGTAGAGAACGAAAAACACGCCGAAGAAACAAAAGCCGAGTGCCGCGACGGCGGGCCAGTCCGCACGCTTCGGCCACCGCGCCTTCATTAGCAGCGCCGCCGGCAGCACGCAGCAGAAGCCGATTCCCCATCGCAGAATCGCGAGCGTGATCGGATCGGTATTACCGGCGAGATAGCGCGTGATCGCCGCGGCGCTGCCGCCGAGGCTGCTCGAGACCAGCGCGATTGCTACCCCGATCCATTCACCCAACGCCGCCCCCTATGGCCGCCTCTATCGCGCGGATCATATGGTGCGGGAAATCGCGCACGCGAGTCTCGATGACGCTCGGATGAATCTTTTCGTCTTGCGCCGCGTGAACTGCACGCAAATGGCGGCAACTGTCAGCAGCCTATGTCGATCTCTCGTCTTGCGCGCGATACCATGATGGGCCTAGCCTGCAACCGGGGAAGTCGCAGCCTCCCCGTTAAATGGCGATCCCATTCAAGCGCTGCTCGCTTTTGTATGGAGCGGGCACATGGATGGAACGACGCTCGAACTGCCGCTGTTTTTTGTCGCGACCTTCGTCGGCGCGCTGGTCGCAGGTCTCTCCGGCTTCGCCTTCGGCCTCGTCGTCTCCGCGATCTGGCTCTACATCCTCACTCCGCTGCAAACGGCAACGCTGATCATCGCGTTCGGGCTGCTCGTGCAGGGCTATTCGGTATGGAAGCTGCGCGGCGCGCTCGACTGGCGAAGGCTCTGGCCGTTCGTGGCGGGTGCTGCACTCGGCGTTCCCGTCGGCGTCGGCGTCCTGACCTGGGCGAACCCTGCCCATGTGCGCGCGGGCGTTGGCGCCTTCCTGGTCCTCTACAGCCTCTACGCGCTGCTGCGACCGGCTGTCCCTGCGGTGGAAGCAGGCGGCGCTGTGGCCGACGCCGCCGTCGGTTTCCTCAACGGCGTACTCGGCGGCATCACCGGGCTTGCCGGAATTTTGGTGACGATCTGGTGCGGCCTGCGCGGCTGGCCCAAGGACGTGCAACGCACGGTGTTTCAGCCGGTAGCCGTTGTGATCTTCGCCATGAGCGCGGTGTGGATCGGCGCCAAAGGCGCGATCACGCAGGACACTATCAAGTTGTTCCTGATCGGATTGCCGGCGTTGTTTGCCGGCACCTGGGTCGGGCTCACGCTGTACGGCTGGCTGGATGAGGCTTCGTTCAGGAAGGTTGTGCTCGTGCTGTTGCTGGTCTCGGGAGCGGTGCTGATGACTTGATCCGCGAACTATCGGTTCAATCCATCCCTAAATTTCAATCAATTGCGTCGAACTGGCATAGCCTCCCGTCAAGAAGTTTTTGTCATGAGAAGCTGACCGGAGCCCCGGTTTCCGGTGGTTTCGAGGCTCCGGCAGGTTGGAGCCTCCAAGCTCTGAGATTGGCTATGAAGGAAGCGAACCGCTTACGCGAACTGGAAGCCGAGTGCCGTCAACGCGCGCTGAGCGAACCCGACAAGAAATGGTATTGGCTGGCCCAAGCCGCCAAATACCAGGTGCAGGTAAGCCAGCAACTCGCGTTTAACTCGGAAGGGGGCAACACGCCCGACACGCCGGAGATCAAGCTGGCGCAATGGTCGCATGTGCGCGACGAGCGGCGCGTGATGGACCCCCTCCCCGACGGACGGCGATCGCCCTGGTAGTCCCGCGAACCGCGTGACGAGCCGGTCTCCGCAGGGTGCGAGAACGCGCTACCGCCCCTGCTCCTCCGGCGGCTTGATATGGCGGAACGAGAACAGCAAAGCGAGGTCATAGGAGATCTTGAGCGTGCCGCAAACCACCAGCGGCAACCCCGTAAACGACGTCATCAACAGCGCGCCCGAAATCGCCGGGCTGACGGCAGATGCGAGGCTGCGCGGCACGGCGGTGACGCTCGCAGCGGCCGGCCGCTCGGCCGGCGTCACCACGGCCATGACATAGGAGGTGCGGGTCGGCACGTCCATTTGCGACAGCGCCGAGCGCAACAGCAGCAAGCCGAGCGCCACATAGAGGTTCGGCGCAAACGCCGCGAGGATCAGGAAGATGCTGGAGGGAATGTGGGTGAACACCATGGTGTTGACAAGGCCGATGCGCTTGGCGATCCAGGCGGCGACCGGATAGGAAAAGGCGCTGAGCGTGCTCGACCAGAAGAAAAACAATCCGGCCGCGGACAATGACAGATCGAAACGCTCGAACAGCCACAGCACCAGCAAGGATTGCGCGACGAAGCCGCCGGCAAAGGAATCGATGCTGAACAGCGCCGCGAGCTTGTAGACGGTGCCTCTCGACGGTCCGAGCGGCGTCTGCGGCGCTCTCTCCTCGCCGCGCTGATGCGGCACGTGGCGATAGAGCACCGCGCAGACGATGCCGAGTGCGGCATAGGCGTAGAACATCAGGCGGAATGCGGCGAGTTGCGTGCTGCCGCCCGCCACGAGCAGATCCGGCAACGATGCCGCAAGCGACCCCGCCGCGGTACATAGCGCGCCGATCAGGCTGTAGCGCGCGAACACCTGGGTGCGGCGCTCATCGGTTGCGCTATGGGCCAGCACTGCGTGCTCGAGCGGCACCAGCACACCGAGATCGCCGCCGGAGGCATTGATGGTGCCGATGAACGCGACGAGCGCGATCAGAACAAAATGCTCGACCGCGGGAAAGGCGATGCCGGTCGCCGCCATCAGGCAGGCGCCCGCTATCAGCAACGGCCGCAGGTCATGGCGCGGCGCGATCCAGCCGGTGATCAGCGTCAGCAGCGCCGTTCCCAACAGCGACGCCGTCGCCACGATGCCGACGGCAATAGCGTCGTATCCCAGCGCGGTCATATAGGCTGGCAGGATGATGACGGCAAAACCGTCGCCGAAGCCGCGCAGGCCACGCGCGACATAGAGCAGCCGGATCAGCGCGTTTCCGATCGAAGCCTTCGGCTCGGTCGCAATGCTCGTCATTCCGGCGTCCTCACGGCAAAGCGGTGATCGTCACCTGATCGAAGCGCGTCACACTGTCGGCTTTGGTCCACAGTGCAACACCACCGGGATCTCTAAACGTATCGTCCTTCGCCTCGAACAGCGTCGCTCCGTCATAGCTCACGGTGAACCGCTCGCCTTCGGCCCGCAGCGTGAGGGTGTGCCATTCATTCGATGTCACGCGAATGTTTGAGGTGCCTAGCTGCTGCCGACGGCCGGCCACGACCCGGTAGAAGCGGACATTGTGCTCGAGCGCGTTGGCGCGGGCGACGTCGTAATTGTCGGGGTCAGTAAGCCGCACGACAATGCCGCCGGCCTGGTCGATCCTGCCCGCAACGGGTTTAAAGCGGATCTGCATGATGAGATTCTTCGCCGAGAAGCTCTCATGTATGGCGAGCGGAAAGCGGTAGTCAGTGCTGTCGGCGCTCTGCTGCTCGATAGCGCGGCCTGTTTTGGCGGTCGCATCGGCAACGACATTCCATTTACCCTCGGCCCCCTGGCCGGTTCGCGCAAACGAGAATCCAGCCGGAGGGGAACCTATAGTCATGCGGTCGATGGCAATCATGACGGCGTCTCCTGCCGTGAAGGCAGGCAGTCCAGTGCATACCAAGGCTACTGCAGAGAGCCCGACGCGCAGTACTGATCTGATGGGACAAAAAATTATCGGCCCTGACCTATCCATGTGCGCTTCTCCCGACACGTCGGGTCTGCGCAGAGCTTGGACGATGGGACCGTCTGACGGGGAGCCTGCTTGTCCCCGGTGAGGGTAGATTAGGCCCGATTGCGTACGGGCGCAAGCACGAGCCGCGAGACCCCGTTGACAGCCGGGCAGCGGCGCGCTTAATTCCGCGCATGGGGATGTTGCGATCTCCCCACGAGGCGACATGCCCAAGTATCGCGTCCCGTTTCTTTTGACGAGGGCGCAGCCATGTCATCCTACACCACGATATCATCAGACAAGCTTTCAAAATTGATCGGCACGGCGAACACGCCTGCCCTGATCGACGTTCGTACCGACGAGGATTTCGCCGCCGATCAGCGGCTGATTCCCGGCGCCGTCAGGCGCAACCACCAGGAAGCCGCCGACTGGGGCGAAGAGTTCGCCGGCCGTTCGGCCATCGTCGTCTGCCTGCGCGGCCAGAAACTGGCGCAGGGCACCGCTGCCTGGTTGCGGCATCTGCACGTCGAAGCTGAAGCGCTGGAAGGCGGCTTTGAAGGCTGGAAAGCCGCCAAACTGCCGCTGGTGCCGGCCGCAAAGCTCCCCGCGCGCGATGCGCAGGGCCGCACCGTCTGGGTCACCCGCGCGCGACCGAAGATCGACCGCATCGCCTGCCCGTGGCTGATCCGCCGGTTCGTCGACCCGAACGCGGTGTTCCTGTTCGTGACGCCGCCGGAGGTGCTTGCCGTCGGTGAGCGTTTCAACGCTGCGCCGTTTGATGTCGAGAACGTGTTCTGGAGCCACCGCGGCGAACTCTGCACATTCGATGTGATGATCGAGGAATTTGGCCTTGCGACGCCGCCCCTGCTGCGGCTGGCGGCGATGGTGCGCGGCGCCGACACCGGGCGGCTCGATTTGTCGCCGGAAGCGCCGGGATTGCTCGCGGCCTCGCTCGGCCTGTCGCGGATGTTCGACGACGATCTCGAACAGCTCGAAGCCGGCATGACGCTGTACGACGCGTTCTACCGATGGTGCCGGGACGCGACTGGCGAGACCCACAATTGGCCGACCAACAAGGCGAAACCGTAATGGGCGCGACGATGAACAAAGTGGCCGAAGCCGATGCCGTCAGGGAAATTGGTCACGGCATCAGCTTCGGTGAAGCCTTTCGCGTTTGGCTGCGGGTCGCCGTGCTCAGTTTCGGCGGCCCAGCCGGGCAGATCGCGGTGATGCACCGCATCTTGGTCGAGGAGAAGAACTGGATCTCGGAGAGCCGGTTTCTGCATGCGCTGAACTACTGCATGCTGCTGCCGGGACCAGAGGCGCAGCAGCTCGCAACCTACATCGGCTGGCTGTTGCACCGGACCGCCGGCGGCATCATGGCCGGTGGCCTGTTCATCCTGCCCGGCATCATCGCCATCATGGCGTTGAGCTATATCTACGCAGCCTACGGCAACGTCGGCTTCGTCGAGGCGGTGTTCTTCGGGCTGAAGGCTGCGGTGCTCGCGATCGTGGTGCGCGCCGTCGTCAGAGTCGGCAAGCGCGCGCTGCGCAACCACGTGATGATAGCGCTTGCTGCGATCGCCTTTGTCGCGATTTTCTTTTTCAACGTCCCCTTCCCGATCATCATTATCGCGGCTGCCGTGATCGGCTATTTCGGCGCGCGCAGCGGCCGGCCGGAATTCACCGCAATCGAACATGGTGGCGGCGGCAACAAGTCGGCAGCGGTCGACAGCCTGCTCGGCGAGGAACTGCCCGACCATATCCGCCCCAGCGTGGGAAGCGCGCTGCGCGTAAGCTCGGTGTGGCTGTTGCTATGGGCGGTGCCGGTCGCGGCCCTGCTGATCGGGCTTGGCCAGGCCAACGTATTCAGCCAGATCGCGCTGTTCTTTTCCAAGATGGCGCTGGTGACGTTCGGCGGCGCCTATGCGGTGCTGGCCTATGTCGCGCAGCAGGCGGTCGAGCATTACCACTGGCTGCAGCCGCGCGAGATGCTCGACGGCCTCGGCATGGCCGAGACGACGCCGGGGCCGTTGATCATGGTGCTGCAGTTCGTCGGCTTCATGGCGGCCTACCGCGATCCCGGCACGCTGTCGCCGATGGTTGCAGCGACGCTCGGCGGATTGCTGGCGACCTGGGTGACCTTCATTCCCTGCTTTCTCTGGATCTTCCTCGGCGCGCCCTACATCGAGACGCTGCGTGGCAACAAAGGGCTTGCGGGCGCGCTCTCCGCGATCACCGCTGCCGTGGTCGGCGTGATCCTGAACCTCTCGATCTGGTTCGGATTGCACACGCTGTTCCGGCAGACCACGCCGGTCCGCTCGCTCGGGCTGTCGTTCGACATGCCGGTGTGGGGAAGCCTGGATGTCGCGGCTTTCGTGCTAGCGGCCGCCGCGGCGACGGCGGTCTTCCGGCTTAACGTCGGCATGCTCTGGGTGCTGGCCGGATCGTGCGTGGCGGGCGTGGCGCTAAGGTTTGCGGGGGTGGCATAGCGCAGCCATCGTCGTAGGATGGGTGGAGCGCAAGCGATACCCATCAATCGCATATTGAGCTGATGCTGGGTATCGCTCCGCTCCACCCATCCTACACGCGCTACACTCGTTCCACCGGCGCCAGCTTGCAGACGGCGGCATCGACCTCGATCTGCAGCGTGCTGTGATGGATGTTGAAACGGTGCGACAGCTCCTCGCAAACGTGATGCAGGAAGGCGTCGTCGGAACCGCCGGGTCGCACCAGATGCGCGGTCAACGCGGTTTCGTTGGTGCTCATGGCCCAGACGTGGAGATCGTGTACCTCAACGACGCCTTCCAGCCCGCCGAGATAATCTTTCACATCGGAGAGCTCGATGCCGCGTGGCACGCCGTCAAGCGCGAGGTTGACGCTGTCGCGCGCCAGACCCCAGCCGCTCCAGAACACCACGGCCGCAATGACAAGGCTGATCGCGGGATCGAGCCACAGCCATCCCGTCAGCATGATGATGAGCGCCGCAATCACCACCCCGAGCGAGACGCCGGCGTCCGCGGCCATATGCAGATAGGCACCGCGGATATTGAGGTCGCCATGGCGGCCGCGCATGAATAAAAGCGCGGTGCCGCCGTTGATGACGACGCCAAGCGCAGCGACCAGGATGACGGTCATGCCCGCGACCGGCGCTGGGGCATAAAGCCGGTTGACGGCCTCGACGACGATGCCGCCGACCGCAACCAGCAGCAGGCCGGCATTGAACAGCGCGGCCAGGATCGAGGCGCGGCGGTATCCGTAAGTGTGCCGCTGCGTCGGCTGCTTCTGCGCGAGCCACGCGGCACCCCACGCCAGCAGCAGTGCGATGACGTCGGAGAGATTGTGGATGGCGTCAGAGATCAGCGCCAGCGAATTGGCGGCATAGCCGAAGATCAGTTCGGCGATGACGAACGCGGTGTTGAGCGTGGCGCCGATGGCGAACGCCCAGCCAAAACTATCCGGCGTATGGCTGTGGCCGGCGTGACCATGGGAATGATCATGCGGGTGGGAGTGATTGTGGTGGTGATGATCGTGCGCCATTCCGCCTCGTTCGGTTCGACGGCGACTTATATAGCGCGTGAAATTGGGAATACTATTACGGGCAGAATCGTAGGGTGGGCAAAGCGACTTGTCCGCCGTAGCTCGACGAGCGAAGGCGGAAGCGCGCCCACCATTCTCAATGAACATGCCGATAGATGGTGGGCACGGCGCTGGTGCGCCTTTGCCCACCTACCTTCTCTACTCCACACCGCGCAAAAACTTGTTCGATTTCGGCAGGCCATGTGCGAGGCGGCCGGCGTCGGCGCGATTGCCGCGCCAGTCGGCCAGTTCCTTGGCGCTCATGCTCTGCTCGCGGCCGGCGGAATCCTTCCAGGTCAGGCCGGCCTTGAACTCGAACACGGCAACGTCTGAGAGCTTGGCGCTGGAATACTTCTGCAAGCGCACGCCGCGGCCACGCGCCATCTCGGGCACCTGTTCCAGCGGGAACAGCACCATCTTGTGGTTGGTGCCGATCGCGGCGACCGTGTCGCCCTGCACGGTCGCAATCGCGCAGGCCTCGTTTGGCATGGTGACGTTGAGCACCTGCTTGCCCTTGCGGGTATTGCTGACGCAATCCTCTTCCTTGACGATAAAGCCCTGACCCTCGCTGCTCGCGATCAGGAACTTTCGCTCGCCCTTGTTGACGAACAGCGAGACGATCGCGGCGTCCTGCTCGAGATCGATGAACATGCGGATCGGCTCGCCATGACCGCGGCCGCCGGGAAGCTTCGCCACGTCGAGCGAATAGAATTTGCCGTTGGTGGCGAACAGCAGCAGTTTTGACGTGGTCTCGGCGAAGAAGGCGTGGTCGAGCTTGTCGTCGGTCTTGAAGGCGAGCCCCGAGATATCCTCGACATGACCCTTCAGCGTGCGCACCCAGCCCTTTTCCGAGATCACGACGGTGACCGGCTCGCGCTCGACAAAGGCTTCCTCGATCGCGGCGAGATCATGCTCGGGCGCGTCGGCGAATTGCGTGCGGCGCTTGCCGAGCGGCGTCTTCGGCCCGAAGATGTCGCGAACCTTGCGGACCTGCTCGCCGACCTTGGACCATTGCTCGGCTTCGGAGCCGAGCAGCGACTTGATGCCCTTCAATTCGTTGCGGAGGTTCTTGTCCTCGGTGCGGATTTCGAACTCTTCCAGCTTGCGCAAGGAGCGCAGGCGCATATTGAGGATGGCGTCGGCCTGAACTTCCGTCAGCTTGAACGCCTTGATCAGCGCCGGCTTCGGCTCATCCTCGGTGCGGATGATCTTGATCACCTTGTCGATGTTCAGATAGGCGATCAGGTAACCGCCGAGTATTTCCAGGCGGTTCTCGATCTGGGTCTTGCGGTAGTTGGAGCGGCGCACCAGCACGTCGCGCAGATGGTCGAGCCATTCGCGCAGGCACTCGGCGAGCCCCACCACCTTGGGGATCTTGCCCTTGATCAGCACGTTGAGGTTCAGCGAAATCTTGCTCTCGAGCTCGGTGAGCCGGAACAGCGATTCCATCATTAGCGCCGGATCGACCGCGCGGGATTTCGGCTCGATCACGAGGCGAACGTCCTCGGCCGATTCATCCCTGACGTCGCCGACCAGCGGCAGCTTCTTCTCGTTGAGCAGTTCGGCGATCTTCTCGACCAGGCGGGATTTCTGCACCAGCCACGGGATCTCGGTGATCACCACGACCCAGGTGCCGCGCGCGCCCTCTTCCTGGGTCCATTTGGCGCGGGTGCGGAACGAGCCGCGCCCGGTCACGTAGGCTTCGGCAATGCTTTCCTTGGAATCGACGATGATGCCGCCGGTCGGGAAGTCCGGGCCCTTGACCCATTTCATCAGCGACTTCGACTTCGCCTCAGGCTTGTCGATCAGGTGCAGCGCCGCGTCGCAGAGCTCGGCGACGTTGTGCGGCGGGATTGAGGTCGCCATGCCGACCGCAATGCCCTGCGCGCCGTTGGCGAGCAGGTTCGGGAAGCCGCCGGGCAGAACAACCGGTTCCTTGCTCTGGCCGTCGTAATTGGGACGGAACTCGACGCCATCCTCGTCGATGCCGTCGAGCAACAGTCGCGCGACCTCGGTCATGCGCGCTTCGGTGTAGCGGTAGGCGGCCGGGTTATCGCCGTCGATGTTGCCGAAATTGCCCTGGCCGTCGACCAGCGGGTAGCGCGAGGCGAAATCCTGGGCGAGACGCACCATGGCGTCGTAGATCGCCTGGTCGCCATGCGGATGGAACGAGCCCATCACGTC
Organism: Bradyrhizobium sp. 157; assembly: GCF_023073815.1. Classification (NCBI taxonomy): domain Bacteria; kingdom Pseudomonadati; phylum Pseudomonadota; class Alphaproteobacteria; order Hyphomicrobiales; family Nitrobacteraceae; genus Bradyrhizobium; species Bradyrhizobium sp. 157. Next base: position 87,620 of record NZ_JADPKF010000038.1, on the reverse strand, counting down.
GCCGACGATTTTTGCCGATTTCTTGAACGGGGTGCCGGGGTCGAGCCTGAGCAGGCGCATGCCGTAGAGGATCCGCCGGTGCACCGGCTTCAGCCCGTCGCGGGCGTCCGGCAAGGCGCGGTGCATGATGGTCGAGAGCGCGTAGGCGAGATAGCGCTCTTCCAGCGCATCGCGCAGCATGACCTCGTGGATTTCGGCCGGTTCTTCAGGCGGTAGCTGTCGTTTTCCCATGGGGAGGCGTTAAACTTTTGCGGTGAATCGGGCAAGACGCGAACAGGGTAGTTCCACCAACAATTGCTCAGTGCCGGCCGAATATGGCCATCAGCAGGCCTATGCCGCCGAAAAAGGCAATCGGCAGCCAGAACATGATTCGACGGATCAGCGCCCCCTGACGCGCGATCTGCTGCATGCGATACTTCTTCTGCTCCCGCTTGACCGGATCCGTCATGAAGCCTCTAGGTAACGCCTGTGAGGAATGTGCGGCCGAGTCGCAACCACTGTCATTCGCAACTCTGGGGCGCTGGCGGTCACGGAAGCGCCGCTCTGGCGCGCCGCTTCGTCACCGCGTTGATAAACCCGTCCCTAGCATCGGAATGGCCCTGCCCGCGCGGCTCCAGCACGTGGCGGAGCAGGAACAGACCGGTCAGGCGAAAACCGTCCTGCAGGTCCTGGTCGGACCAGCCGTTCGCCCCGCCCTCGCCTTCGCGCAGGAAGGCCGGCAGCCGCAGCAGGCGATCCCGATAGGGCTCGCCGGCCTCCCGCGAGACGGCGCCGCCGGATTTCGGCGAGACGTAGATCAGGTCGGAGGTCGCGCCGGTCGCGGCGCAGTTTTCCAGATCGAGGCCGAAGCCGAGCTCGGCGAGCATCGCGAGCTCGAACCGGATCAGGTGCGCCGCCGCGCCGCCGGCGTCATCAAAGTCGTTCAGCGTGCGGTCGAGCATCTCGTAGATGTCCTCATGCGGGTCGCGCTCTGGCAACAACCGCGCCAGCGCGGCCAGATGGGTGACGCCATAGACCGCATGCGAGGACGCCAGCAGCGTTGCTGCGCGCAGCCGCGTGTCCTCGATGGCGTAGGTGCCGAGATGTTCGTCGAGCCGCGCCCGCCATACGGCGGTGACGCTATTGCCGGGCTGCAGCAGCGGCCGCATCCGCGAGGAGGCACCGCCGCGCACCAGGCCGAGATGCCGGCCATGGCCGCGCGTCAGCAGTTCGACGATGGCGGAGGATTCGCCATGCCGCCGTACGCCCAGTACGATGCCTTCGTCGGTCCATTCCATGGGCGGGAGTTTACAGGATTTGGGTGGGGAGCGCAGCTTTCGCCCGCGCGTTCCCCGGACGCGATGCAGCACCGCAAGCGCGTTTACGCGCGTCTTCGACGCGCTATGGTGCTGCTTCGCTGAGCCGGGGTCCACTCCCAGCCTCATGCGTCCCGGCTCTGCGGCGCACCGCGTCGCGGTGCACCGCGTCCGGGACACGAGAGAACATCACGCGTTGAACCAGCCCACCGCGTCGCCTGTGAACGAAAAATACAATCCGGCCGCGGTCAGCGCGCAGGAGATCACCTCGATGCCGCTGTGGAACTGAATGCCCTTCTCGCCGATGATCTGCAACAGCGAAATCACCGACAGTACCAGGGCTCCCGCCAGCACCCAGCGCGGCCAGTTCTTGCGGTGCTCGGCGGCGAGCCGGACGAAATAGACCAACAGCAGGATCAGGCCGGCCGCCATCAGCGTTCCGGTGCTGATCATCTGTTCCGTCATTTTCGGGGTCGGCGTGCGATCCTGGAACGCCAGCGACACCGCATCCAGGGTCAGCGACAGATACAGCAAAACCTCAAACCGCAGCACGTTCCTTGGTACGGTCGTCGGGCCTGCTCTTGGTAATTGTTGGGTCATGTTCTTGGCCCGTCATTGCCTGCGACAACGCAAGGCATTTGTGTAAGGGAGCAAAGCGACGAAGCAATCCATCTTTCTTGCTGCGGCTGGATGCTTCGCCCGCAAAGACATCCCTCGATCATTCCTTGGGGAATTCCAGCCCCATTTCCCTGTAACGGTCGGGGTCGTCGCCCCAGTTCTCGCGCACCTTGACGAACAGGAACAGGTGCACGGGCACGCCCAAAATCTCCGCGATCTCCTTCCGCGACTCCGCGCCGATCGACTTGATGGTGGCGCCGCCCTTGCCGAGCACGATCTTGCGCTGGCTCTCGCGCTCGACAAAGATCGTCTGTTCGATCCGGACCGACTTGTCCTTGCGCTCGGTCCAGGTGTCGGTCTCAACGGTCGATTGATACGGCAGTTCCTGGTGGAGTTGGCGGTAGATCTTTTCCCGGGTGATTTCCGCCGCCAGATGCCGCAGCGGCGCATCCGACATCTGGTCCTCGGGATAATGAAACGGGCCCGGCGGCACGCTCCTCGCCAGCGTCTTGCGCAGGTCGGCGACACCGTCGCCTGACAGTGCCGAGATCATGAAGGTGTGCTCGAATTTCATCCGCTCATTGGCGGCCTGCGCCAGCGCCAGCAGTTTTTCGCGCGGGATCAGGTCGATCTTGTTCAGCACCAGGATTTTCGGGTGGGCAACCGTCGCGAGCTTGTTCAGGATCGCGTCGGCCTCCTCATCGATTCCGGCCTTGGCGTCGAGCAGCACACAGACGAGATCGGCATCGTGGGCCCCGCTCCAGGCGGTCGACACCATGGCCCGGTCCAGCCGCCGCTTCGGCAAGAAGATGCCGGGCGTGTCGACCAGGATGATCTGCGCATTGTCCTCGATCTGGATACCGCGGATCAGCGCACGCGTTGTCTGTACCTTGCGCGAGACGATGGTGACTTTGGAGCCGACCAGCGCATTGACGAGGGTGGATTTGCCGACGTTGGGGGCGCCGATCAGCGCGACGAAACCGCAGCGGGTCTCGCCAGACGCGCCGGGTGCGGGTTCAACTGTCATTGCTGCCGACGCCTTCGCGTTCGATCATCACGGAGGCTGCAACCTTCTCGGCTGCGCGCTTGGAGCCGCCGACGCCTTCGGCGGGCGCCAGTCCCGGCAAGTCGACAGCGACGCGGAACTGCGGGTCGTGGTGCGGCCCGGTGCGCTCGATCTCGCGATAGACCGGCGTCGGCAAGCCCTTGCTCTGGGCCCATTCCTGCAGCACCGTCTTGGGATCGCGCAGCGGCCGGCGCGGTTTGCGCATCCGCTCCAGCCAGTTGCGCTCGACGAATTGCGACGCCGCCGCATAGCCGCCGTCAAGATAGATCGCCCCAATCACCGCCTCGCAGATATCGCCGAGAACGGATTTGCGCAGGCGCGCGCCCGCCCCTGCGCCCACCGCGCCGAGCTTGATGTCGTCGAGCAAGCCCAGCGATTTGGCGACATCGGCACAGCTTTCTTTGCGCACGAGGTCAGCGAGACGTTTGGACAATTCGCCTTCGTCCGCCCTCGGATAGGCGCGATACAACATGTCGGAGATAATCAGCCCGAGCACGTGGTCGCCGAGGAATTCCAGCCGCTGATAACTGTCGGCGCGATGGCGTGTCGCGGGCTTCAGGGCCGAGACATGGGTAAAGGCCGTCGTCAGCAGCGCCGGATCGGAAAATTTGTAGCCGATGCGCCCCTCGATCGCGGCAGCCGCAGCCTTTGCACCGGCCTTGCCGCGCTTCTTCTTCGGCGCAGCTACGCTCGGCGCATCTGCCTGCTGGCCCGGCTCGCCCGAGGCCGATGTGTCGGGAATGGTCGCTGTCTCGTCGTTCATCGCACGATTGTGAATAGGCGATTCCAGCGCACCGCAGTCGGCCAGCGCCAGAACATCCAGGCGTGTTCGCCCTCGGCAATGGAGAAGAAGATCATCTGCGCCCGGCCGACGATGTTCTCGAACGGCACGTAGCCCACCGCCGACAGCACGCGGCTATCGGTGGAGTTGTCGCGGTTGTCGCCCATCATGAAGAAGTGGCCGGGGGGCACGGTGTAGACGTTGGTGTTGTCGTAGAAACCGTTGTCGACGCAATCGAGCGATTCGTAGCTGACGCCGTTCGGCAGCGTTTCCTTCCAGCGCTTGACGCGCGCGGTGGCGTCGGAGCCGCAGGGGTCCTCGCCTATGAAGTCGGAAAGCCGCTCGCGCTTGACCGGCTTGTCGTTGATGTAGAGCAGCCCTTCCCGCATCTGGATGCGGTCGCCCGGCAAGCCGATCACGCGCTTGATGTAATCGGTGGAGTCGTCCTTCGGCAGGCGGAACACGACGATATCGCCGCGGTTCGGCTCTGAGCCGAAGATGCGGCCCGAGAACAGCGGCGGCGACAGTGGAATGGAATAGTGGCTGTAGCCGTAGGAATATTTCGAGACGAACAGGTAATCGCCGACCAAAAGCGTCGCCTTCATCGATCCCGAGGGGATGTTGAAAGGCTGGAACAGGAAGGTGCGGATCACGAGCGCGATCAGGAGAGCATGGATGACGACGCGGATGGTTTCACCCAAGCCGCTTTCAGATTTTGTGCCGGATGTCACGCTCATCGCTTTCCCAATTCCCGCGAGCCCGAGCCCGCACGGTGGCAGAACGTTTTCCGCACGCGAATCGCCCGATGCGTTCGCGTCAGGAAAATGGTCTAGATAACTGATATTGAGAGCCAATTCTGGCGCTAACCGGAATCGGCCCTGGCTCGAACTCGTCGCTGCCGCGTTTTAGACGGTTGTTCGTGGACGCGCAATCAAGCGCCTTGTCAAAACTTCATAATCCATTGATAAATCAATGATTTTTAGTTTTGGCCGCTTCCCCGGCGCAAACGCCTGCGCGGCTCATGATTTGCCGGGTGCGACCGCCGAAATTATGACGAAGGCCTGCGCCAGCGGCCAGTCGTCGGTGATCGACAGATCGATTCGCGCCTCGAAGCCCTCCGGCGTCAGCGCTTCGAGCCGGGCCAGCGCGCCGTCGGTGAGTTTCATGGTCGGCCGTCCCCCCGGCATGTTCACCACCCCCATGTCCCGCCACCAGACGCCACGCCGGATGCCGGTGCCGAGCGCCTTGGAACAGGCCTCCTTGGCCGCGAATCGCTTGGCATAGGTCGCGACCACCATTTTGTCGCTATTGGCGCGGCGCGCCGCCTTGGCGCGCTCGGTGTCGGTGAAGATGCGGTCGAGAAAGCGGTCGCCATGGCGCTCGATAACCTTGGCAACCCTTGTGATGTCAACCAGGTCGGAGCCGATGCCGATGATCATGGCCGGCCCGCGATTTTCTGGCGGCCGCGGTCCATTGCGGAGCGCATCTGCCGCACCGTCTCGCCAAGGCCGACGAACAAGGCCTCCCCCATCATGAAATAGCCGATGTTGAGTTCGGCGACCTCGGGCAGCGCTGAAATCGTCTCCGCGGTCTGGTAGTCGAGGCCGTGGCCGGCATGGACCTCCAGCCCCGCGGCGCGCGCCAATGCGGCACCCTCAACGATTCGCCGCCATTCCGCCTCGGCCTTTGCCGCATGGCCGTCGACCACGGCGTCGCACCAGCCGCCGGTGTGGATCTCGATCACCGGCGCGCGCAATTTGGCCGCCATCTCGATCTGCGGCGGGTCGGCGGCGATGAACAGCGACACCCGGATGCCGGCATCGTTGAGCCGCGCGATGAATGGGGCCAACGCATTGTGCTGGCCGACGACGTCCAATCCGCCCTCGGTGGTGAGTTCCTCGCGGCGCTCCGGCACCAGGCACACGGCGTGGGGCTTTGTCGCTAGCGAGATCCGCAGCATGTCTTCCGTTGCCGCCATCTCGAAATTCAGCGGTTTTGATATTTCGGCCTTCAGCCGGGCCATGTCGCTGTCGCGGATGTGGCGGCGGTCCTCACGCAAATGCGCGGTAATACCGTCGGCGCCAGCCTCGATCGCCAACAGCGCGGCGCGCACCGGATCCGGCCGCTCGCCGCCCCGCGCGTTGCGCAAGGTGGCGACGTGGTCAACATTGACGCCGAGGCGGAGCGAAGGAACGGGCATGTTGGGACTCGCGGGTATTCTCTGGTGGACGATCCCTCATACTGAGGAGCGGCGTCTTCGCCGCGTCTCGAAGGATGCGGGCCCTACTGTGGCCTCATGGTTCGAGACGGCGGCGCAGTCAAGTATACGCAGACTGCGTAAACTTGTCTGCGTGCGCCTCCTCACCGTGAGGGTCGGCGGCGTGTGAAAGGCTACCCATTGACGCGCTCGACCTTGGCGACGACGGCCTTGGCACGCAATTGAGCGATAATTGCACTGAGATGCTTGAGGTCATAGACCTCGAGATCGATGGTCAGCTCGGTGAAATCGGGCGAGCGGCGCGACATGCTGATATTGTCGATATTGCCGTCGTGCTCGGCGATCACGGTGGCGACCTGGGCGAGGCTGCCGGGCTCGTTGACGTTGTGCACCAGGATCCGCGCCGGGAAACGCTGCGGCATGGTCTCGTCGATGTCCCAGCGCACGTCAAGCCAGCGCTCGGGCTCCTCCTCGAAATCCTTCAGCGCCGGCGACTGGATCGGATAGATCGTGATCCCCTCGCCCGGCGTTACGATGCCGACGATGCGGTCGCCCGGAACCGCGCCGCCGTTCGGCGCAAATTTCACCGGCAAATCGGAATTGATCCCGCGCACCGGGATCACCGAGGCGCTCCGCGCCGGATGCGGCGGCGACTTCAGCTTCAATTTCACCGCGAGGCTCTTCTTGGCCCCGTATTTCACCAACCGCTCTTCCTTGTAGTCCGGGTACATCGCGCGGGCGACATCGGAGGCCTTCAGCTCACCACGTCCGACAGAGGCCATCACGTCCTCGATCGAGGCGCGCGCCAGCCGTGGCAACGCACCCTTCAGCTTGTCGTCGGCGTATTCGATCTTGGCGCGGGCAAACAGGCGATCGACGATGCGGCGGCCAAGTCCCGCATATTGATCGCGCACCGCGGTACGCGTGGCGCGGCGGATCGCGGCGCGGGCCTTGCCGGTGACCGCGAGCGATTCCCAGGCCGAGGGCGGCGCCGACTGCGCCTGCGAGGTCAAAACCTCGACTTCGTCGCCGTTCTGCAATTCGGACGAAAGCGGCGCGAACTTGCCATTGATCTTGCAACCGACTGCCGAGTTGCCGACATCGGTATGCACGGCATAGGCGAAGTCGATCACATTGGCTTGCCGCGGCAGGGCGATCAGTTTGCCCTTCGGGGTGAAGCAGAACACCTGGTCGTGAAACAATTCGAGCTTGGTGTGCTCCAGAAACTCTTCCGGATTGGCACTGTCGGAGAGAATGCCGATAGTATGGCGCAGCCAGGCAAAGGCGTTCGACTCGTGCTTGAGCCGCTCGGTCGGCGAGCCCATGCCTTCCTTGTAGAAGGCATGCGCGGCGATGCCGAACTCGGCAACCTGGTTCATTTCCTCGGTACGGATCTGCAGCTCGACGCGCTGGTTGCCGGGGCCGATCACGGTGGTGTGGAGCGAACGGTAGTCGTTCTGCTTTGGCGTCGAAATGTAGTCCTTGAAGCGTCCGGGCACCACCGGCCAAGTGGTGTGCACCACGCCCAGCGCGCGGTAGCAGGCCTCGAGGTCGCTCAGGATAATGCGGAAGCCGTAGATGTCGGACAGTTGCTCGAAGCCGACCGACTTGCGCTCCATTTTGGTCCAGATCGAGAACGGCTGCTTGCGGCGGCCATAGACGCGCGCAGTGATCCCGTTCTTCTGCAGGTTCTTGGAGAGCTGGCTCTCAATCTCGCCGATAAGATTGCGGTTGCGGTCGGCAAGCGCGTCGAGCCGCTGCTTCACCACCGCATAGGCTTCGGGATCGAGCACGTGGAAGGACAGATCTTCCAGTTCCTCGCGCATCTCATGCATACCCATGCGGCCGGCGAGCGGCGCATAGATATCCAGCGTCTCCTCGGCAATGCGGCGGCGCGAGGCGTGCGGCACGAATTCCAGCGTGCGCATGTTGTGCAGGCGATCGGCGAACTTGATCAGGAGCACGCGAACGTCGTCGGCGATCGCAAGCAAGAGCTTGCGCAGATTCTCGGCCTGTTTGGCTTCGCGCGAGACCAGCTCCAGCCGCTTCAGCTTGGTGAGCCCTTCGACCAGCGCGCCGATCTCGTGGCCGAAGATATTGTCGATCTCGGCGCGCGTCGCCTCGGTATCCTCGATGGTGTCGTGCAGCAGCGCGGCGACAATGGTGGCGTCATCGAGCTTGAGGTTGGTCAGGATCGCCGCGACCTCGAGCGGATGCGAGAAATACGGATCGCCGGACGCGCGCGTCTGCGTGCCATGCGCCTTCATGGCGTAAACATAGGCGCGATTGAGCAGGTCTTCGTTGGTATCCGGATTGTACGAGCGGACGCGCTCGACCAGGTCGTATTGCCGCATCATGCGCGAGCGCGGCGATTTCGGCTTCTCCGCCACAGGCGACCCCGGCGCAACCGCGACCTGGCCGGTCGCGGCCTGCATTTGCCGGGAGCTGCGGCGCCAATACGCCATCACATCACTACCTTCTTCCACCAGACCCGGACGGGTCCCGCCGTTACGTATCTAATGCGTTTTCGAACGGCGATGCACGCCGCGCCGGCCGCGATACGGTTCAATTTCGCTTGGGCCTGCGGCCATCCAACGCCCAACCCGCTGGCCTATCGGCCCGGCGAGTCAGCCGTTTTCGGCCGCGCTGGCCAAGGACGCATTGTAACCGCAAAAATGTCAACAAAAGCAAAGGCCCGGACTGACGTCCGGGCCCTTGGCAGATCGGGGAGTTCGGGACGAACCGGAAGGTTCCGGCCTACTCGTCCTCTTCGGGCTGCTCTTCCGGCGGCGCCAGGCCTTCCAGCCCCTTGAGGAGCTCTTCCTCGGTCATGCGCTCGACCGCGACCTCGGTGTCGTCGGCATCCACGCTGGCGCCGGCCGAGCCGATCAAAGGCACGGTATCGGGCTCAGGCTCGTCGACCTCGACGAATTTCTGCAGGGAATGAACCAGTTCCTCGCGGAGGTCTTCCGGGGAAATAGTGGATTCGGCGATTTCCCGCAGCGAAACGACCGGGTTTTTGTCGTTATCGCGATCAACCGTCAGTTGCGAACCGGACGAAATCATACGGGCGCGATGCGCCGCCAGCAGGACCAGGTCGAACCGGTTGTCGACCTTGTCAATGCAATCTTCCACGGTGACGCGCGCCATAGACTGTCGCTCCGTTAAATGGGGCCAAATATGTCGGTTATGGGCGCTAGTTATAGTGGTAGGGTGCGTTTCGCAAGACCAAATTTGTGATTTGCCTTCCCAATGGGCTCTGATACGCCAAACCTTGGGACCAGAAGGCCGGAGCGTCCAGACGCGGCGGGGTTGCCGTGCCGGACAAGCAAATCTCTTGATTGCACTGTCAAAAGTATAGGTTTTTCGCCCTCGCCTCACCATAATTGCAGTGGTGACTGTCGTGGGGCACGATTCACCGAACTTTAGGCAACAGACCTAGAAAGTGCGCGCGGTCATTGGCCGCTGCGCTAGAAAAGCTAACAACAACGTGAGAACCATTTGATGTCACCAGCTTCCAACAAGATTGCGCTCTTCATCGATGGCGCCAACCTTTACGCAACGGCCAAGACGCTCGGCTTCGACATCGATTACAAGCGCCTTCTTAAGGAATTCCAGAGCCGAGGGACGCTGTTGCGTGCGTTCTACTACACGGCAATCATCGAAGATCAGGAATACTCCTCGATCCGTCCACTGATCGACTGGCTCGACTACAACGGCTACACCGTTGTCACCAAGGCAACGAAGGAATTCATCGACGCATCCGGCCGCCGCAAGGTGAAAGGCAACATGGATATCGAGCTTGCCGTCGATGCCATGGAGCTCGCCGAGCATGTTGATCAGATCGTGTTGTTTTCGGGCGACGGCGATTTCCGCTCGCTGGTGGAAGCGGTGCAGCGTCGCGGCGTTCGCGTTACGGTCGTTTCGACCATTTCAAGCCAGCCGCCGATGATCGCCGACGAACTGCGCCGCCAGGCTGACGTCTTCACCGACCTTGTCGAGCTGCAATCAAAGCTGGGCCGCGATCCCTCCGAGCGTCCTGCCCCGCGCGAGCCGCGCCACCACTCGCCGCAATTCCTGCAGCGCGCGACCACCGTGGCGCCACGAGCCGGCGACGACGATTTCGACGATTGAGCATGAGCCAGTACACTGCTAGAGCCTCGGTTCTGATTGAAAACAGAACCGGGGCTTTTTGTTTTGGCGCGCGCATCTGACGCGAACCGGTATCGATCCCGGATCAGGTCCGTGACTGAAGTTCGCTCGAAGGATAGATGGCTAATCTCCCCGCTCCTGCTGCTGCCGAACCCGACCGCAATTGCCCGCTCTGCCCGAGGCTCGCCGAATTCCGCGCGCAGGCACGTGCCCGCGAGCCGGGTTGGCACAACTCGCCGGTCGCTTCGTTTGGCGATGCCTCCGCGCAACTGTTGATCGTCGGGCTGGCGCCGGGCCTGCAGGGAGCCAACCGGACCGGACGCCCGTTCACCGGCGACTACGCCGGCGATCTCCTGTACGCGACCTTGCTGGAATACGGCTTTGCGAAGGGCGTCTATCAGGCGCGACCGGACGACGGACTGAAGCTCGTCGACTGCCGGATCAGCAACGCGGTGCGTTGCGTGCCACCACAAAACAAGCCATTGCCGGTCGAGATCAACACCTGCCGGCAATTTCTCAGCGCGACCATTGGCACGATGCCCAGACTTCGCGCCATCGTCGCGCTCGGGCGGATCGCCCATGAATCGACATTGAAGGCACTCAGCCTGCGCAATGGCGCCGCCCCCTTTGCGCACGGCGCCGTGCATGAGGCCGGCGCCATCAAGCTCTACGACAGCTATCATTGCTCGCGCTACAACACCAATACCGGGGTGCTGACGCCGAAAATGTTTCGCGAGGTGTTTGCGAAGGTGCGGAAGGATTTGGGGGCATAGATACCATTCAACCCTCATGGTGAGGAGGCGCCAACGGGTCCGCGCGTAGCGCGGCCCGATGACAGACTCTGCGCCGTCTCCAACCACGAGGCCCCCGCCGGTGCCATTCATCCTTCGAGACGCCGCTGCGCGGCTCCTGAGGATGAGGTCAAACAGAAATGTAGGGTGGGCAAAGCGCAGCGTGCCCACCATTGGCGTCGGTGATCTGGATGGTGGGCACGCGGAGCCTGTCATCGGGCGCGCACTGCGCGACCCGTTGGCTTTGCCCGCCCTACAATTTAACCAGGATTTTCCTTCAGCCATGCCAGTACGTCGGCGGCGTTCCGGTCGGGCGGGAAAACCGGATAGAACACGTGGGCAATGCGCCCGTCATCGACGATCAGCGCCAGCCGCTTGATCAACGTCAGTCCCGCTACCTCCATCGTCGGCAAGTTCAGGGCGCGGGTGAGCTTAAGCTTTTCATCCGACAGAACCGGAAACGGCAAATGCAGCCGTGACGCCATCTCGGTCTGGTAGACGTTGTCCTGGGTCGATAGGCCGAACACCTGCCTGGTGCCGGCCGCTTTCAACTCCGCAAACAGATCGCGGAACGAGCAGGTTTGCGGCGTGCAGCCGCGCGCGCCGGGAATCATGTCCCAGTCGTCGACCAGGCTGATCTTGCCCGGCGAGCCGGTGCGGGGATAGGCGAACACCACGGTGCGGCCGGGAAGCGCCGATAGCATCACCGAACTGTCGTCGGTGGCCAGCAGCGTGACCGGCGGAAGCGCCATGCCGACGAGATGCGCCGCCGCGCCGTCGTCGACCGGCGGGGGGATATTACTCCAGTCGACTTCGAGCAGGTTTTTCTGGTTCATCTCAAACCCCTCTGCTTCCGCCGTCATTGCGAGGAGCGAAAGCGACGAAGCAATCCATACTTCCTTGAGGCCCAATGGATTGCTTCGCTTCGCTCGCAATGACGGATAGACATATACCGCCTATCCTCGCGCCCGCATCAGGCGGCCTTTTTCCCGGCCCCAGTCGCGCTTCTTTTCGCTCTCGCGCTTGTCGTGCAGCTTCTTGCCTTTGGCGATCGCCAGCAACAACTTGGCGCGACCGCGCTCGTTGAAATAGAGTTTTAGCGGAATCAGCGTCATGCCTTCGCGATCGACCGCGCCCATCAGCCTGTTGATCTGCTTTCGGTGCAGCAGCAATTTGCGCGGCCGTTTTGGCTCGTGGTTGAAGCGGTTGGCCTGCAGATACTCCGGAATATTGGCGTTGATCAGCCAGATCTCGCCGTCCTTGGAATCCGCATAGGACTCCGCAATGGTGGTCTTGCCATTGCGGATCGACTTCACTTCGGTGCCGGTCAGCGCAATACCGGCCTCAACCGTGTCCTCGATCGCGTAATTGAATCGGGCCTTGCGGTTTTCGGCGACAACCTTGATCGGGCGCTCGTTCTTGTCTGCCACGTTAGCTCTTCTTGAGGAGATCGCGGATCTCGGTCAGCAGTTCTTCCTGGCGGGTCGGCTTCGGCGGCGCGGGTGCTGTCTCGTTCTTGCGCTTCAGCTTGTTCATGGCGCGAATGACCACGAACAGCACGAAAGCGATGATGAGGAAGTTCAGCGTCAGAGTCAGGAAATTGCCCCAAGCCAACACCGCGCCTTGCTTTTTGGCATCCGCCAGATTGTTGGCGGTCACCGCCTTCGACAACGGCGTGAAGTAATTGGAGAAATCGAGACCGCCGGTGATAGCTCCGATGACCGGCATGATGACGTCGCCAACCAGCGAGGTCACGATGGCGCCGAAGGCCGCACCGATGATCACGCCAACCGCGAGGTCGACGACGTTACCCTTCATCGCGAATTCGCGGAATTCCTTCAGCACGTTGGATTCCCCTCTTCGTTCTTCGGGCGAAGCGGAACCGATCTAGTTGATCAGGCCGGCATGGACCATGGCGCTGCGCACGGCGAGGCGCGTCGGCTCGGTAACCGGCACCATCGGCAGCCGCAGCTTCTCGTCGATCTTGCCGAGCAGCGAGAGCGCGTATTTCACCGGCGCCGGATTGCTTTCGATGAAGAGGTTGTTGTGCAGCGGCATCAGCTTGTCGTGCAGCTTGAGCGCGGTGGCGTGATCGCCCTTCTGCCATGCCGCGTGGAATTCCGAGCACAGCCGCGGCGCGACGTTTGATGTGACCGAGATGCAGCCATGGCCGCCATGCGCCATGTAGCCGAGGATGGTGGCGTCCTCGCCCGACAACTGATTGAAGTCCTCGCCCATCGCGGCGCGCTGCTGCGATACCCGCACCATGCTGGCGGTCGCATCCTTCACGCCGGCGATGTTCTTCAGGGCGAACAGGCGCGTCATGGTCTCGACCGACATGTCGATCACGGAACGGCCGGGAATATTGTAGATGATGATCGGAATCCCGATCGCATCGTTGATCGTCTTGAAGTGCTGGTACATGCCTTCCTGGGTGGGCTTGTTGTAGTACGGCGTCACCACCAGCACCGCATCTGCTCCCGCCTTCTCCGCGTGCTCGGCGAGCTCGACCGCTTCCTTGGTCGAGTTGGAGCCCGCGCCCGCAATCACCGGCACCTTGCCCTTGGCCTCGTCGATGCACCATTCGACCACGCGCTTGTGCTCGTCATGACTCAGCGTCGGGCTTTCACCGGTCGTTCCCACCGGGACCAGACCGTGGGTGCCTTCGGCGATTTGCCAGCTCACCAGGCCACGGAAGGCGGCCTCGTCGAGCGAACCGTTCTTGAATGGCGTGACCAAGGCGGTGAACGACCCCCGGAATTTTGTCTTGGCTGCCATGGACTTCCTCCAAACGCTTAAGAAACGGCACGACCGGAACTGGATTTCAATTCATATCGGGTCTGGCGATCAGGCGAAAGGGCCGTGCATAAGGCGCTAGCGCTTTGTTCCGACGCTCTTTCTTGGCTCGCGCCGCCATCTGCCTTCTCGAAGGCCGATGGCCGCGATTTTGCCGCGGTGATGGCGCAAACAGGTCCACCGCGACGTTTTTAGCATTTTGTCCACATATTCAATCAAAATAGGGCTGGAGCGATTGAATGATTCGCCGCCGCAGAGGAAAGCCGTGATCCCTTCCGCCCGCGCCGCCGCGTTGCGATCGACCGCTCTGGCCACAAGCTTGGCGCTGGCGGTCGGACTGACTTCCTTCCCTCTGGAAAGCTGGGCCAAGCCAAAGGTTCCCCTGCCGAAGCCGCGACCGATTGCCCGCAACGTCGTTCCCAAGTCCGCGCCGACGGCGAATACCGCCGCCCCGGCTGCACCGACTGCGCAGGCGCATGCAGCGCCGGCCCCGCCGCCGCCTGTTCTGGCGCCTGCGACCCGCCAGCATGCTGTCGCACCGCCCGCGCGCAGACACGCCCCAGCCGCCGTGGCCGCGACCTCCTCGACGTCTCAGGCCGACAAGGACGCGCTGGAGAACGTCATCGAATTGGTGCGGAAGCAGAAGCCCGGCGATGCAACGCAGGTGCAAGCCACGATCTCGGATCCGGTCGCCCGCAAGCTCGCGGAATGGCTGATCCTGCGCAGCGATAACAACAACGCCTCGGTCGAGCGCTACCGTGCGTTCGTTTCAGCCAATCCGAGTTGGCCGTCGCAGACTTTCCTGCGCCGGCGCATCGAGGCCGCGCTGTGGGATGACCGCCGCGACGATTCGACCGTTTGGTCGTGGTTCGAGAACGAGTCGCCAATCTCGGGCAAGGGCAAGTTCGCGCTGGCGAAGGTGATGCTCGCGCGCGGCGATCGCGCCAATGCCGAACGGCTGGTTCGCGAGGCCTGGCGTCACGACGGCATGTCCGAGGATACCGAGAACGCCGCGCTCGATATGTTCGGCGCGCTGCTGACGGCGGGCGACCACAAGGCACGGATGGAGTCGCTGCTTTACGGCACTGAGCAGGAAACCGGCGGCATGCGCGCCGCCAAACGGCTCGGCTCAGGCCATGTGGCGCTTGCCAAAGCGCGGATCGCGGCCAACAAGAAGTCCTCCAACCTTAGGGCGCTGCTCGAGGCGGTGCCGCGCGAATTGCACGGCGAAACCGGCTACATCTTCGCAAAAATCCAGCTTCTTCGCCGCGAAGAGAAGTTCAATGAGGCCGCACAGCTCATGCTGAGCGCGCCGAAAGACCCGAACCGCCTGCACAATCTCAACGAATGGTGGATCGAGCGGCGCTTGCTGGCGCGCAAGATGCTTGATGTCGGCGAGCATCGCACCGCGTATCTCATCGCGCGGGATGCGGCGCTGCCGACGCGCGACATCTACAAGACCGAGCAGGAATTCACCGCCGGCTGGATTGCGCTGCGGTTCCTGAAAGATCCAGCGGTCGCAGCCCAGCACTTCGCGCGCATCGGCGTCGGCAGCGCGAACCCGACTGCATTGGCGCGCGCCGGCTACTGGCAAGGCCGCGCGGCGGAAGCGGCCGGCCGCGCGCAAGAGGCCCGCGCGGCGTACGGCCGCGCCGCCGAACAATCGACCAGCTATTATGGTCAGCTCGCCCGCGCCAAGCTTGGCCTGCCGCAGCTTCAGT
The DNA here is from genome assembly GCF_023073815.1 of Bradyrhizobium sp. 157. Classification (NCBI taxonomy): domain Bacteria; kingdom Pseudomonadati; phylum Pseudomonadota; class Alphaproteobacteria; order Hyphomicrobiales; family Nitrobacteraceae; genus Bradyrhizobium; species Bradyrhizobium sp. 157. The sequence continues at coordinate 72,182 of NZ_JADPKF010000038.1, read as the reverse complement.
TGAATGGCGCCCCAAGCGCCCGGGGCCGCGGCGCCGAGCGATTCGAGATCGTTCGCGCGGTGCAGTTGCTGTATGACCTCGACGAGCGCGAACTCGCGATCCCGATATTCGCCGACATGGGCGAGAACGGCGATCCCGAAGCCCTGGTAGGCCTGGGCGAGCTCACCTCGCGCCACGGCGATGCCCGCGGCATGCTGCTGCTCGGCAAGGCCGCGCTTAATCGCGGCCTGCCGTTCGACGTCTACGCCTATCCCGTCATCGGCATTCCGCGGTTCAAGCAGATAGGCCCTGAGGTCGAGCCCAGCATCATCTATTCGATCGCGCGGCAGGAAAGCGCCTTCAATCCGGCCGTGGTCTCACCAGCCCAGGCCTACGGGCTGATGCAGGTGACGCCGGACGCCGGGCGCTATGTCTGCAAGCGGGCCGGCGTCAGCTTCGACCTCAATCGGATGAAGACGGACTCCGTCTATAACGCCATGCTTGGCGCCGCCGAGCTCGGCGGGCTGCTCGAGGACTATCGCGGCTCCTACATTCTGACCTTCGCCGGCTACAATGCCGGTCGCGGCAGCGTCAAAAAGTGGATCGAGCGCTACGGCGATCCGCGCGATCCCAAGGTCGACGCGGTCGATTGGGTCGAGCAAATCCCGTTCTCCGAGACGCGGAATTACGTGCAGCGGATCATGGAGAATCTGCAGGTCTATCGCGCGCGGTTCGGCGGCGGGACCAAGCTTCAGATTGAAGCCGACCTGCACCGCGGCGCCAGCGTCGAATAGCAATTTTCAGGCGACACCAAGACTTAGTCGAAATCGAACCATGCCCGCAGAACCGAGCCTGCGGCGTGGCAGCCGCCGTTCGAATTGCGCTGGAAGCGCCCGAAAGGCAGCGGCTCCACCTTGCCCAATTCGAACAACGAAAAACCCCCGGCAGTTTCCTGCCGGGGGCTCTCCTAGAGAAGTGTCAGACGATCGGGATCAGAAGTTACGCTGAGCGCGAACGTTCAGGTACACCGTGTCCTGGTCCTTGAACTCGTAGACAGCGGCCGGCTTCGCTTGGTTGGCGGCGAAGAGGGCTGCCCCCGTGAACTTCTGGTCGAGGTGGAACCAGCCGACTTCAGCCGAGAACGTCAGGTTCTTGACGGGAGTCCAGCGGGTGATGAGACCGAGCTGGGCGGTGTTGAAGTCCGGATTGCAGGAATAACCCGTGCCAGCGACTGGGATGTGGCCAATCCGACCACAGATGGCAGCAGCCGAAACGTCATCATACCGAACTGCAGCGTAGCTGCCGAACAAGCTGGATGACCAATAGGGGCTCCAGTTGTGGTTGAACGCGCCGCGAACACCATAAGCTGTCGTGAGATGGATATTGCCATCGCCACCGAAAGCAGTCGGGAGGAAGGTCGAATCCGTGGTCGCACCGAAGCCAATGCTCTGATAAGCGCCGGCAAGACCGGTATCGCCGTACATCAAGAAGCTCGGCGAACCACCGCTGGTGGAGATCACCTGCTTGGTGTGACCCTTGGCCCAAGTCGCGTCCAACTTGATGTCGTCGCCGGCACCCGTCGGAAGGTTCTTGATCTGCAAGGCAGCCATCACCGAACCGCCCCACTTGGTGTCGGGGTGACCGGTAACTTCTGCGCCAGGAGTACCGCTGATCGCATTGTAGGCCGCGCGGTTCTCATGCAACGAACCTGACAGTTGGAAGAGACCCCAGGCCTGATCGACGCGGATGTTGGCGACGATATCAGGCGTGAAAACTCCGCCGTAGCCCTGGGTGCCCGCGGCGAACGCGTTCACGGTGGTCAGGTTGGCCAGCGTGGTGCGGTGGAACACGACCGGATCATCAAGACCGATGGTGGCCGACACGCCGTTGCCGAACTGCGCGGTGTACTGGATGTTGTTCACACCGGTCACAGTGTCATGACCGCCGAGCAGGAACGAGGTGTTGTTGCCCGGATAACCATGCCACGGCGTTGCGAAGGCCGAAGCAGACTTACCGAAGGTGAACCCGGCGAACTGGATGAACGCGAACTCAACCGCGACATAGCCGCCACCAGCGCTATGAAGCTGGCTCGAGGTGAAAGCGCCGATGGGGGAGAGGGTGGTCGGATTGGTACTGCCGCCAAATGTATCGAACGTGAAGTCACCCTGACCGAAGGTACGGACGACGCCGTATTCGGTGGCGGTGCGGGTATCAACCGTCAGCGCCAGACGAGAACGGGTGAAGAAGTTGTGAACGTAGCGGTTGCCCTGGCCGGCGTCGCCGCTCCACTCCGGCTGACCCTGGGTGCCGGCAGCGTTGAACGTGGTGTCGACGCGCAGATAACCACCGATCTTCATGCAGGTGTCGGTGCCCGGGATATACCAGAAACCAGCACCATACAGGGAGCAGATCCTCACGTACTCGACCGCTTTGGCCTTGACGGGAAGATCGGCCGCCTGCGCCCCGCTCATGGCGATCAGACCCGCCGCTGAGCCGAGAATTAGGCTCTTAACCATCTTCATATTAAACCTCCAAGTTGCTCTGTAGGGAAGGTTCCGGATCCGCTGGGTGAATCACCCTAAGGTTGGTTCCCTTGTCCCCTGAAACCCGCTTAGTCGCTTCGCGCCTTCGGACACTCCCGCATGAACGCGAGGGACTTAAGCGAACCACCTAAAACGGGACGACCTCGGGATGCCCCCCTCCGTCGCCCGATCACAATTACCGAGGACGTCTGCACACGCAACAAAGGAACCGCTCAGAACGGCCCTACCCCGCCCCTTTTCCGAAGGGTGTTGCACAAATAACACGCGTTTGTGATCGAAGTTTTTCTGCAAGCCTTTGTTTCTGATAGATATTTTTGATTAGTTCTATTTGACACGTGAATCGTTGTGCGCGCAGCGCAGCAAGCGGCTTTCCCCCTTCTAGGCATCCCCATCGCGTCGAATCGAACGGCGGGATTCGCCGCATCCATCGAACAAAACGCATAAGAGAAGGCGACGCGGCAGCCGGTTTGGGCGAGAGTCACGACAGCGATGACGAGTATAGATGACAAGTATATAAGTCTGAGGCTGGCGCCCTCGCCGTCATTGGCCCGTTTCGGCCGGCGATCCCCAGGGAACCAGCACGCGAGGAAATGCAAAAGCCCCAGGATCGAGATGCATTTCGCTACGGAGCGAAGGTGACGCTTTATATCTGAATTTGAAGCGCCTGCTTCCCAAGCCACTTAGTCAAGGCTGCATGCCGACGCCGAATCGAATGCGAAGCCTTGAAAAAGAGCGGCGTCACCTGCTCCGCGGGATGCGGGATCGACACGGCAGGAACGCTGGCGGCGGCACCGCCACCAAATGGCCCCGGCGTAACCTGAATCTGCCGCTTGCGGCCCGCCCTCGCGTCGGGCATATCCGCCCTCATGGAGCTGTGGCCGAGTGGCTGAAGGCGGCGGTTTGCTAAACCGTTATAGGGTTGTAAAGCCCTATCGAGGGTTCGAATCCCTCCGGCTCCGCCACCTGCCTTCGCTTGCGCTTCGGCGTGGCATGCCGCGGTGAAGCGCAAATGACGGCGGGTGCCGCGCCAAAGACGCGAAGCAGCGACGGCGGGCCGCACGCCCTCGCGGGCTTCGGCCACCCGAAGGCCGACAGGGTGTCTCCCGAAGCTCCACAGGAGCGCGGGGAGACTGTAACCCCGTGTGGAGTATCGGCGCTGATCGCGAAGCAAGCGACCGCGGGGCTGCCCTTCCCTTCCTCCTCCCTCTGCCATAACCATTGCGCTATTTGCGGCGATGTTCGAGCGTCTCTTGCCGTTGGGAGAGCATCCTATCTGCAGCATCCGCGGCGCGGTGGAGCGCCCGACTCGGTCCGATCGAAGAACACCTTCATGCTGTCGCGACGGAGTCGGAGCTGCCCGATTTCGCGGTCGGCATGTGCGTGGTGAGAATCGAAGAATCCGCGCCGAGCTTGCGCGCTGTCCTGCTGCGGGCCGCGGATGGCGAAGTTCTGTCGGACGATGACAGCCTGCTGCTGTTCCGCGGGCTTCACATCCTGGGCGGAGCGCGCGACCGGGAAGCCTGCCAGCCGCTCCTGCGGCTACTGCGCCGGCCCTTTCAAGACGTCGACGATCTCATCGGCGATATCGTCATTGAAAGCCTGGCCAATATTGTCACTGGCGTGTTCGATGATGATACGACGCCCTGTTCGCCCTAATCATCGATCGCTCAATCGATGGATTGATCCGTGAAGCGTTGTTCGGTGCGGCGACTTTCCTTGCATGGGAGCGCCGCATCCCGCGCGATCGCTTTCGGGACCTGCTTGTTCGGTTCTATGAAGAGCGCTCGGCCGAAGACGGCGATCAGGCGTGAGACGGCGATCAGGCGTGGGCGGGTTGGCTGCAAGCGATCGCCCTGCTTGGAATCGCGACCTGGTGCCGCTCGTCGACAATGCCTTTCGCGAAGAGCGCATACCCGAGGAATGGATCGCCGAGTTCGACGACGAGATTGCCGAAGCCGAACGCGCGCCCGACGACATTGACCGGTTCACGCAAAACAATCTCGGTTACATCGAGGATGTACTCGTGGCGCTGGATTGGACGCGCGGCGCCGAAGACGTCTTCGAAGATGGCGACGACGAAGCCCCGTGGGCCGAATTCGCGTATCCGAGCGAGCCGATCAGGAACCCCTGGCGTAACGTCGGCCGTAACTATCCATGTCCCTGCGGGAGCGGCAAGAAGTTCAAGAAGTGCTGCCTTGCTACAGGAGGGCCGCCGGCCTGATGCCGGCTGCACCTGGCCTCAGTGCGCCGTCATCCACGCACGCGCCTCGCGCTGTGCGGTGGCGATTTCGGCATCCGACATCATCGCGGCGACCTCGCGGCGCATGGCGATCGCATCCGCGCGTCCCTTCAGCGCGGCGAGATTGAACCATTTGTGGGCCGCGACGAGATTGACCACGCCGGAACGGCCGCTCGCCCAGTAAAGGCCGCGCTCGAACAGCACGTCCGGAATCGCGGTCGCCTCCACCGGAATTGCGGTGTCGAGATCGATCTGCCTCTGAAACATCTGTAGCTCCCCTTCTTATTTTGCCGCCCTCCCCCGAGCGCGGCCCCTGTCCACTGTTGAAACATCCCCAACGCCGTTTTCCGGTCTGTTGTTGGGATGATCATGGCCGATCAAATTTGAAGGGCAGTTTAAGGTTTGCGATGAACGGGGCGTAAACGGGCACTTCGCGCCATCGAACGCGGAATCGCAGAAGTATCTGCGGCACAGCGAGAAGTGGCCGATCGTGAAAGTCGGTTTACCCTGCGGTTTCGCGGAACGATAACCATTGCGGGGGATGCCAGTGTCATTATCACCCGTCACCCGATTGGAGCGTTGACGGTTCCAGCAGATGACCAGGCGTCGCGCAGCTCTGCGGCCATGCAGGAGAGTATGATGAAATTGAGTTTGATTGCGACCACGAAGAAGGTGCGCTCCCTCTCCCGCTTGCGGGGGAGGGCTGGGGTGGGGGTATCTCCGCGGGCGACACTGCCCGAGTGGAGAGAGCCCCCACCGGCGCTTCGCGCCGACCTCCCCCGCAAGCGGGAGAGGTGAAGTGCGTCTGCGGCCAAATCGATCAACCAAAAAACATCATGCTCTAGTTCAAGGCGGGTCGGCCACCGAAACGCGCCTGAACCGGCGCGACAGGCGGAACCGGACAGTCGGCGTTTATGAATGATGAAGTGAACTTGGAAAACTTCAGTGCCGAGCGCCTGATGCGCGGGCTGTCGGAGTGCTCCGGCGAAAGCGGGCGTTCCGGGGGCAACTACGCCCCAAGGGAACGAGGGCGTCGGCGAACACGTCAGGACCAGATTTCAAGCCGGGCTTTTGCCCCGGTGAAATTGCGGGCAGTTAAGGATACCCGCACCGAACGAAGAAAACCTGTTTCTTCTGCCGGACCGGTTTGAAAGAGCAAGCTCTTCCGAAATACGATCCAGCCGTTTGACCTGATGTCTCGCCGACACCCTCTTTCGTCGACCAGAGCCTTCAGCGTTTCGTCTTGGGGCTCGGGTGACGTGCCGGCATCGAGCCGCCGGCAATTTTCAAAGAAGCGAACTTACTTCTTCTTCTTGGCGACCTTGCGGGTCTTCTTCGCAGTCTTCTTCACTGCGCTCTTCGCTTTCTTCGCCTTCTTAGCTTTCTTGGCCATGTTGCCCTCCTAATGTAGTGAGATGGCTTAGTCGCTGCGTGCACTCGGGAATCGAGATGCACTACATCCCGAATACACCAACACATTCAAAAAAACAGCGTCCCGCTTAAGGAAGTGTTGACGCGGCAATGTGAGAGCGCGCGCAGCGCTGCAGTCGGCGACGCGACGATATGCTCGCGCATCAATGCAAAAAGTGCCGCAACGACCGCCATCGGCATTTGTCAAGATTGCAAGAAGCGCCTGTGCCGCAGCACTTTCTTGAATTCGCGCAAACCACGTTCGATGCGCAGTCGATGTCGTCGCGACTCACTGGTGCCGTGAAAAAGTCGTGTGCACGGACTCTGAGTCGCAAATTTTGGCAATAAAAAAATTTTCGTGGGCACAGCGTTGGCGTCTCATCGCCGCTCGCCAAAACCGAACTTTTTTGCGAATCGCGGAAGACCGATTCGCAACTGCGCTATCGGGCGCGAGGGTGAATTTTAGATCGCGATCGACGATAGAAACACGCTCGCGCGCATCAATCGCGGCGCCATCAACGACGGAGTCGTCCCGTTACGGGACGCTTCAGATGCCGAGCTTCGCCTTCAGCAGATCGTTGACAGCTTGCGGATTGGCCTTGCCGCCGGACTGCTTCATCACCTGGCCGACGAACCAGCCGGCGAGCTGCGGCTTGGCTTTCGCCTGTGCGACCTTGTCCGGATTGGCGGCGATGATGTCATCGACGACCTTCTCGATCGCACCGAGATCGGTGACCTGCTTCATGCCGCGCGCTTCGACCAGCTCGCGCGGGTCGCCGCCTTCCGTCCAAACGATCTCGAACAAGTCCTTTGCGATCTTGCCGGAGATCGTACCCTCGCCGATCAGGCCAACGATCGCGGCCAACTGCGCCGCCGATACCGGTGAAGCCGCGATATCGCGGCCTTCCTTGTTCAGACGGCCGAACAACTCGTTGATCACCCAGTTCGCTGCGAGCTTGCCGTCGCGTGCCTTATCGGCAAGACCGGCCAGCACGGTCTCATAGAAGACCGCGCTCTCGCGCTCGGCGACCAACACGCCGGCGTCGTAGGGCGACAGGCCGAGGCTCTCGATAAAACGCGCCTTCTTCTGGTCCGGCAGTTCCGGCAGCTTCGCCTTGAGCTCATCGACATAGTCTTGCGTGAACTCGAGCGGCAGCAGGTCGGGATCCGGGAAATAACGATAGTCGTGCGCCTCTTCCTTGGAGCGCATCGATCGCGTTTCGCCCTTGTTGGGGTCGAACAGGCGCGTCTCCTGGTCGATCGTGCCGCCATCCTCGATGATCTCGATCTGGCGCCGCGCCTCGTACTCGATCGCCTGGCCGATGAAGTTGATCGAGTTCATGTTCTTGATTTCGCAGCGGGTGCCGAGCGGCCCGCCCGGCTTTCGCACGGAAACGTTCACATCGGCGCGCAACGAGCCCTTCTCCATGTCGCCGTCGCAGGTGCCGAGATAGCGCAGGATCGAACGAAGTTTTGTCACATAGGCCTTGGCCTGCTCGGCATCGCGGATATCGGGCTTGGACACGATCTCCATCAGCGCCACGCCGGAGCGGTTGAGGTCGACATAGGACATCGTCGGCGACTGGTCGTGCAGCAACTTTGCGGCATCCTGCTCCAGATGCAGCCGCTCGATGCCGATGGTGGCGGTTCTGCCGCCGTCGAGTTCGACCACGATCTCGCCCTCGCCCACCACGGGCGACTTGTACTGGCTGATCTGGTAGCCCTGCGGCGAGTCCGGATAGAAATAGTTCTTGCGGTCGAACACCGAGCGCAGGTTGATCTTGGCGTTGAGGCCGAGCCCGGTTCTGACAGCCTGCTTGACGCATTCCTCGTTGATGACAGGCAGCATGCCCGGCATCGCGGCATCAACCAGCGACACATGGCTGTTCGGCTCGCCGCCGAATTCGGTCGAGGCGCCGGAGAATAGTTTTGATTTCGAGGTGACCTGGGCGTGCACCTCCATCCCGATCACGACTTCCCAGTCGCCGGTCTGGCCCTTGATCAGTTTTCCGGGTTTGATTGACACGTTCATGCTTTTCCACCCCCGAGCAGCGCGGCCACGATCCGCTCCCATTCGGCTTCCAGAGAATCCTTCGCGACCGGCTGGCCGGCCTGACGGTACCAGTAGCCGGCGTTGCCGAGATCGCCTTCGACCCGGTGCAGATAGGCGTGCACCCAGGCGGCGTTCGCATCGCTCTCGTCCTGAACGATCTTGTGCGCCCGGTCCCAGTCGCCCTTGGCAGCCCACCACAACGCGGCCAGCGGCGGTTGCAGGCCCGGCGCTGGCGCGGCATCCGTCAGGCTGGCGCGGAAATCCGTCATATCACCACCAGCGCGGCGGCGTGAAGCGGCCGGCCGCCTGCTCCACGACTTCGCCGAGCGAGAACAGCGTCTCCTCATCGAATGGACGGCCGATCAACTGCAGCCCAAGCGGCAGTCCCTGCGCGTCCTTGCCGGCCGGCACGGCGATGCCCGGCAGCCCCGCCATGTTCACCGTCACCGTAAAGATGTCGTTGAGATACATTTCGACCGGATCAGCGCCGCCCTTTTCGCCGACGCCGAAAGCGGCCGAGGGTGTCGCCGGCGTCAGGATCGCGTTGACGCCCTTGGCGAAGCAGTCCTCAAAATCCTTCTTGATCAGCGTGCGCACTTTTTGCGCGCGCAGATAATAGGCATCGTAATAGCCGGCCGAGAGCACATAAGTGCCGATCATGACGCGGCGGCGCACTTCATCCCCAAACCCTTCCGCGCGGGTGTTCTCGTACAACTCGCCTATGCTGCGGCCCGGCACGCGCAGCCCATAGCGTACGCCATCGTAGCGCGCGAGGTTGGACGAGGCTTCCGCCGGCGCGACGATATAATAGGCCGGCAGCGCGTATTTAGTGTGCGGCAGCGACACCTCGACCAGTTCGGCGCCGGCCGCCTTCAGCCAGCCCGCGCCTTCGGTCCAGAGCTTTTCGATTTCCGCCGGCATGCCGTCGAGGCGATACTCTTTCGGGATACCGATCTTCATCCCTTTCACCGACTTGCCGATCGCGGCTTCATAGTCGGGCACGCCGATGTCGACCGAGGTCGTGTCCTTCGGATCGTGGCCCGCCATCGAGCGCATCAGGATCGCGGAATCGCGCACGGTGCGCGCGATCGGACCGGCCTGGTCGAGGGAGGACGCGAACGCCACGATGCCCCAGCGCGAGCAGCGCCCATAGGTCGGCTTGACGCCGACGGTCGCAGTGAACGCTGCAGGCTGGCGGATCGAACCGCCGGTATCGGTCGCAGTCGCGCCCATGCAGAGCAGCGCCGCCACGGCGGAGGCCGATCCGCCGGACGAGCCGCCCGGCACCAGTGTGGTGTTGGAACCCTCGCGCCGCCATGGATTGACCACCGGGCCGAAGCACGAGGTCTCGTTCGACGAGCCCATCGCGAATTCGTCGTTGTTGAGCTTGCCGAGCATCACGGCGCCATCGCGCCAGAGCTGCGAGGTCACGGTCGATTCGTACGGCGGCACGAAGTTGCCGAGGATCTTTGAGCACGCGGTGGTGCGCACGTCCTTCGTTGCGAACAGATCCTTGATGCCGAGCGGAATGCCGGCAAGCGGCCCACCCTCGCCCTTGGCAATCTTCGCATCGACCGCGCGCGCCATTGCACGCGCCTGGTCGGGCGTTTCCAGCACGAAGGCGTTGAGCGAACGCGCCGCTTCGATCGCGGCAAGATGCGCATCCGTCAGTTCAAGCGAGGTGAAAGACTTGCTCGCGAGGCCGTCCCGGGCCTCCGCGATCGTCAGAGATGTCAGGTCGGTCATTTATTGATCGGGCTGCAGAAGAACGGAGAAAGCGTCTTGTCGTTGGCGGGATCGTTGGCGCGCGCCTTGTCAGCTGCCTCGAGCTGATCAAGGACGGCATCCATCGCCTTGTCGGGATCGGCGGCTTTGCCCTGCCGCTCCATCGCGTCGAGATAGTTCATATAGGCCTGATAGGCCTTTTCATCGTCGCAGAGCAGACACATCGGAAGACTCTTTTGTTTGACGCGTTTTCTTCACGCGAACCGGTACCCACTTCGCTCGAAAACGCTACGCTCTACTCCACCACCTTCGGCACCAGGAAGAAATGGTTTTGCGTCTCCGGCGCATTCCTGACGATGTCGTCGGGAATCTCGCCGTCACTGACCACATCCGGCCGTTTCTTCATTTCCATCGGCGTCACCGAGGTCATCGGCTCAACGCCGTCGATGTTCACTTCCGAAAGCTGCTCCACGAAAGCCAGCATGGCATTCAGCTCGCCCTGCAGATGGGGAACCTCGGCCTCGGTGACCGCAATCCGCGCAAGATGCGCGATGCGGCGAACGGTGGCGGCATCAACGGACATAAATATAAGCCTCAAACGGGGAATTCGCACCCGCCGTATAGCAGAGGCCGCTTTTGCGCCGCAACCGCGGGAACAGGCGCTCGCAGGCCCTTTCGGTCGCCCTTGCAGTGATGCACAAGATTTCGTGTGCGAAGCGCAGATTTCTTGCGCAAAAGCGCCCCGACGAAACCATTTTTACCGATTGACGTAGTCCTGAAACAGTCGGGGATATAGTCGCGGCCGGAACATCGAGAGGCCGTGTCATGTCGACCATCGAAAATGACCGCGCCGGATCGGAAAGCTGGGATCCGCCCTCTGGTCCATCGGGACCGTTCTCGGCGTCGCGATCGTCTACCTCGCCTGCTTAACCTGACCCAAACGGGAGGAGAGCCATGTCCCAGGCTAAAATCTCCCAGGCTAAAATCCTGCGGGAAAAGGCGGAGATGTTCGAACGCCGCGCCGAAAATGCGACCGATCCCATCTCCAGGCAGCACTACAAGGAGATGGCAGCACATTACCGTTCGCTGGCCGCGGAGCACCTGGACGTCAGGCGCGACGAGCCGGCGCACTGAGCAGCGAATGGGATTTATCCGCTTAGCGCCCCGAACCGCGCCAGCGCAGCCCCCGCGAGCGAACGGGTCAATTCCGCCGCCGGCATTTCGCGGCCCATCCGCACCGCCTGCCCGGCCCACAGATTGGTGAAATCGACCTTGCCGAGCTTTTCGGCCGCGGCCTTCAGCGGCCCGAGTGCGGTTGCGGCATGCGGGTATGCCGGCGCATCTGGCGAGATCGGTCCGACCTCGCGCATGACACGATTGGCAACGCCACGCGCAGGACGGCCGGTCATGACATTGGTGATGACGGTGGAATCATCATGCGCCTGGGCCAGCGCCGTGCGCGCGGGTCCGATCACCTTGGACTCCGGACAGCGCAGATAGGCGCTGCCGATCTGCACGCCGGACGCGCCGAGCGCGAAAGCCGCCGCAATGCAGCGCCCGTCGGCGATGCCGCCGGCTGCGACAACAGGCACTTTCACTGCGTCGACTACCTGCGGCACCAGCGCAAACGTGCCGAGCTGCTGGGCGATATTGTCGGTCAGGAACATGCCGCGGTGGCCGCCGGCTTCCGCACCTTGCGCAATGATGACGTCGGCGCCGTTCTCCTCCAGCCAGATTGCTTCCTTCACGATGGTTGCCGAGGACATCACGATGCAGCCCGCCGCCTTGACGCGCTTGACCAGCGCCGGGTCCGGCAGGCCGAAATGGAAGCTGACGATTTCCGGCTTCAGTTCTTCCACCACCGCACACATCGCCTCGTCGAACGGCGCACGGTTGGCGGCGCTGATGGGCGCGGCAGGATCGATACCCAATTCCTTGTAATAAGAGCCAAGCCGCGACTTCCATCCGGCCTCGCGCGCGGGATCGGCATCGACCGGCTTGTGACAGAAGAAGTTCATGTTGAGCGGCGTCGAGACGCGCTGGCGGATGATGTTGACCTGCTCGCGTGCTTTTTCGGCCGAAATCATCGCACACGGCAGCGAGCCGAGCGCCCCACCCTCGGCTGCGGCGATCACGAGCTCGGCGTCCACGGCGCCAGCCATCGGCGCCTGCACGATCGGAAATTCGGTCTTGAAGAGGTCGATGATCCGGCGATCTGGCCACATGGTTGTGCTCGCTAGTTATATTGCTCGGCTGCTGCATCCCCCTCTCCCCTTGTGGGAGAGGGCGTCTCGAATGAGCGAAGCTCATTCGAGACGGGTGAGGGGTTTGTGTCCGCGGAGACAAACCCCTCATCCGGCGCGGATTATGTCCGCGCCACCTTCTCCCACAAGGGGAGAAGGGAAAGAAGAAGTGATCGTCGAGTTACGCCGCCCGCCCAATATCTGCTCCGCCTCGGTGACGATCCTTTCAACGATCTCGCCGGCCGGCGGGATATCGTGAATCAGCCCGACGGCTTCGCCCGCGATGACGGCAGCGATATCGAAATTGCCCGCCGCTCTCGCCGCCGCATATTCGGCAGCGACCGCTTTGATATTCTGCATCAGTTCGACCTCTCGTCCCATCCAGCGTCGCGCATGATCATTGATCAAGCAGCGGCCGGTAAACGGCGCCGGCCAGACATTGTTGCGCGAGAGATCGAAAATGATGCCGCGGACGCTGTTGCCGCTGGTTGCGGTACAGATGCGCCGCTTGGCTTCGTCCGCGCCGTCGCATTCCTGGCTCGCATAAAAGCGGGTGCCGAGCAGCACGCCGGAAGCGCCCAGCATCATCATCGCCGCAAGCCCGCGGCCGTCGGCTATCCCGCCTGCTGCTGCGACTGGCACCCGGCCGGCCGCCAGATCAACAATCGCCGGCACAATGTCGATCGTGGTGCGCGAGGCGCCATGGCCGCCAGCTTCCGTTCCCTGTGCGATCAGAATGTCGGCGTCTGCATCGAGCGCCTGTCGCGCCATATCCTCGTCCTGAACCTGGCAGATCAACAACGCGCCCGATGATTTGACGCGCGGTGCGAAGGGTGTGGGATCGCCGAACGAGAGCATGATCGCTCGCGGACCGGCTTCAAGCGCGACATCCAGTAGCGCCGGCTGCTTCGCAAGGCTCCAGGTGATGAAGCCAATGCCGAAGGGATCGGAGACATCGGCGAGCTTGGCCGCCTCCTGCTCCAACCACGCCCGGTCGCCATAGCCGCCGCCGAGAATGCCGAACCCGCCGGCAGCGCTGACGGCTGACGTTAGGCGCGCGCCCGCAATCACATCCATCGGCGCCGACAGGATCGGATGCTGGATGCCCAGACGGGCGGTCAATGGCGTGGAGATCGGCATGCCCATTCCCTGCAAACTAGACAGGCAGTCTAGGCCGGACTATCATTCTCCAAAAATGAATACTATAGAATTCTCCCATCTCTAGAAAGAAACGGAGCTGCCATGGAGCTGAGCGATCTCGTCACCTTCTCGGCCGTGGCCCGGCTCGGCGGCATCACCCGCGCCGCGGACGAACTCAACACCGTGCAGTCCAACGTCACTCAGCGCGTGAAGGCGCTGGAAGCCGAGATCGGCACCACGTTGTTCGAACGGCACAGCCGCGGCATGACGCTGACCGGCGCCGGCCGCCGCCTGCTTCCCTATGCCGACCGGATGGCGGCGCTGTCGCGCGAGGCGGTGCTGGCCGCGCGCGACGATGGCGAGCCGAAGGGGCCGCTTTCGATTGGCTCGATGGAGACGACGGCCGCGGTACGCCTGCCCTCTTTGCTTGCTGAATTCCATCGCCGCTTTCCGGCGGTGCAATTGAGCCTGCGGACCTCGACAACGGCTGACCTCGTGGCCGGCGTGCTCAACGGCACGTTCGATGGCGCCTTCGTTGCCGGTCCGATCGAGCATGCCGAACTCGACGCGACGGTTGCCTTCCGCGAAGAACTGGTGCTGGTCACGGCACGGCGCTGGCAGAGCCTCGGCGCGTTACGCGCGGGCACGCCGGAATCTGGACCGACCGCGCTGGTGTTCCGCACCGGCTGTACTTACCGGCAGCGGCTCGAACAGGTGTTTTCGGAATTCGGCTGGCCGTCTTCCGCCCGGTTCGAACTCGGCACGCTCGACGGCATGATCGGCTGCGTCGCCGCCGACATGGGCGTCACGCTGCTGCCGCGCGCCGTCGTCGGGCGGAACGACACGGTCAACGTCCACACGCTGAACCCGGCGCAGGCACGCGTCGAGACGCTTTTCATCACCCGTCGCACGGCTCATCAATACAGCGCCCTGCAGGGGTTTGCCGCTTGCCTGGAAAATAGCGGCGAGGTCATCGCCGCCTGATATCTCAACTGGCTAAATTCTGATGTCGTCGAAGGTTTGGATCAGGCGCGGGCCCACTCCGGTTGCTTCGTGGGAATCGGCCTGCGCCAGCTTGCCGAAGTCGAGCTTGGTGAGTTTCGCGATGTCGGAGATCGAGACCTGGAAGACCTCGACGTCCTCAGCAGAAAGCTTCTCCGCGTCGTGGATGCGGTCGATATCCATGATCAGATGACGTTGGCTGACAATGAACGCCGCCGCCTTGAGGCGGCCGTTACCCTTGCTGACCAGTATCTTCCAGAAATATTTCGGGATCGCCAAGCCACCGAAGACCGGGTCCTTGTGCGGTCTGCCCGCCGGATCGGGCAGATCGGCACCGTCGGCATCGGGACCATCGAAGATCGGTCCGGTGATGACCACGCCCTTTTCCCGCCGTTTCAGCAGCTCGTCGCGCGTGTAGTCCTCGAGCCCTGCCCATAATTGCTTGCCTTGGTTGAACGACCAGAACTGCGGGCAGCAATTGGTGAAGTGGAAGGAATCGTCGCCGTGCTCCTTGGCCTGATCGACGCTATTGCCCCAGGTTGCGTCGAGGCGGCGGACCAGATGCCCGCGATCGAACGGATTAGCGCTCCGGTCGGCTTCGAACGTCGATTGCTTGCCATAGAACTCATTGCCGACCTGGAAGTCTTTGTCGATCCGCGGGTCGCGCAGCCAGGAATCGCCCTCGCGCTTGCCGACATCCTGCTGCGCGCCGCCGTCGATGTTAACGGCGGTGAAGAAGGCGAGCTTGCGCACCTTGTTCATGACGACGCTATAGTTGAAGTACTTCAGTTCGGATTTCGAAGGATTCGATTTCAGCGTAGCGATCCTGGATTTCAGGGAGGCCGGGATCTTCGGCAACGGCACCGAGAATTTTCCGGCGCCGATGAAGTTCGGTTTGTAGCCGGACCGCGATCCCAAGGTGGATTGGTCGATATGCACGGACTCCATCGGTCGACCCGTGAGCAGGCCGATGCGCGCTCCGTTCACGGGACCGGCGACTGGTGCCGTGGCCGGCTGGATCGGGCCAGCCTCCGGCAGGATATGGCCGTTCTTCCTGAAGAATGGCACGGGAATGCGCAGAGGAACTACCAGCGAGGTCACGTTGCCGGACTGTTCGAACCACACATCATGATCGCTTCCATTTCCGTTAAGCGGCGGCATCGCGGCCTTTTCCGTCACAGCTGGTAGCGGTGGCTGCACCTCATCGAGTACCGGCTTCACCAACGGATGCGAGCCGACCGTCAACTTGAGATCGGCCACGATGGCGCTAATACGGACTCCCTCGTTGGCGATCCAGTTGATCGAGGTTTCGTCCATCGACGAGTCCCATACCTTCCCGTCCTTAGTGAGAGTGCGGCCCTGCGCATCCTTTTTCGCGATGCCGCTATGGTGGATGGCGATAACTTGCCAGAACCGATTGAACGCCGGAGAGCCCGATGAGCCCGAACTGGTGTCGGTCATGTACCAAGCGAAATCCCCGACATACTTCAGAAGCTTGTTGTCACGGACGCACACTTGCTTCGGCTGCCCGCTGGGATGCTGGATGATCGTCAGATATTCACCCGGATCGCCCTTGCCCGGCTGCCCACTCAGCGGCAGCCAGCCCCAATCGATCAACCTTCGGCCGCCGGCTAGCGAAACCGGCGCCACAGCGACGATCGAGTAGTCGAGCCGGTCATTGGTGTAGAAGAGCTTGTTCGGCTCGAAGCCGAACCGGACGGGCTCCCGCTCCATGCCGGCAATATCCAATTCATAGTCAAAGTCGGCCACGGAATTGATGGCGTCTGCCGGCCGGCCGAATACGTGGTTGTTGGTCATCATCAGACCGGGGCCGATCAAGAAACCCGACGCATAACCGACCAGGTTTGAGCGCGCGTCCTTGAGTTGGATGCGACAGACCGAGCGCGAGGCGACGATACCTTTGGCCAAGTAGTTGATGCTGTCGAGTTCATTGCCGTTGATGATCCGTTCAAGCCCGATCCGCGCCGATACGGTATTATCGGTTTGCGCCAGCAACTGGCGCATGCGGGCCCTCTTTTGCTCGACCGTCATCGGGATTGGTCCGTCGCCGAGTTTCCTGTTCAGGGCGGCTGGCGCGAAGTCTGCTTGCTTGAAACGTCGTTCTGAGGCGTTGATGAGTGCGGGGTTCATAAACATCGTTATCTCCAATCAATAAAGTGGAAACGCGATCCAGTAGTCTCCTGTCGCGATATGCTTGCGAGAGCGTCCATTCGGCCGCGGAGAAAAAAATGTATTTAAAAGGCGTGCTACCTGAATACGATAAACTACCGAACGACAACCATAACGTCAACGCTTGAGCAAACTACGCCCAACCGCACCTGACATACCAGCGCCGCAGCGCGACGCCGGCCCAGATCGCCTCGACCAGCCCGAACGGCCAGGCGCCCTGCAGAAATCCGTACATGGAGCCGAGCGCGCATGCGCCGGCAAAGGCAAGGATGAACCAGTGGCTGCGGTCCTCCAGCGCGTAGGCCACCAGCATCGCGGTCACCGCGAACAAGCCAAACAGGCTAAGCGCATCCACTGAACTGCCCCACGCGTTCCGTTGCGCGAAAATTCCGCTGCCTCAATTCTGCAACACATCGAATTGCGGCGCAGCACTCGCGGCTTTCCATCGCAACACACGCAACAGCTCGAAAAATTTCTAGCCGCCGCGCACCGCTACGTTAGTATGAGCCGCTAGTTACCAAAAACCATAACGTCAACATCTGGGAGGAACTGCGATGCGCAACGCTTTCGTGTTGTGCTGTTCTGCTGCCCTGTTGGGTACGGTCGGAACGGCAAGCGCTCAAGACTGGACGAAATCGAAATGGGGACCCAACGACGAGATCGGCGCTGCCAACTACATGACGCCTGAACTCGTCGTGAAGGCAGCGGGCTTGGTCAAGACCGGCAAGACCTACGCACTCGGCATTCCCGTCGACTCCACGACGCCGGCCTATCCGCCGCGCGCCTTCAAGATCACCGTCGTGCAACCCGGCCAAGCGGGAAGCCCCGGCCTCGGACCGACCAAGACTACCTACAATGACGACCTCATCGACGGCTGGGTTGGCGTCGGCAGCCAACTCGATGGCCTCGGCCATATCGGCGTCGAGCACGTCTACTACAACGGCAACAAGCTAGCTGATTTCGCTGATCCCACCGGGCTGAAGAAGCTCGGCGTCGAGAAGATTCCGCCGATGGTTGCCCGCGGCGTGCTGCTTGACATGGCCGCCCATTACAACACCGACGTGGTCAAGGAAGGCACCGCCTTCAACACCAAGGAGATCGAGGAAGTCGCGAAGAAGCAGGGCGTCGAAATTCGCCAGGGTGACGTCGTGATCTTCCATACCGGCTGGCTCAGCCTGATCGGCAAGGACGACAAGCGTTTCGGCGCCGGTGAACCCGGTCTCGGCGTCGAAGGCGCCAAGTATCTCACCGGCAAGGGCGTCGTCGCTGTTGGCGCCGATACCTGGGGCGTCGAAGCGGTCCCGTTCGAGACCAAGAACGTTTTCGAGGTGCACCAGATATTGTTGCCGATGAACGGCACCTATATCCTCGAAAACATGAACACCGCTGAACTGGCCCGGGACAGGGCCTACGAGTTCCTGTTCGTCCTCGGTCAGCCGCGCTTCAAGGGCGCGGTGCAGAGCATGATCAACCCGGTCGCGATCCGGTAGCACCAAGCGCGGCGTGGCGTTCTCGCATGGATGCCACGCCGCGATCGGCTTTGCCTGGGCGACGCGGCGCGTGTTAAGCGGGGCGATGCGTGCCCCCATCCTCCCCTTGATCGACGCCGTGGCGCACTGGCCCGAGCGTGGCGCCCTGATCGGCCTCGACCTTGGCACCAAGACCATCGGCGTCGCCGTGTCCGACCCCGACCGCCGGCTGGCGACCGGCGTCGAGACCATCCAGCGCAAGGCCTTCAAGGCCGACGCGGCGCGGCTGCTCGCGATATCAGGCGAGCGCAACGCGGTCGGCTTCGTGCTCGGGCTGCCTATCAACATGGACGGCAGCGAGGGGCCGCGCGCGCAATCGACCCGCGCCTTTGCCCGCAATTTCTCCAATCTCACCGGGCTTGCCATTGCCTTATGGGACGAGCGGCTTTCGACCGCGGCGGTCGAGCGCGAGCTGATCGGAATGGACGTTTCCCGCGCCCGCCGCGCCGAGGTGATCGACGAGCACGCCGCGATGTTCATCCTGCAGGGCGCGCTGGACCGGCTCGCAAAACTGCGCAGGAATCGCTGAGCATGGCGGTCGTCATCGCGGCGCTGCTGCCGGTGTTCCTGCTGATCGTGCTCGGCTTCATCCTGAAGCGGACCCTGATCCGGCCCGAGGCGCAATGGCAAGGGCTCGAACGGCTGACCTACTACGTGCTGTTTCCGGTCCTGCTGGTACAGACGCTGGTCAAGGCCGACCTGAGTAAGGTGCCGGTGGCCGGCGTTGGCGGCGCGCTGCTGCTCTCGGTCCTGCTGATGTCGCTGCTCTGCCTGGCGCTACGGCCCTTGCTGGCGCGCCTATCGGTCGACGGTCCGGCTTTCACCTCGATTTTCCAGGGCGCCACTCGCTGGCAGACCTACGTCGCTCTCGCCGTATCCGGCAGCCTGTTCGGCGACCTCGGGTTGGCGCTGGCTTCCGTCGCGATGGTCGCCATCATTCCGCTGGTCAACGTGTTCAGCGTTTCCGTGCTCGCCCACTACGCTTCGCCGGAAAAGCGCTCGGTTGGCACCATCGTCGCGACCGTGGCACTCAATCCTTTTATCTGGGCCTGCGTCATCGGGTTGGCGCTCAACGTCACCCACATCCCGCTTCCCAAACTCTGGCACGAGGTGGCCGATGCGCTCGGACGTTCCTCGCTCGCCATCGGCTTGCTGGTGACCGGCGCCGGCCTGCACCTCGAAGGCATGTTCCGGCCGAGCCTCGCCGCGTCAGTCGCGTTGTTCCTTAAGCTGATCCTGATGCCTGTGATGGCGGTCGCGCTGGCGCTCTGGTTCGGAGTTTCGGGTGCGAACCTTGCCATCGTGACGGCCTGCGCCGCGGTGCCCACCTCTTCCTCGGCTTACGTGCTGGCGCGGCAAATGGGCGGCGACGCACCGCTATTGGCCCAGATCATCACGCTGCAGACCATTCTGGCGGCGGTGACAATGCCGATTGCGATTGCGCTGGCGGCCATGTGCTAGTTGGAGCCGGCCAGCCAGAAAGTCTGGATGGTCGCCGCCAGATTGTTGATGCCGTGCAGGACGATGGTCAGCCAGGTCGAATTGGTGCGGTAGCGCAGATAGCCCAGCAGCAAGCCGATCGAAAACACTTCGCCGAAAAAGAACCAGTCGTATTGCAGGTGCAGCGAGGTCCAGGCTAGCGATGACAGGAAGATGGCGCCGGCGACGCCGAGCCGCGACTCCGACCAGCCGCGATAGAGAAACCCGCGCGCGAAGATCTCTTCCCACATCGGTGCCGCGACGGCGAACGCGATCACCAATAGCCACAGCGCACCTTCGGCCTGCGCTGTTTTCAGAACCTCGCCCATGAAGCCCGGCGTCACCTCGCGCCCGAGCGCGCGCGACAGCAGGTCCCAGCCGCCGACGAGAATAGCCAGCGCGGCGAGACCGACGAAGAAATCGCGCCATGTGGTCCAGCGCAGCGCCAGATAATCGACAAAGGGAATGCGCGTCGGGCGGATCGCGATCCACGTCGCCAGCAGCACGGCAGGCAATCCGAGGATGACGGAGAGCGAGATGGTCAGGCCGGCGCCAATGACCCGGATCGCCTCAGTGATGTCGAACGATCCGCCCTGCCGCAGCACGAAATAGATGATGACCGTGGCTTGGCCGAGGAACACCGCGGCGAAGATGAACAGGCCCCACAGCGTCGTGCCCCAGAATTTCCAGGCGCGTGGCGGCCGCTGATCTGACGTCGCAGGTGGTACGGCAGCGGAACTTGCGGTGGTGAGGGAGTCCATCAAGTGACTTTCTCGTTGTCGTCATGCCCGGCCTTGCCGCCTTCGCTGAAGCTTCGGCGGCCGAGCGCACTTGTGGCCCGGCGAAGCCTTGGCGGAGACGGATGCCGGGCATCCACGTCTTTAGCACCGCGCAAAAGCAGGACGTGGATGGCCGGGTCAAGCCCGGCCATGACGATGAAAAACCTATTCACGGCAGTGCGCGCTCCAGAAGGCCGCGGATGTCGCCGCTATCCAGATCGACCGCGCCATACATGCCGCCGTGATTGCCGCCGAGGCGCGTGGCTGCGAACAGCTCGGCATGGTGCGGCGACACGGCATTGAGCGCGGCAGCAGCCGCGAGCAGCGCCAGCTTTTCGACCGCCAGCCGCGCCACACGCTCGCTGTCCGGCCGGTGGAACGACTTGCCGATGAACGCGGTTGCTTCACCCGCGCCCGGCAATCCGAGCGTCTCGCCGGTCAGTTCATGCACGATGTTGGACGCCGCTTCGGGCTCGCGTGACAGCGCGCGCAGCACGTCGAGACACATCACGTTTCCGGAGCCTTCCCAGATCGCATTGACCGGCGACTCCCGGTAATGCCGCGCCAGAATGCCCTCCTCCACGTAACCATTGCCGCCAAGGCATTCCATCGCTTCATAGAGAAAGCCCGGCGCGCTCTTGCATACCCAGTATTTGATCGCCGGCGTCAGCAGCCGCATATAGGCGGCTTCCTTGGCGTCAGGCGCGCGGTCGAACGAACGGCATAGCCGCATCACCAGCGCGACGGTGGCCTCGACATGCAGCGCCATGTCCGAGAGCACCGCCTGCATCAGCGGCTGATCGGCGAGATGCTTTTGGAATACGCTGCGATGCCTAGCGTGATGCAGCGCATGCGCCAGGCCCGATCGCATCAGCCCGGCGGAGGCGATCGCACAATCCTGCCGCGTCAACTGCACCATCTGGATGATGGTGCGGACGCCCTTGCCTTCGGCGCCGACGCGCTCGGCATGGGCGCCATGAAACTCGACCTCGGAGGAAGCATTGGAGCGGTTGCCAAGCTTGTCCTTCAGCCGCTGGAACCGGATCGCGTTGACGGACCCGTCGGGCGTAAAGCGCGGCATGAAGAAGCAGGTCAATCCCTGCTCGGCCTGCGCCAGTACCAGGAAGGCGTCGCACATCGGCGCCGACATGAACCATTTGTGGCCGGTGATGCGGTAGGCGCTGCCGTCGCGCTCCGCCCGCGTCATGTTGGAGCGCACGTCGGTGCCGCCCTGCTTCTCGGTCATGCCCATGCCGAGCGTCATGCCACGCTTGGTCCACCACGGCGCAAACGCCGGATCGTAAGACCGTGTACCGAGCACCGGCATCACCTTCTCCAATAGGTCAGGCTGTTCCGCGAGCGCAGCAACAGAGGCCCGCGTCATGGTGATCGGGCAGAGATGCCCGGTCTCGACCTGCGCGGCCATGTAGAATTTTGCTGCGCGCACGACTTCGGACGCACCGCCGGCTGGTTTGCCTTCGGCGGTCCAAGTCGAATTGTGCACGCCGGCATGCGCACTATGCGCCATCAATTCGTGATAGGCGGGGTGAAACTCGACCTCGTCGCGGCGATTGCCGCGTGCATCGAAGGTGCGCAGCTTGGGCGTATTCTCGTTGGCGATGCGGCCGCGCTCCGCCATCGCCGCGGAACCCCAATGCTTGCCGAAGTCGGATAGTTCGCCCTCTGTCGCAGCGCCGCCATTGGCGGCGACTGCATCGACCAGCGGCCGGTCGGCCACGTATAGATCGACATCCTCGAACGGCGGCGACTGGTTGAAGACTTCGTGGGTCGAAAATGTTGCCTGGCTCATGGCTGATCCTGGAACCGTTAAGTCATTTCCGCGATGTGATCGGGAAATCATAAGCCTGCCCGCCCGCGCCCGGCAGCGAAAAGTGCCACCACTCCTTCGAATAGTTTACAAATCCTCGCTGCGCCATCACCTCAACCAGCTTCTCGCGCCAGCGCCGCTGGACCGCGGTGATGGATTTCGCTGATGTGTGCGACTTGGGGTCGGAACAATCATAGCCGGTACCCATGTCGACGCTGCCTTCCGGCGCGCGCAGGTTCATGTTGGCGATGCAGTCGGCATAGTCCCTGTTGGGATCGAAGGTGGCCGAATTGTCGGTCTTCAGATCAACCAATGTGAGATCGAGCGCAGCACCGGTCGAATGCCCAGAACGTTCGGCAATATAGCCCAGGCGGAACAAATCGGCCTTGCTGAACGAGGGATTGTAGCGCTTCTGCGCCGGTGTTTCGCGGCCATCGCGCGACCACGCCACCATATCGGCCACCGCGCGCGCCGGGCGGTAACAATCGAACATCTTCAGCGACAGGTTCTGCAGCGCGAGTTCTTCCTGAACGCTCTTCAAGAGCACGCCGACCTCGCGCTTCACCACGCATTCGGCGGCCTGATAGCCCCGCAGCTGCCGGCCGACAAAATTGTTCGAACCGGCGTAGCGGATATCTTGAATGATGGTCGGATCGATATCACGCAGATAGACGAAACCGGCGGGCAATTTTGGCGCCTGCGCGGCTGCGCTTGCGATGCAAGCCACCGCGAATATCGCCGCGAGTGCCATCCGTCTTGCCGCACCCCTGCCGACGGTCACGCCACTGCCCACGTGATCCGAACGCATTGAATGAAATGCCGCACGTTTTCCAAGGTCCGATATACCGCGTGCCGATCCCGGCCATTCTAGTGGAATCCCCAGGCACGAACAGTGGGAGACCCATTTGCCTGCCGTCGAGGCCCTAGGGGATAAGTCCGCACCGGGGATTTGAGACTTGCCCTGCGTGGCATCTCTGCCTATAGCTCTCGCTTTAATGAGCCCTGCATCGAAATCGACCTTCGTCCTCGGACACCGGCATCTGCTGGGAATCGAGGGGCTTTCCGCTGCCGATATTACAGGCTTGCTCGACCTTTCCGAGGAATATGTCGAGCTCAACCGCCAGGTGGACAAAAAGCGCACCTCCTTGCGCGGTCGCACCCAGGTGAACCTGTTTTTCGAGGCCTCGACCCGAACCCAATCCTCGTTCGAACTGGCGGGGAAACGGCTTGGCGCCGACGTCATGAACATGTCGGTGTCCTCGTCCTCGATCCGCAAGGGCGAGACGCTGATGGACACCGCCGTCACGCTGAACGCCATGCACCCGGATATTTTGGTGGTGCGGCACCACGCCTCCGGGGCGGTGGAACTTCTGGCGCGCAAGGTTGACGGTTCCGTGATCAATGCCGGCGACGGCGCGCACGAACATCCGACCCAGGCGCTGCTGGACGCGCTGACCATCCGCCGGAATAAGGGCCGGCTGGAAGGCCTCGTGATCGCGATTTGCGGCGACGTGATGCATTCCCGCGTGGCGCGTTCCAATATCCTCCTGCTCAACACCATGGGTGCTCGCGTCCGCGTTGTCGCTCCCTCCACGCTGCTGCCGCGCGGCATCGAGCGGATGGGCGTCGAGGTCGCGCGCGACATGCGCGAGGGCCTCAATGGCGCCGATATCGTGATGATGCTGCGGCTGCAGCGCGAGCGCATGAACGGCTCGTTCGTGCCGTCGTCGGGCGAATACTTCCACTATTTCGGCCTCGACCAGAAGAAGCTCGCTTACGCCAAGCCGGACGCGCTGGTGATGCATCCCGGCCCGATGAACCGCGGCGTCGAGATCGACTCGATTGTGGCCGACGGCGCGCAATCGCTGATCCGTGAACAAGTGGAAATGGGAGTGGCAGTGCGGATGGCGGTGCTTGAAGCACTCGCCCGCAACCTGCCGAACGCGTGAGATCATGCTGACCGACCGCCGCCCGATCCTGCTCGCCAATGCCCGCGTCGTCGATCCCTCCAGGGACTTTGACGGCCTGGGCGATGTCCTGATTGCCGACGGAACGATCCGTGACTCCAGGCGCGGCATCGGCGCCGCCGGCGTGCCTGAAGGCACCGACATCATCAATTGCGTCGGCAAGATCGTCGCCCCCGGCCTGGTCGACATGCGCGCCTTTGTCGGCGAGCCCGGCGCCAGCCACCGCGAGACCTTTGCGTCCGCAAGCCTTGCGGCGGCCGCCGGCGGCATCACCACGATCATCTGCCAGCCGGATACCTCGCCGGTCATCGATAATTCGGCGACTGTCGATTTCGTGCTGCGCCGCGCCCGCGACACCGCGATCGTCAGTATCCACCCGATGGCGGCTTTGACGAAGGGCCTGCTCGGCCAGGAAATGACCGAGATCGGCCTCTTGAAGGCCGCCGGCGCCGTCGCCTTCACCGACGGCGACAAGAGCGTGACCAATGCGCAGGTGATGCGGCGGGCGCTGACCTATGCGCGGGACTTCGACGCACTCATCGTGCATCACACCGAAGATCCCAACCTAGTCGGCGAAGGCGTGATGAACGAGGGCGAGTTCGCCGCCCGGCTTGGACTCGCCGGCATTCCCAACGCCGCCGAAGCCGTGATGCTGGAGCGCGATATGCGGCTCGTCGCGCTGACCGGCGGGCGCTATCACGCGGCCTCGCTATCGTCGATCGAGTCGCTGGAAATCCTCAAGCGCGCACGCGACGCCGGCCTCGACGTCAGCGCTTCCGTGTCGATCAACCACGTTACGCTCAACGAAAACGACATCGGTCCCTACCGCACCTTCCTGAAACTGTCGCCGCCGCTGCGTACCGAGGAGGACCGCCTCGCGCTGGTCGCAGCCCTCGCCTCCGGTTTGGTCGATGTCGTGATGTCCGATCATAATCCGCAGGACGTCGAGGTGAAACGGCTGCCGTTCGCGGAAGCGGCTTCCGGCGCGGTCGGGCTGCAGACCATGCTGCCGGCGGCGCTGCGGCTAATCCACAACGGCGAGATGGACTTCAAGACGCTGATCCGGGCGATGTCGACCCGCCCTGCGGAGCTTCTCGGCCTGCCCGGCGGCTCGCTGCGGGCGGGTTCCCCGGCCGACGTGATCGTCATCGACCCCGATACGCCCTGGGTGCTCGATCCCGCCGACCTCAAATCGCAGTGCAAGAACACGCCGTTCGACGAAGCCCGCTTCTCGGGACGGGTCGTGCGTACTATCGTGGGCGGGCGGACAGTTTATGAACACGTCTGATTCGTCCGAACCAGCACGCGTGGAGTAACGGCAATGTCACCTGAAGTATGGCTGCCGTTGGCATTCATTCTCGGCTATCTGCTGGGCTCGATTCCCTTCGGGGTGGTGCTGACCACAGTCGCCGGCACGCAGGACCTGCGCTCGATCGGCTCTGGCAACATTGGTGCCACCAACGTATTGCGCACGGGGCGCAAGGGCCTCGCCGCTGCGACGCTGATCGGCGATATGCTCAAGGGCACCGCTGCGGTGATGATCGCAGGCTATTTCGGCGGCGCCGATGCAGCGATCCTGGGCGCGCTCGGCGCCTTCCTCGGTCACCTCTTCCCGGTCTGGCTCAAATTCAACGGCGGCAAAGGCGTCGCCACCTATATCGGCGTGCTGATTGGCCTGTTCTGGCCGGCAGCCGTAATGTTTTGCCTGATCTGGTTAGCCACTGCCGTCACCACGCGCTATTCGTCGCTATCGGCACTGGTCGCTGCGTTCGTCACACCGCTGTTCCTGTGGTGGTTTGGTCACCCCGCGCTGGCCTCCCTGTTCGTCGTGCTGACATTGCTGCTGTTCTGGAAGCACAGCGAGAACATCAAGCGGCTGCAGGCCGGGACTGAGGGACGGATCGGGGCGAGATAGGTGTATTGCCGTAGAGCAGATTAGCGAGATCCGCCGATTGGACCAGACAATTTGGCGAGATTACGCTGCGCTAATCCGTCCTACGAGAGCCTGCTCCACAAATCGCGCCGCGGCCAGTGCTTGGGCATCAGCGCCGTATCTCGCAATCACCTGCACGCCCAGCGGCAAATTGATTTCCGCTACAAGAACCGGAACGTTGACGCAGGGCACGCCCATCAGCGTCCACAGCCGGTTATAACGGGCATCGCCGGTCGAACCCAGTCCCTTTGGCGCCGTGCCAGGCGCCGACAAGGTCAGCAGCACGTCGACATCGTCGAATACTTTTTCCAGCGCCTGTCTGGCACGGTTCGTTGTTCCGATCGCCCCGTCATAAGCGGCGGGCGTTATATCCCTGCTCGCGTCCAGCTTGGCCCGCAAGAGCGGCGCCATCGCGTCGTAATGTTCACGATATTCCCAGGCGAGCGCCCGATGCGCTTCGAATTCCTGCACGATCGGTTGTGCCAGCCATGCCTCGGCAACAATTTTGGGCAAACCCAATGTGCGTACCTGAGCGCCGGCTTTCTCCACCGCCCGCGTCGCCATCCGCAACGCCGCCTCGCCTGACGCTTCCGGCGCACCGGCGAAATTCTGGGTCGCCAGGCCGATGCGTGGTGTTGAAATCGTCGGCGGCAGAAGCAATTCGGGCCGGCCCGTCATCGCGTACAACCCGCGCGCGACATCATCGATGCCGGCCGCGAACAGCCCCACCGTATCAAGCGTCCACGAGTAGCATTTGACGCCAACCGTCGGCAGCAAGCGGTAGGACGGCTTGATCGCGGCGACACCACAGAATGAGGCCGGCCGGATCACCGAACCGCCAGTCTGCGTCCCCAGTGCCAGAGGAATCATGCCGGCCGCCACTGCGGCAGCCGAGCCCGATGACGATCCGCCGGGTGTATGACCCTTGTTGTGCGGATTGAGCGTCGGTGTCGGATCCACGGAGGCGAATGCGGTGGTCGTGGTCTTGCCGATGATGGTCGCGCCCGCCTGCTTCAGCATCATCACCACGGCCGCATCGGCGCGCGGCTGATATCCCCGATAAATCGGCGAACCCATCTCGGTCGGGAAATCCGCCGTATCCATGATATCCTTGATGCCGACCGCAATGCCGCGCAACGGCCCGGCGTTTGCCGCGCGCACATTTTCGGTACGGCAGACGAAAGCGCCGATGGCTTTGTCCTGTGCGGTGATCGCTTCCAGCGACTGCGCGATGGCGTCCTTGGGCGAAAGTTCGCCGGCATCGATGCGGCGCTGCAAGCCGGCGAGCGAGATCACGGGGCGTGGTTCCTGCGGCTTTTGATTGTGGCGGCTGGATGGAATATGATTGATCCGCCGCTGTCAAAGTTATCCGTTACTCCTGATGCAGCTTGAATCCATCCTGACCTGTCCGCGCTGCAGTCATCAAGCCGATGAGCAAATGCCAACGGACGCCTGTCAGTTTTTCTATGTCTGTAAAGGCTGCGGCGAGAGGCTGAAACCGCTGGCGGGCGACTGTTGCGTGTTCTGCTCGTACGGCTCCGTGCCGTGTCCGCCCGTTCAGGAAAGCGGCAAAGGCGCCTGCTGCCGATAACAAGGTCGGGACGTTTTTTCCTCAAACAGGTTGATCGCAATCTCAGGTTGGGCAAAGCTGTATCCGCATGCATGACCGGACGCAACAAACCCTCCACCTCACCGACGCCGAGCGGATAGACCGGCTGCGCCTGATCCGCAGCGACAATGTCGGCCCGCGCACCTTTAACTCGCTCCTCGCCCATTTCGGCAATGCCCGCGCGGCGCTGGAGCGGCTGCCCGATCTGGCGCGGCGTGGCGGCGCTGCGCGTTCAGGGCGCATCTGCAGCGAGGAACAAGCGCGGGCCGAGATCGCGGCGGCGAGCAGGATCGGTGTTTCGCTGGTGGCGCCCGGCGAAGCCGCCTACCCGCCGCGGCTGGCGACGCTCGACGATCCGCCGCCGCTACTCGGCGTGCGCGGTGCGGTCGACGCGCTGATGCGGCCGATGATCGCGATCGTCGGCTCGCGCAACGCTTCCGGCGCGGGGTTGAAATTTGCCGGCCAGTTGGCGCGCGATCTCGGCGACGCCGGGTTCGTTGTCATCTCCGGGCTGGCGCGCGGCATCGATCAGGCCGCGCATCGCGCGACGATCGAAAGCGGCACGGTCGCGGCGCTGGCCGGCGGCCACGACCGGATCTATCCACCGGAGCACGAGGATTTGCTCGCCGCCCTGCTCGAGCATGGCGGAGCGATTTCCGAAATGCCGTTCGGCCACGTGCCGCGCGCACGCGACTTTCCACGCCGCAACCGCCTGATCTCGGGCGCCTCGCTTGGAGTCGTCGTGATCGAGGCCGCGCATCGCTCGGGATCGTTGATCACGGCGCGGATGGCCGCCGAACAGGGCCGCGAAGTATTCGCAGTGCCGGGCTCGCCGCTCGACCCGCGCGCCGCCGGCACCAACGATCTCATCAAGCAGGGCGCGGCGCTGGTCACCGAAGCCAGCGACGTCATCAACGCCATTCAGCCGATCCTGGAGCGACCAGTCATGCTCGAGAGCCGCGAAGGTGACGAGCCGCTCGACTTCGACACCGATCCAGGCGAACGCGAGCGCATCGTTGCGCTGCTGGGACCGAGCCCGGTCAGCCTCGACGATCTGATCCGGATGTCGGAGCTTTCGCCCACCATCGTTCGCACGGTGCTGCTCGAACTAGAACTGGCGGGCCGCCTGGAGCGTCATGGCGGCGGGCTGGTGTCGCTGATTTAGTCCTTCTCGCTGCGCGCATCGAACCTCATCCGCGCGCGTTGGATCTCCGGCTGATGCTCGATCGCCCACTTGCCGAGCGCCTCCACCGGCTTGGAGAGACCACGGCCAAGATCGGTCATTCATAGTCGACGCGCGGCGGAATGGTCGGAAACACCGTTCGCGTCACGAGACCATCGCGCTCCAGTCCGCGCAGCGTCAGCGTCAGCATGCGCTGCGAGATGCCGCCGATCATGCGCTTGATCTCGTTGAAGCGCTTGGGTCCGTCGCCAAGGATCATGATCACGAACACGCTCCATTTGTCGCCGACCCGCGCCAGCACCGAAGCGGCGCCGCGGCAGTCACTGTCGAGGTGAGGGCCGGCTGGCAGGGCAGGCACTTTTTTGTGCTCGGGTCTCATGGATGTGCTCGGGTGTAAAAAATGTGCGTTCTTGCGGGACCTTACGACAGTCACTCATATAGCGCCAGTTACAAACGTATACCAAGGGTGATCACTCATGAAGCTCCTGCATCTCGATTCCAGCGTTCTCGGCCCCCACTCCGTCAGCCGCCAAGTTTCCGCCGCCATCGTCGACCGCCTGCGTCAATCCACCCCCGGCCGCGACGTCAGCTATCGCGATCTCGCAGTGACCCCGCTGGCGCATCTGACCGGTTCACACCTTGCCGCCGGCCAGGGGGCGCCTGTCGAGGCTTCGCTGCAGGCGGACGTCGCCGCCGGCCAAGCCATGCTGGACGAATTTCTCGCCGCCGACATCGTCGTGATCGGCGCGCCCATGTACAATTTCACCATCCCGAGCCAGCTCAAAGCCTGGATCGACCGCATCCTGGTGGCCGGCAAGACTTTCAAATACGGCCCGCAAGGCGTCGAAGGGCTGGCCGGCAACAAGCGCGTCATCGTCGCGATCTCGCGCGGCGGGTTTTACGGGCCCGGCACGCCAGCCGCGGTCGGCGAGCATTTGGAAACCTATTTGCGCTGGGTATTCGGCTTTATCGGCATCAAGAATCCGGAATTCATTTCCGCCGACGGCATTCAGGTCGGCCCGGAGCACCGCGAAAAAGCCGTGGCCGGCGCGCTGAAGGCGGCAAGCGATCTGCACGCGGCTTAGACCAAAACGCTCTCGTTAGAGCGAGAACGGTTGCCGCCGCCAGACGCGGCGGCAGCGGCTCAATCAGAACACGCCGTTGATGCGGAGGATAACGACGATCAGCGAGATCAGCAGACCGACCCCGGAAAACAGGGCGACTGAAACAAATTGAGCGGTATCCGAACTTTGCGACGCCGACGAGGAGATGCCAGCGGTTTTCGGCATGACGGCTCTCCGGTTCTTTGATTGGCAAGAACGCCTGCCTCAAAATGTCCTGCAGTTACACCCCGGGTTCAATGCGCGTTCTGGCTCAGCGCCAATCCGCCGCAGGGCGCCGGAGCCGGCCAACGCGACGGAGATTAGTGGGCATCAGACCGCTGACCGGCTTGGATCGTGCCGGGACCTGCCTTACCCCCGATAGATCGGCGCACCACTCGGAGAGGCCGTAGCGCCGCCGTCGACGAACAACTCCTGGCCCTGCACATGGGCGGAATCGTCGGAAGCGAGGAACAGGACTGTCTTGGAAATATGCTCGGTTTCGCCGATCCGGCCGAGCGGCGTCGACAACGCGATGCGCTTTTCAAACGCCTTTTCGGCTTCCGGCGTTGCGATCGCCGCGCCCCAGATCGGGGTGCGGATCGCGCCGGGCGCCACCACGTTGACGCGGATGCCACGCGGCGACAATTCCGACGCCATGATCCGCGCCATTGCGCGCA
Source organism: Bradyrhizobium sp. 157 (assembly GCF_023073815.1). Classification (NCBI taxonomy): domain Bacteria; kingdom Pseudomonadati; phylum Pseudomonadota; class Alphaproteobacteria; order Hyphomicrobiales; family Nitrobacteraceae; genus Bradyrhizobium; species Bradyrhizobium sp. 157. The sequence goes on along the minus strand of NZ_JADPKF010000038.1, from coordinate 41,571 downwards.
CGCCAGCCTTGGCCGCGCCATAGGCCGAGTAGCCGGGGATGCCGAGCACCGAGATTACCGAGCCATTGAGGATGATCGAGGCGTTGTCGTTGAGATAGGGTAGCGCGGACTGAACCGTGAAAAATACGCCCGTGAGATTGGTGCTGATGACCTTCTCGAAGGTCTCGATCGTGGCAGCGCCAAGCGGCGTGCCACCGGCGATCCCGGCATTGGCGAACAGGATGTCATACTTGCCGAACTTTTCGGCCCCCTTCCCGATCGCAACTTCGCTCGCCGCGATGTCGGTGGCGTCAGCCGCGAGCGCCAGCGCGTTTGGGCCCAACTCCTTCGCAGCGGCATCGAGCGTCGCCTGATTTCTTCCGGTAATGACGACCCGGGCGCCTTCGGCCACGAACAGCTTTGCGGTCGCAAGCCCGATGCCGCTGTTACCCCCTGTGATCAACGCCGTCTTGTTCGCGAGCCTCATGGCACGTCTCCCGATGGTTGCATTATTAAACTAGATTGATTAGCTAGGGCATCTAGTTTAATATTGCAACCACACAAAGCCGTGATCGGTCTGAAACCCGATCGGAGACTGAAATGGTGAAACGAACGAGCTTTGAGCACGACGATTGCCCGATCGCACGCTCGTTGGATGCGATCGGCGACTGGTGGTCGATGCTGATCATTCGCGAGGCGCTGTTTGGCATCAGCCGCTTCAACGAATTCCAGAAGAGACTGGGGCTCGCCAAGAACATCCTCACGGTGCGGCTGCGCGCACTGGTCGATCAGGGCATCCTGAAGACCGCGCCCGCTTCCGACGGCAGCGCCTATCAAGAATATCTGCTGACGCCGAAAGGCCGCGGCGTTTTTCCTATCCTTGTCGCCCTGCGGCAATGGAGCGAGGAATTCGACGAGCACCCGGAAGAGATCGCGACTATCCTGGTCGACAAGGAAAAGGGTAGGCCGGTTCGCAAGCTCGAACTCTACTCGCAAGACGGGCGGTTATTGGGTGCCGGGGATACCGCGCTGAAGCCGCGGGCGGCGGTGAAGCAAAACCGGCGGGCTACGGCGTAGCCGACTTCTTCTCCCTCTCCCTACGAAGAGCGGGGAAGAGTGCTCGGTGAGCTGCCGTCGGATCGAACTCTCATGACAATTTGCGTTTGCTGCGGGTGCGCAGCCGCTCTTCCGCCTCGAGTTGCGCCATGCCCAGCAGATGGCTGAGCACCTCGAGCCGATGGCGCTCCGCGAGCTTGACCAACTCGGCAACGGTCTCCGCAATGAAGGCCACAGCCTCGTCGGGGCCGCCTTCCTCACCTCGTTCTGGTTCTTCGGTTGGCGATTCCGGTTTCTTGCCGGAAGCCTTCCGCTTCCGGCCGCCCGAAGCTTTACTCAAATAAATTGCATCCCAATGACACAAAGTATTGCCCAGAAATAACCGCTTTATTGGCGCAACTCTAGGGCGCATTTCGCAACTCCTCAGATATAAGTCGGCATCAAAAGGTTCCCTGGCGGCATTTGCCGATTTGACAGGGGCCGCCTCACCACCCATGTTCGGGTCCAATCGGTGGGCCGCGAGTCTCGCGGAACCCGCCTTTATCTTTTCCCGTAAGCCATTGGAATGACATGAATATCGTCATCGTGGAGTCGCCGGCGAAAGCCAAGACGATCAATAAGTATTTGGGCGCCTCCTACGAGGTTCTGGCCTCGTTCGGCCATGTCCGCGACCTCCCCGCCAAGAACGGTTCCGTCGACCCGGACGCCAATTTTCAGATGATCTGGGAGGTCGATCCCAAGGCGGCCGGCCGGCTCAACGACATCGCCAAGGCCCTGAAAGGCGCCAGCCGACTGATTCTCGCAACCGACCCTGATCGCGAGGGCGAAGCGATCTCCTGGCACGTGCTGGAGGTGATGAAGGAGAAACGCGCGCTGAAGGATCAGAAGATCGAGCGCGTGGTGTTCAACGCCATCACCAAGCAGGCGGTGACGGACGCCATGAAGGCGCCGCGCCAGATCGACGGGGCGCTGGTCGACGCCTATATGGCGCGCCGCGCGCTGGACTATCTGGTCGGCTTCACGCTCTCACCCGTGCTGTGGCGCAAGCTGCCGGGCGCGCGCTCGGCCGGCCGCGTACAGTCGGTCGCGCTGCGGCTGGTCTGCGACCGCGAACTCGAAATCGAAAAATTCGTCCCGCGCGAATACTGGTCGCTGGTCGCGACCCTGACCACGCCGCGCGGCGACAGCTTTGAGGCGCGCCTCGTTGGCGCCGACGGCAAGAAGATTCAGCGGCTCGACATCGGCTCCGGTGCCGAAGCCGAAGACCTCAAGAAGGCCATTGAAGCGGCGAACTTCACGGTTTCGACCGTCGAAGCAAAACCCGCGCGCCGCAATCCGCAGGCACCCTTCACCACCTCGACGCTGCAGCAGGAAGCCAGCCGCAAGCTCGGCTTTGCGCCGGCGCACACCATGCGGATCGCGCAGCGGCTCTATGAAGGTATCGACATCGGCGGCGAGACCACCGGCCTCATCACCTATATGCGAACCGACGGCGTGCAGATCGACGGCTCGGCGATCACCCAGGCCCGCAAGGTGATCGGCGAGGATTACGGCAACGCCTACGTCCCCGACGCGCCGCGCCAGTACCAGACCAAGGCCAAGAACGCGCAGGAAGCGCACGAAGCGATCCGCCCGACCGATCTGTCGCGCCGGCCCGCCGAGATGCGCCGCCGCCTCGATCCCGATCAGGCGAAACTCTATGAACTGATCTGGATCCGCACTATTGCGAGCCAGATGGAATCGGCCGAACTCGAACGCACCACCGTGGACATCGCGGCGAAAGCCGGCTCCCGCGTGTTGGAGTTGCGCGCTTCGGGCCAGGTCATCAAGTTCGACGGCTTCCTCGCGCTCTATCAGGAAGGCAAGGACGACGACGGTGACGACGAGGATTCCCGCCGCCTCCCCACCATGAGCGAGGGCGAAGCCCTGAAGCGGCAGGCGCTTGCCGTCACCCAGCACTTCACCGAGCCGCCGCCACGCTTCTCGGAAGCCTCGCTGGTGAAGCGAATGGAAGAGCTCGGCATCGGCCGTCCCTCGACCTACGCCTCGATCCTGCAGGTCCTGAAAGACCGCGGTTACGTCAAGCTGGAGAAAAAGCGGCTGCACGGCGAGGACAAGGGCCGCGTCGTGGTCGCGTTCCTCGAAAACTTCTTCTTGCGCTATGTGGAGTATGACTTCACCGCCGCGCTGGAAGAACAGCTCGACCGCATCTCCAACAACGAGATTTCCTGGCAGCAGGTGCTGCAGGATTTCTGGAAAGACTTCATCGCCGCGGTCAACGACATCAAGGATCTGCGCGTCGCCGAAGTGCTGGATGCGCTCGATGATATGCTGGGTCCGCATATCTACCCCGCCCGCGCCGATGGCGGCGACGTCAGGCAGTGCCCGAGCTGCGGCACCGGCAGGCTCAATTTGAAGGCCGGAAAGTTCGGCGCCTTTGTCGGCTGCTCGAATTATCCGGAATGCCGTTACACGCGGCCCTTGGCCACCGATGGCGAGGCCAGCGCCGACCGCATCCTCGGCCAGGATCCCGACACCGGTCTCGATGTCGTCGTGAAAGCCGGCCGCTTCGGCCCCTACATCCAGCTCGGCGAACAGAAGGATTACGCCGAAGGCGAGAAGCCGAAACGCGCGGGCATTCCGAAGAACATGTCGCCTGGCGATATCGAGCTTGAACTCGCCTTGAAACTGCTGTCGCTGCCGCGCGAGATCGGGAAACACCCCGAGACCGGCGAGCCGATTACTGCCGGTATCGGTCGCTTCGGGCCATTCGTAAAACACGAGAAGACCTATGCGAGCCTGGAAGCCGGCGACGAGGTGTTCGACATTGGCCTCAATCGCGCAGTGACGCTGATTGCCGAGAAGATTGCAAAAGGCCCGAGCGGCCGCCGTTTCGGCGCCGACCCAGGCAAGCCGCTCGGCGAGCATCCGAGCCTTGGCGGCGTCGCTGTCAAGAACGGCCGCTATGGCGCCTATGTCACCGCTGGCGGCGTCAACGCCACGATCCCGAGCGATAAGACGCCGGACACGATCACGCTCCCTGAAGCCATCGCGCTGATCGATGAGCGCGCCGCCAAGGGCGGCGGCAAACCGAAACGCGGCGGCAAGAAGGCCGCGCCGAAGAAGGCCACCGCCAAGACTGCCACCAAGGCTGCCGACGCCGACGCGCCAAAACCTGTCAAGAAAGCAGCAGCGAAGAAAGCCGTAGCAAAGCCGAAATCAGGAGCCGTCAGCAAGGCGCGCGCGCCGGTCGCATCCGCGGCCAAGACATCGGCGGCCAAGCTCGCCGCTCAATCCAAAACGCCCGCGAAGAAAAGCGTGGGCAAGGCGCGAGGATAAGTGAAGAGAAAACACGACCATGGCTTTCCGGCCCGGGACGCCATCGTCACCTTTATTCGTGCGCATCCAGGCAAGATCGGCACGCGGGAAATCGCCCGCGAGTTCGGCCTGAAGAATGCCGACCGCGCCGAACTGAAACGTATCCTGCGCGAGCTCGCCGACGAAGGCGCCATCGCCAAACGCGGCCGGAAGATTCACGAGACGGCTGTCCTGCCCCCGACCGTGATCGCAGACATCACTGGGCGCGACACCGACGGCGAACTGCTCGCCACTCCCACTGAATGGGACACTGAACAGAGCGGGCCCGCGCCGCAGATTCGCATCCACGTTCCACGCCGTCTGCAACCCGGCACGGCAGCAGGTGTCGGCGACCGAGCCCTGTTGCGGATCGAAAAGGCTGATGATGCCGAAGGCGCCCCTTATCGCGGGCGTATCATCAAGATCATCGATCAGGCCCGCACGCGCGTGCTCGGCATCTTCCGCAAACTACCTGGCGGCGGCGGCCTGCTCGTTCCCGTCGACAAGAAGCAGGCCGGGCGCGAATTGAACATCGCGCCATCGGACACCGCGGGCGCCGAGGATGGCGACCTCATCAGCGTCGATCTGGTGCGCTCGCGCGGCTATGGCCTCGCCTCCGGCAAGGTGAAGGAGCGGCTCGGCTCGTTGTCGAGCGAAAAGGCGATCAGCCTGATCGCGATCCACGCCCACGAAATCCCGCAAGCGTTTTCACCATCCGCCTTGCGCGAGGCTGAGGCCGCGCAGCCTGCTGACCTGAAAGGCCGCGAGGATTGGCGCGATTTGCCGTTGGTGACCATCGATCCGCCTGATGCGAAGGACCATGACGACGCGGTGCACGCCGCGCCCGATTCCGATCCGAACAACAAGGGCGGCTATATCGTCCATGTCGCGATTGCCGACGTCGCCTTCTATGTGCGGCCGAGCTCAGCGCTGGACCGCGAAGCGGTGACGCGCGGCAACTCGGTGTATTTTCCGGACCGCGTGGTGCCGATGCTGCCCGAGCGCATCTCCAACGATCTCTGCTCGCTGGTGCCGGGCGAAGCGCGCGGCGCGCTCGCGGTGCGGCTCGTCATTGGCCCCGACGGCCGCAAACGCTCGCACAGCTTTCATCGCGTGCTGATGCGCTCGGCTGCAAAACTGCACTACGCGCAGGCGCAGGCCGCAATTGACGGGCGACCCGACGATATCACCGACCCGCTGCTCGAACCGATCCTGAAGCCGCTCTACGCCGCCTATGCGCTGGTGAAGCTCGCACGCGACGAGCGTGACCCGCTCGATCTCGATCTGCCCGAGCGGAAAATCCTGCTCAAGCCCGACGGAACGGTCGACCGCGTCATCGTGCCGGAGCGTCTCGATGCGCACCGTTTGATCGAGGAGTTCATGATCCTCGCCAACGTCGCCGCAGCCGAAATGCTTGAAAAGAAGGCGTTGCCGCTTATCTATCGGGTGCATGACGAACCGACCTTGGAGAAGGTTCATAATCTCCAGGAATTTCTGAAGACGCTCGACCTGCCGTTTGCGAAGACCGGCGCGTTACGGCCCGCGCTGTTTAATCGGGTGCTGGGCCAGGTCCGCGGCGAGGATTACGAGCTGCTGGTCAACGAGGTCGTGCTGCGCTCGCAGGCGCAGGCGGAATACTCGTCGGAGAATTACGGCCATTTCGGCCTCAACCTGCGCCGCTACGCGCATTTCACCTCGCCGATCAGGCGATACGCTGATTTGATCGTGCATCGCGCGCTGATCCGCGCGCTCGGTCTCGGCGAAGGCGCGTTGCCGGAGAGCGAGACGCTGGAGACACTGAGCGAGATCGCGGCGCAGATTTCGCTGACCGAGCGGCGCGCCATGAAGGCGGAACGCGAAACCGCGGACCGGCTGATCGCGCATTTCCTCGCCGACCGTATCGGCGCAACGTTTCAGGGCCGCATCTCAGGCGTTACCCGCGCCGGCCTGTTTGTAAAACTTTCGGATACCGGCGCCGACGGGCTGATCCCAATCCGCACGCTCGGCACCGAATACTACAATTATGACGAGACGCGTCACGCGCTCGTCGGCTCGCGCAGCGGTGCCATGCACCGGTTGGGTGACGTTGTCGACGTGCGTCTGGTAGAAGCTGCACCGGTGGCCGGCGCGTTGCGGTTCGAGCTCTTGTCGGAAGGCCAGGTGGAAGGCAAGGTCATTCCGCGCGGCAGAAAACGCGAGGGCTCGAAGGCATCGGCAAAGCCGACGAAATCGCATCCGTGCCGCAGCCCGCGCGACAAGGTTCGCAAGCCCCACAAGGGCAAGTCGGGCAAAGCCAAGCCCGGCAAATCGAAGAAGGGCAAGTCATGGAAACGGTGAACGCCGCGACGACATGGACCCGGGACACCGCGCAGGCCGAAAAGCGCGATCTCTGGAGTGCGATGAAGCGCGGCTTCCGTTGCCGCTGTCCGCGTTGCGGCGAAGGCAAGATGTTTCGCGCTTTCCTGAAGACTTCCGATAATTGCGCGAAGTGCGGGCTCGATTTTACCCCGCACCGCGCCGACGATCTGCCGGCCTATCTCGTCATCGTCATCGTCGGCCACATCGTAGTACCGGCGGCGCTGTGGATCGAAACCAACTATTCGCCCGCGGTATGGCTGCAACTGGCGATGTATCTGCCGCTGACTTTTGTTTCATCGCTCGCGCTGCTGCAGCCGATCAAGGGTGCGGTGGTCGGCATCCAATGGGCGCTGCGCATGCACGGCTTCGACGAAAATGCCCCTAGCGACATTCCGCCGGTCTAGCTAAACCGGGAGCAACAAGAGCACTAAAATGGGGATGGAATGAACGACGCCGCGACCGCCGTAAGAGAAGAAAAAGAAGCCGATCATCATCCCTATTTCCGGCCCAAGGATGCAGCGACGCTGATCCTGATCGATCGCTCCGGCGACAAGCCGAAGGTTCTGGTTGGCAAGCGCCACGACAAGGTGGTGTTCATGCCGGGCAAATATGTTTTTCCCGGCGGCCGCGTCGATAAGTCGGACAACCGCATCCCCGTCGCCGCTCCGATTTCTCCAGAGCTCGAGGCCAATCTGCTCAAAGGCAGTCCGAAGATCGCGCCTTCGCGGGCGCGCGCGCTGGCGGTCGCCGCAATCCGCGAAGCCTGCGAGGAAACCGGCCTCTGCCTCGGATGCAAAGTCGACAAACCCGTCAAGCTCGACGGCGCCTGGAAGCCGTTTGCGGAAGCTGGCCTCTTGCCCGATCCGTCCGGCCTGTTCCTGATCGCACGCGCGATCACCCCGCCCGGCCGCGTCCGCCGTTTTGATACGCGTTTCTTCACCGCCGACGCGTCAGCCATCGCCCACCGCGTCGAAGGCGTGATCCACGCCGACGCCGAACTGGTCGAGTTGGTGTGGGTCGAGATCGGCTCGCAACCGCTGGCCGACGCCCATGCCATGACCAAGAACGTGCTCGCCGAACTCGACCGTCGGCTCGCCACCGGCCCCTTGCGCCACGACGCGCCGGTGCCGTTCTTTCATTTCTACGGCGGCAAAATGCAGAAGGATGTGTTGGGGGCGTAGGGTCTCCCCGCTCTCTCCCCGTCATTGCGAGGAGCGTTAGCGACGAAGCAATCCATATCAGTGCTTGCGGCGCCATGGATTGCTTCGCTTGCGCTCGCAATGACGGTATTGGCGTCACAGCAAATATCCTCCTCCAATCCCTTTAATTGCAAAATTCTTCTCAGGCCGCCCTGTTGGCGCTCGCCTAATCGCCTCCCTATCTCTTTCCCAACAACAACAGCTACGGAAACGGGGCAATGGCACAACGGCAACTCAAGCTCGGCGCATTCATGCGGCCGGTCTCCATCCATACCGGCGCGTGGCGCTATCCCGGCGCCTGGCCTGATGCCAATTTCAATTTTCCGCGCATCAAGCAACTGATCCAGAAGCTGGAGGCCGGCAAGTTCGACGCCTTCTTCATGGCCGATCATCTGGCCGTGCTGAACATGCCAATCAATGCGCTCAAGCGCAGTCATACCGTCACTTCGTTCGAGCCGTTCACGCTGTTATCGGCGCTATCAGCCGTGACAGAGCATATCGGCCTGATCGCGACGGGATCGACGACCTTTGACGAGCCCTACCATGTGGCCCGGCGCTTCGCCTCGCTCGATCACATCTCAGGCGGACGCGCCGGGTGGAATATCGTCACCACCTCCAATCCGGACGCAGCGCTCAATTTCGGGCTCGACGATCACATGGAGCACGCCGAGCGCTACAAGCGGGCGCGCGAGTTTTATGACGTGGTGACGGGTCTGTGGGATTCCTTTACCGACGACGCCTTCGTGCGCGACGTCGAACAAGGCCTCTATTTCGATCCCGCCAAAATGCATGTGCTCAATCACAAGGGCAAATATCTCTCCGTGCGCGGGCCGCTCAACATTGCCCGCCCCGTGCAGGGCTGGCCGCTGATCGTGCAGGCCGGCGCGTCCGAGGACGGCAAGCAGCTCGCGGCGGAAACGGCAGAAGCCGTGTTCACCGGCGGCGGCAGCCTCGCCGATGGACAAAAGCTTTACGCCGACATCAAAGGCCGCATGGAGAAGATCGGCCGTAACCCCGAGCACCTGAAAATCCTGCCCGGCGCCTTTGTTGTCGTCGGCGACGGTGTCGAGGAAGCCAAGGAGAAAAGGGCCAAGCTCGACAGCATGGTGCATTACGACAGCGCCATCGCCTCACTCTCGGTGCAGCTCGGCACCGACGCCTCCGGCTTTGATCCCGATGGCCCGTTGCCGGAAATCCCCGAGACCAACGCCAGCAAGAGCGGCCGTCAGCGCCTGATCGATCTCGCCGCGCGCGACAAGCTCACCGTGCGCCAGCTCGCCCAGCGCGTCGGCGGCTATGGCGGACTGTCCTTTGTCGGCACGCCGCAAACCATCGCCGACCAGATGGAGGAATGGCTGATGAGCCGCGGCAGCGATGGTTTTAACATCATGTTCCCGTTCCTCCCGACAGGCCTGGACGACTTCGTCGATAAGGTGGTGCCGGAACTGCAGAGGCGCGGGATTTTCCGGAACGAGTATGAGGGCAAGACGCTGCGGGAGAATTTGGGGCTGCCGAGACCGAAAAACCGGTTCTTTGAGGGTTAAGACCCCCGATTCAGGTCAGTTTTTGCCCCGAAAACCTTGACTTTGGACGGATCGAAGCTAGGTTGCGCGGCAAATGCAGGCCGGTTTGGCCGGCGCCTGACACCCCCATTTTGAGGTTCTGAACATGGCCAAAGCGGTCACCATCAAGGTCAAGCTCGTTTCCTCGGCGGATACCGGCTTCTATTACGTCGCCAAGAAGAATTCGCGCACCATGACCGACAAGCTGGTCAAGAAGAAGTACGACCCGGTCGCGCGCAAGCACGTCGAATTCCGCGAAGCGAAGATCAAGTAAGCGAGCCAATCGCTGACGGTTTTAACGGGGCCCTGCGGCCCCGTTTTTGATTCCTGGCTATCGGTGTCCCGGACGCGGCGCAGCGTTCTTCACGCTGCTCCGCAGAGCCGGGACCCACGGTGGCCGCGGATGGACCCCGGATCAGCAGCGCACCACGCCGCTAAAAGCGGCGCGCTGCGCAGCATCCGGGGAACGAGACTACGCCGCTTGCATCTGCGGCGGCCCACTCGGCCGGATCAACGCGAAGGCAACCTGGACGATGCCGCCGGCTAACCCAAGCGCGACGCCGATCCGCCAGGCCATGGTGTAGGAGCCGAGCGCGTCGTAGAGCACGCCGCCCCCGAATGCGCCGAGGAAGCTGCCGATTTGGTGGCTCATGAAGGCGAGCCCCTGGATCATCGCCTGCCATTTCAGGCCGAACATTTCCGCCACCGCGCCCGCGACCAGCGGGCCGACGCCCATCCACAGAAAGCCCATGATGGCGCCGAACAGCAGCGTGGTTGCCGGCGTCGGCGGCAGCGTGAAATACCAGGCGAGCGCGATCGAGCGAAAGATGTAGATGCCGCCGAGCAGCGCCAGCTTGTTCCAGCGCTGGCCGGCCCAGCCGAAGAAGATGCTGCCGAGCACGTTGAAGCCGCCGATCATGCCGAGCGTCTGCGCACTGAGCATCGGGTCCATGCCGCAGATCGCGAGATAGGACGGCAGGTGCGTGGTGAGAAAGACGAGCTGCATGCCGCAGACGAAATAGGCGCCGGTCATCACCACGAAGGACGCGTTGGAGAATGCTATCTTCGTTGCGGCGGTGGCCGAAGTGTCGCCGATCTCGTCGTCCGACGGCTTGGGCAACGGGATTTTGTCCACTCTGCCCGCATACCAGGCCGCGGGAATCATCAGGAGCGACAGCACCACGAAGCCGACCAGCCCCATTCGCCAGCCGTAACCTTCATTGAGCATCTGCCCGATTGGCGCCGACAATAGCGCGCCGAGGGAGCCGGCGCCCGACACCAGGCCGAGCACCGTCGAGCGTACCGACGTAGGAACGGCGCGGGCTGCAACCGACATCGCAATCGCTGCCGCGGTGCATGCCAGCGACGTGCCGATCAACACGCCGCCGCCGATCATCACGGCGAGAACGCCGTTCGCAGCCGCCATCAAGGCAAGGCCGGCGACATAGAGCAGCGCGCCGACCACCATGATGGCGCGAAAGCCGTAGCGCACTGTCAGCGCCCCGGCGAGCGGCTGCAAAAATCCCCAAGCGAGGTTTTGCACCGCGATCGCCAGCGTGAAGTCGGAAATCGATATTCTGATATCCTGCGTCAGCGGCTGCATGAAAATGCCGAGCGACTGCCGCAGCCCCATGCTCAGCGTCAGCATGATGGATGCGCCGATCAGAATGGGCAACGTCGGACGCAGGATTTGCAGCAGCGCCATTGTTTTTATTCTCCCGAAGGGGCGCGATTCGAACGCCGCGTCCTGCAATCGACATCTGAAATGGGTACACAGACCTGTGTAACTGAGCTATAAGGCGCGCTGCTGTCAAGCAAACAGGCCCCTCGCAATCGCATGGCTCCCCTGCCCGCCAAACCGGCGATGAAGGAACGGATTCTGGAAACCGCAGATAGGCTGTTCTATCTGCAGGGGATTCGCGCAGTCGGCGTCGACACCATCGCCGCCGAAATCGGCATCAGCAAGCGCACGCTCTACAATCATTTTCCCTCCAAGGACGCGCTGATCTCGGCCTATCTGGCGCGGCGCTTCGTGGCGCCGCGGCCGTCAGACAAGTCGCCGGTCGAGCAGATTCTCGGCACTTTCGATTCGCTGGAGCGGCGTTTTTCGTCGAAGGATTTTCGCGGCTGCCCGTTCGTCAACGCAGTCGCAGAACTCGGCGAAGACCGGTCGGTCCGAAAGGCTGCGGTCGAGTTCAAGGAAAGCCGCCGCCTCTGGTTTCGCGACCTGCTGGTGCAGCTCGGCGTCGCGGAAGCGGACGCGCTGGCGACGCAGCTCGCTCTGCTCGTCGACGGCTCGATCGCGCAGGATCTCGTCCGCAACGATCCCGCGATGGCGCGCGCGGCAAAGGAAGCGGCAACGGTGCTGCTCAGGAATGCGGGGGTGAAGGTGGGCGGGACCAGTATGGCCGCGAAGAAAAGGACGAAGAAGCCCCGGCACTCGTCAATTGCATAAGGCTGGCAACCCGTCACACCGTCGTCCCTGCGAACGCAGGGGACCCATACGCCGTGGCTTTTCAATGGGCCGATGTGGTAATCACCTTTGCTACAAGCAGCATCGGTGGTTATGGGTCCCTGCGTTCGCAAGGGACGACGCCATAGAAAGCGGCGACAAGTGGGAGTGAAAATGGAAGACCTGAAAGTGACCGCCAAGGGTTACGACTTCAAACCGGCACGCGCGGCCATGCAGCGCTATATCGATAACAACCTGCTGTCAGGCATTTCCTGGGCGGTCATGGTCGGGCGCGACCTCGTCGACGTGAATTGCGTCGGCTGGGCCGACAAGGAAGCGCAGACGCCGCTCCGCACCGATCACATCTTCCGCGTTTTCTCCAACACCAAGCTGATCACCTCCTGCGCCGTGCTCTTGCTGTTCGAGGAAGGTAAACTCAAGCTCGACGACGCAATCGAAAAATTCATTCCGCAGCTCGGAAATCGCAAGGTGCTGCGGCCCGGCGCCACCTCGCTTGACGACACCGAACCGGCGAAGAGCTCGATCACCATTCGTCAGTTGCTCAGCCACAGTTCAGGCCTGAGTTACGGCTTCTTCGATCCGGGCACTGCCATCTACAAGGCGCTCAACGAGCGCGGCGTCCATAATCCCATAACGACGCTGGCTGATATGGTGGAGGTGCTGGCCGACCTGCCGCTGATCTATCAACCTGGCACGTCGTGGGAATATTCGCTTGCCACCGACGTGCTGTCGCGGCTGGTCGAAGTCATCAGCGGCCAGAGTTTTGACAAGTTCATCCGGGCGCGGATTCTCGACCCGCTCGGCATGGTCGACACCGGCTTCGTCGTGCCGGAAAAGGATCAGGGACGGCTCGTCGCCTATTACGCCGGTGAGGACCTGATGGAGCCGATGAAGCCGGGATTGACCCGAACCGACAGCGCGCCGTTCCCCGGCGCTTATCTGCGCCCGATCGCAAGACTGAGCGGCGGCGGCGGTCTGGTCTCAACCCTGCCCGACATGGTCGCGCTGATCCGAAGCCTGCTGCCCGGCGGGCCGACCTTGCTCAAGCCCGAGACGATCGCGTTGATGCTGACCAACCAATTGCCCGAGGGCCAGTGGATCCGCTTTGCCATGATGGGAGAGCAGCCCGGAAAGGCCTATACTCTGGCTGGTGGATTGATCCTGAAGCCCTCGGCGTTCGATCACCCCGACGCTGCAGGTGAACTGTATTGGGGCGGCGTTGCCGGCACCCAATGGTGGATCTCGCCGAAGCGCAACATGGCCGGCGTGATGATGGCGCAGCGCCAGATGGCGTTCGTCCATCCATTCTCGTTCGAGTTCAAGCGGCTGGCCTATGAGGCGGTGAAGCAGAACGCTGAAGGGATGCGCGTGTCGGCGTAACGTCCGCACAAAGGCTGTCGTCACCCGCGAAAGCGGGTGACCCAGTATTCCAGAGACGCTAGTTATTGAACGGAGACGCTGCGGCGTACTGGATACCCCGCCTTCGCGGGGTATGACGACCGAGTAAGGCGGTGCAACTGCGCGATGAAGACTACGCCGCCGCCGATACCACCCGGTTCCGCCCGTCGTGCTTGGCGCGGTAGAGCGCGGTGTCGGCGCGCTTGAGCACGTCGGCGACCGGCTCTCCCTTGCGGTCCAGCGTCGCCAGGCCGATCGAGATCGTGACGTCGATCCGCTTGGCGCCCTTGTTGACGGCAAAGGTTTCGCCGGCGATCGAGCGGCGCAGGCGCTCGGCGACCATACCGGCGACGGTCAGGTCGGTTTCCGGCATCACGATGACGAATTCCTCGCCGCCATAGCGGCAGGCGAGATCGATGCCGCGGATCGATTTGCGGATGCGCACGGCGAACTCGCGCAACACGTCGTCGCCGGCGTCGTGGCCGTAGGTGTCGTTGATGGATTTGAAGAAGTCGATGTCGAGGATCATCAGCGCCAGCGGCTTGCCGCGGCTCGAGGCCTGCTCGGCGAGCGTCGAGAGATGGCTTTCCATGTAGCGGCGGTTGTGCAGGCCGGTCAGCGCGTCGGTGATCGCCATTTCGATCGAGTTCTGCACGTTGTCGCGGAGATGATCGGTATAGCGCCGCTTTCGGATCTGGGTGCGCGCCCGCGCCAGCAACTCGTTCTTGTCGACGGGACGAAGCAGATAATCGTTGACGCCGATCTCGAGCCCGCGCAGCAGCCGCGCGTTATTGTCGGCGTCGGAGATGGCGAGAATGGGCAGCTGGCGAGTGCGCTCCAGCGAGCGCGCCTGGCTGCACAGCCGCAGGCCGTCGTAATTTTCCAGGCTGAGAGAGACGATCAGCAAATCGTAGTTGCCGTCAGCGGCGTGAAACAGCGCTTCCGCTGGATTGACTTCGACGTCGACGGTGTGCTCGGCGGCAAGGATCGGCGCCAGCCGCTCGTACGACGACGGCCGGTCGTCGACCAAAAGGATCCGCCCGCCGACGCCCTTGTCGGCAATCGCGCTGCGCTCGGGCGCTTCCATGCCGATCTCGAGCGAGGTGATGGCGCGCATGCGCAGCTCATCGGTCATCATCTTCAGCCGCGTCAGTGACCGAACGCGCGCGATCAGAACGATGTCGGATACCGGCTTGGTGAGAAAGTCGTCGGCCCCGGATTCCAGCCCGCGGACGCGATCAGACGGGCTGTCAAGCGCGGTGACGATCACGACGGGAATGAAATGGGTGGCGGGGTTGGATTTCAGCCGCCGACAGACCTCGAAACCGTCCATGTCCGGCATCATGACGTCGAGCAGGATGATGTCGCATTCGGAGCGCGAACAGAGGTCGAGCGCCTCGGCGCCGTTGGAAGCGGTCAGCACATCAAAATATTCGGCTGACAGCCGGGCTTCCAGCAGCTTGACGTTTGCCGGAACGTCATCGACGACAAGGATACGCGCAGACATCGAAACTCACCCTACCCGATAAAACGCCGCACGGTTTCAATAAACTTGCCGACGGAAATTGGTTTGGACAGATACGCCTCGCAGCCGCCTTCGCGGATGCGCTCTTCATCGCCCTTCATCGCAAACGCGGTGACGGCAACCACCGGAATGGCGCGCAACTCCGGATCGTCCTTGATCCAGCGCGTCACTTCCAGGCCCGATACCTGCGGAAGCTGGATATCCATCAGGATCAGATCAGGGCGCAGCTTGCGGACGAGATCGAGCGCCTCGAAACCATTGCTGGTGCCGGAGGTTTGATAGCCGTGCGCTTCCAACAGATCGCGAAAGAGCTTCATGTTGAGCTCGTTGTCCTCCACGATCAGGACGGTTTTCGCCATCCCGTCCCTCCCTCACCTTAAGAAAACAAGTCCGGCCTTTCGGCACGTCCTGCACCGCCGCCGCCCCCTGTCGAAAACTGAATTCAAACTAGCGCCAGATTCGCTCTAAGCCGTTAAATCGATGCGCCAACTTTTACGAAGCGGTTTCCAATTGCTTGAACGCACTCCGCAGACTCGGGCATGATGGTTCCAAATTAGAGCCCATAAGTTAACGGAAAGGCAAATGATCTGTTGAAAAAGCCTGTTCACAACCCCCGCGAAGTGGCTGAAATCGTTGCGGTTCAGGCGCTGAGTTTTATTGCCGGCGATCCTGAAAGGCTAGGCTTGTTCCTGGCTGAAAGCGGCATCGGTCCGGAGACGCTGCGCACCGCGGCCGCCGACCCGCAATTTCTGGCCTCCGTGCTCGATTTCGTGCTGCGCGACGACGCAACCGTGAAGGCGTTTGCGAGCGTATCACAACTACACCCGACCAACATTGCCGCCGCCCGTCAGGTGCTTGGCGATCCGCACTGGGAGCGCGACGTGCCGTGAGGCGCCCGCGGCATCACCAGTGCGGCGAATTTGAAGTTCCTACCAGACTCGCAGTAACCTCTTCGTAGGAACTTCAAATTCTAAGAGCCGCACTGGCAAACATCATTTGCTGGTGCTCCTTGTCATTCCGCAGTTCGCATAAGGTGGTGCGGCAAATGCGTGCGAACTGCGGAATGGGAGCACCAGACGGTCCGCGCGCGTTCTGCCGGGATTGCCTCAGCGACCTCGATATCAAGGCAAGGCGATGCAATGAATGCGGTTCCCCGCGCCTGGTCCGCCACCATGCCCTGCCCTCGCTGACCCTGGCGCATATCGATTGCGACGCGTTCTATGCCACGGTTGAGAAGCGCGACAATCCGGAACTTGCCGACAAGCCCGTGATCATCGGCGGCGGCAAGCGCGGCGTCGTGTCGGCTGCCTGTTATGTCTCGCGGACTTATGGCGTGCGCTCAGCAATGCCGATGTTTAAAGCGCTGGCGCTCTGCCCCCAGGCAGCCGTGATCCCGCCAAATATGGCCAAATATGTCCGCGTCGGCCGCGAGGTGCGGCACGCCATGCAGACGCTGACGCCGCTGGTGGAACCGCTCTCGATCGACGAGGCGTTTCTCGATCTTTCCGGCACGCAGCGTGTTCACGGCATGATCCCCGCAAAAGTGCTGGCGCGCTTTGCCCGCGAGGTCGAGCGCGACATCGGCATCACGGTTTCGGTCGGCCTGTCCTGCAACAAGTTCTTGGCCAAGATCGCCTCCGATCTCGACAAGCCGCGCGGCTTTGCCGCCCTCGACCAGATCGAAGCGCGCGAGATGCTCGCCGACAAGCCGGTCGGCTTCATCTACGGCGTCGGCCCGGCGACCCAGGAAAAGCTGCTGCAGCGCGGCTTTCGCACCATTGCCGATCTGCAGCGCGCCGACGAGGTCGAGCTGATGAAGCAGTTCGGCGGCGAAGGTCGCCGGCTGTGGCGGCTGGCGCGCGGCATCGACGACCGCAGCGTGGTGCCTGACCGCGGCGCCAAGACGATATCGAGCGAAACCACGTTCGAAAACGACATCCGCGATTTCGCCACGCTCGAACGGCTGTTGTGGCGGCTGTCGGAAAAGGTGTCGTCACGGCTGAAGAACGGCAACCTGGCCGGCTGCACCATCACGCTGAAGCTGAAGACCGCCGATTTCAGGCAGCGCACCCGCTCGCAATCGATTCAGGCGCCGACCCAACTCGCCGCGAAAATCTTTGCGGTGTCGCGCGAAATGCTGGCAAAGGAGATCGACGGCACCGCCTTCCGCCTGATGGGCACCGGCGTCAGCGCCTTGCGCGAGGGATCGCGAGGAGACGACAGCGACATGCTCGACCGCCGCTCGGCCCACGCCGAGCGCGCGATGGATGACTTGCGGAAAAAGTTCGGCAATGCCGCGGTGATCCGGGGCATCGCGTATAATGGGCCCGCGCAGGAAGAAGATGAGGAGGAGGGGTAGATTACTCTCTCCCCGTCATTGCGAGCCACCCGGTCGGCGCAAAGCGCCGCCGGATGACAGGCTCCGCGAAGCAATCCATAGCGCCACAAGGGGAGAGATGGATTGCTTCGTCGCTATCGCTCCTCGCAATGACGGAAAAAAGCTCAATCGACGACGGCCACTGCCTCAATCTCGATCAGCCATTCCGGGGCCGCGAGCGCCGTTACACCGACGAGCGTGCTCGCCGGCGGCTCGATGCCCTCAAAGAAGGCCGAGCGCGCCTTGCCGATGATCGGACGGAGCTCAGGCTTGTAGCCGACGACGAAGGTCGTGATCTTCACGATATCAGCATAACTCGCGCCGGCGGCTTTCAGCGCCAGGCCAATATTGTGCATCACCTGCGTCGTTTGCGCGGCTATGTCACCCTCGCCGACCACCCGCCCCTCCTCATCGGTGGAGACCTGTCCCGCGATGTAGATCGTGCGCGCGCCCGAGGCGGCGACGACGTGGGAGTAAGCCGGATTGTGGTGAAGGCCGCTTGGCCGAAGTTTTTCGAGCTTGCTCATGTTTGCGCCTCCCTGACGTGCATGGTTCGGCCGAAGCGTACCCGGGTCCGGTGCTCTCGACCAGACTGGTTCTCGCAATGCTCAGGGCCGTTTCCAGGACCTGACTGGTAGCCGCAACATGTTCTGAGGGCCGTGAGGACGAACCCCCTCATTATATACCATATGGGGCCGCACGGCTGTCTCACGAAAACTGCTCAAGGTCCGCTTTGAGCGCTACCAGGAAGCGAGCGGCTTCACCGCCTGTCACAACGCGATGGTCAAACGTGAGCGACAACGGCAGCACGCGCCTCACCGCCGGCTGGCCCCGATACGCGACAACGCCCTGGCTAATACGCCCCGCGCCTATGATTGCCACTTGCGGCGGTACCACGATCAGGTTGGCGAAACGGCCTCCGATCATCCCGAAGTTCGACAGCGTAATCGTGGCGCCGCGCAGCTCTCCCGGAGGTATTGAGCGCGCGACTGCGTCCGCCCGCATCCGGTCAAGCCCGGTTCGCAAGTCCTTGACGTCGCGCTCTGCGACATTGCGCAACACAGGAACAATAAGCCCACCGCCGGTATCGACGGCGATACCGAGATCGATACGGTCGATCAGACGCCGTTCACCAGCGCCGGAATTGTACCAGGCATTGAGCGAAGGCTGTGCCTTGCAGGCGACAGCGATCGCGCGTACCAGTCGGATGGTCACGTCCTCGCCGGTTCGCCAATCGTCGATATCGGCCTGGTCGGTGACGCTGGCCGGGACGATCTCGGCGTGAGCCGCCGCCATGCGCTGAGCCATCGCGCGCCGCAAACCGCGCAAGGGTTCGGCACGTCCGGTATGGGGCAAGCCCTTGGCAGCCCGTTCCACATCCGCACGCGTGATGGTGCCGCCGGGTCCTGTGGTTTCGACCAGATCGAGATCGACATCGAGTTTGCGGGCGAGCGCGCGTACCGCCGGAAACACCTGGGCTTTCTGTCCAGCCGCTGGCCCGGAAGTTGTCGCTGCCGCCGCCGGCGGCTCGCCACCGCCAAGTTCGCCGACAATGGTGCCGGTGTCTTGCTCGGGGCCTTCGGCAAACTCGACAAGCGGCGCGCCCACCTTCACCACATCTCCCTTGGCGCCAAACAGATGCAGGATGCGTCCGCTCGAAGGTGACGGCACCTCGACGACGGCTTTGTCGGTTTCGACCGAAACCAGCGGCTGATCGGTAACGACGTGATCGCCTTCGTTGACATACCAGTTCACGATCTCCGCCTCTTCGAGACCCTCTCCCAGATCCGGCAATACGAACTGGCGCATGGGACAAACTCGCTTGCAATCAACTGAACTGGCACGCTTTGCGCGCGGCAGTGACGATACGACCGACCGATGGCATCATGTGTTGCTCAAGCCGCGCCATCGGAATGACCGTATCGTAGCCGGTGACGCGGGCCACCGGTGCGAGCAGAGAGGTCAGAGCGCGCTCGGCGATCAGCGCCGCGATCTCGGCGCCGAATCCGCCGGTGCGTGTCGCCTCGTGCACGATGACACACCGCCCTGTTTTTGCGACCGAACCGAGCACCGTGGCTTCATCGTAAGGCTTGAGCGTGGCAAGATCGATCACCTCGGCGGCGATGCCGTCGGCGGCCAGCGCGTCGGCAGCCGCCATGGTTTCTTTCAGCATTGCCCCCCAACTGATCAGCGTGACGTCGCGGCCCTCCCGCAGGACAAAGGCGACATCCAGCGGCAAAGCCTCACCATTGTCTTCCACCTCGCCTTTCGCCGCACGGTAGATGCGGGTCGGCTCCAGAAACACCACCGGATCTGGATCGCGTATCGCGGCGAGCAGCAGTCCGTATGCGCGATCCGGCGATGAGGGAATCACGACGCGCAAGCCTGGGATATGGGCGAGCATCGCCTCGGTGCTTTCGGAATGATGTTCCGGCGCGCGAATGCCGGCGCCGTGCGGCGTACGCAGAACCATTGGGCAGGTGAGCCGTCCCTGGGTGCGGTTGCGGATTCGGGAGGCATGGTTCACCAGTTGATCGATGCAGGGATACAGAAATCCCATGAACTGGATCTCGCCAACAGGCTTCAACCCCTGCGCCGCCATGCCGACGCAGAGTCCGCTGATCAGGAGTTCGGCAAGCGGCGTATCAAGGACGCGCTCGGGGCCGAAACGCGCTTGCAGCCCGACGGTCGCGCGGAAGACGCCGCCATTGATGCCGACATCTTCGCCAAGCACAACGACATCAGGATCATCTTCCATCGCGCGGGCGAGCGCCAGATTGACGGCTTCGACCAACGTCATTTCAGCCATCGCCCTCTCCCGCGAGTTCGCGGCGCTGCGCGGCGTAGACCCCGGGCAGTTCGGCATAGAGATGATCGAACATGGTTTCGGATCGGCGTGGCTCTGTTGCCAGGTAACGCTCGACCGCCGCCTCGACGCGCTCATGACACTCCGCGGCGAGCTGTTCTTCCTCCGCCTTGCTCCACATTTTTTGGCCGACGAGATAGCTCCTCAGGCGCGTAATCGGCTCTTCCTTCCAACGGGCCTGGACTTCGTCAGCCGAACGATAGCGTAACGCGTCATCGGAGGTCGTATGATCGCCGAGCCGGTAGGTGACTGCCTCGATGAAGCGCGGGCCCTGGCCCTCCCGGGCGGCGGCAATGGCATCTTCGGCCGCGGCGCGCATCGCAACAACATCGCTGCCGTCCACCTGCTCGCCGATGAAGCCGGCCGCGATGGCTTTCTGCGCCAGCGTTTCGCAACCGGTCTGTAGTCGTAACGGAACGGAAATAGCCCATTGATTATTGGTGGCCACGAACACGACCGGCAATTTGTGCACCCCGGCAAAATTCATCGCCTCGTAGACATCACCCTTCGAAGTAGCGCCATCGCCGAACATGCATACGGCGACACGCGGCTGCTTGCGAAGCTTGAAGGCATAGGCAACGCCGGCGGCATGCGGCGCCTGCGATCCCACTGGAACGCAAAACGGAAAATCCTGAACCGGTCCGGAGAAGTGATTGCCCCGCTCGTCCCCTCCCCAGAACAGCAGAATTTCCTCCAGCTTGACCCCACGCCAGATCAGCGCACCATTGTCGCGATAGGAGGGCAACAGGACGTCCTCTTCGCGCATCGCACTGGCTACGCCAACCGACACCGCCTCCTGGCCGAGTGAAACAGCGTATGTCCCAAGCCGGCCGGTGCGCTGCAACGCAACAGCCTTTCGGTCGAAGTTGCGCAGCAGCATCATCGCTCGATAGAGCGCCGTGAGGAGGCCGGCATCGGAGGCGAATGGGGGGAGCGGTCGGTTAATCGAGCCGTCTGGCGCGAGGTAATTGCGGTGGCGCACTTCAAAGTGCGCGATGACCGGAAGTCCTCCGTCTGGCATTTTTTTGCTGGCCACGTCCTCGCTCCCAGAGCGATTCTGCATCCCACCATTCGTAATTGGTGCTGGGCCGGAACAATACAAGATGGGCGCGCCGATCTCGGATGGCCGTTGCTGCACCGCGGGCTCACGGGGATGGTCAGGTTGTCCTCGTGACGACTGAACCGTTAGGAGACGGTTCGCCCGTTCGTTCGGTTACCATCTAGAGCGGGATGGGTTGGAGTCGAATCGATTCGCCATTAGCGCGAAGCTAACGATCTCCTGTCCCGGACGCAGTGCAGATACTCTTCGGCGGTACACCGCAGGGCCTAGACGCAAAATCGCGAAAACAACCCCATGCAAAGTAGAATGGACCCCGGCTCGCGCATCGGTCTTCCGGGCGCGAACGTCTCGAGGGGGCCGTCACTTACACGGCTTGGAATCCCTCACGTCGAGCCGGCCCATGGCACCCGCAATCACGAAATCGTTGTAATCGAGCACCAGCGCGCGGGAGACGCCGTTCTCAAAGAGCTCGAACGACATCGCGTAAACCGGCGTCTGCTCGCCGTCTTTCGCCTTGGCGTCGCGGTCGTAATAGCTCACGGTCACGGGCCAGCGGGTCAGCGCCTTCATCTGGTCGTTGGCGGTCGACGGGTCGGGCGATGTAATGCTTTGGGTGCCCGGGATCGGCTTCCCGATCACCGACAGCGTGTTGTAGACCTTCTCGCCATTATCCGAGCCGTCATAGACCATCAGCTCCAGCACCGATTTACCCGCGCGCGCGGCGGCGATGATGTGCTGGATCTGCTCGGTCGGGAACACGACCTTGCCGTCGAGCTCGAACGTCTTCGCAACCGGCTTTTTCAGCTTGACCGTGATGCGGTCGCCGACCCGTTCCGCCACGCCGTCGATCGGCGCGGAGTCGGTATCGTTCATGCGGGTGTCGATCTTGAAGCGATAGCTCTTGCCGGCGGCATCTTCCCAGGAATGCGAGCGAAGATCGCTCAACGTCAGCCTGCCCTCGCCGCTGTCGAGTTCGGATACCTGGCGGAATTCGGAGGTGTAGCCCTCGCAGGCGCTGCCTGAAAAATTGTAGAGAATGCGCCCGCGCGCACCCGATATCGCATTGGATCCGCGCGACTTGACCAGCTTCAATTCATACAGCGCCTGGTGGGCGAGAAACGGCCCGCTGGCACCAGCCAGCACCGGACCGCTTGTGAAACCCGAGAGCAAAGTGGCCGCAGCCGAAAACACCAAAGCACGAACCGGAATCGGGAACGAGCTAGCCATGTTCTGTTTTTTCCTCGAGGGAGATTCGACTACATTAGTGACTGGTCCATTGCGTCGCAACTAGGGCAGTGCCACGAAAACGCAAGAATTCGAGGCCGAGGCGCGCCGCTTTTTGCCTTTTCGGGCACGATCCGCCTCGATCGCCAAGTTGGACGCAGCTCCACCGTCGCTTGCAAGAGAATGCGCGATGCGCGAAACAATGCGCGCCTGACCGCAGGTCAGGGAATGGTCACATCAAGCGGGGACGAAAAACATGGCGGGTACGGTCGAACAGAAGCTGGCGGCACAAGGCATCACGCTGAACGAGCCGCGCACCCCCATGGCGAACTATGTCGGCTTCGTGCGCTCGGGAAACCTGCTGTTCGTCTCCGGCCAGGTCTGCGCCAACGCGGAAGGCAAGCTGATCGCCAAGGGCAAGCTCGGGGCCGGCGTCACGATCGAACAGGGCTACGCCGCAGCGCAGGGCTGTGGCGTCAACCTGCTGGCCCAAGTCAAAGCGGCGCTCGGCGATCTCGACAAGGTGGTCCGCGTGGTCAGGCTCGGCGGCTTCATCAATTCCGCGCCTGACTTCCTCGACGGGCCCAAGGTGCTCAACGGCGCCTCCGACCTGATGGTCACCGCATTCGGCGACAAGGGCCGGCACGCCCGCACCACCGTCGGCGTCGCCTCGCTGCCATCGGATGCCGCTGTTGAGGTGGATGCCATCTTCGAAGTGTCCTGAAGCGGAGCGGATCCCGTGCGCGCGCCGGACTGGCTAACGGCAAGGCCGGTCGCCCATCGCGGCCTGCATGACATTTCGCGCGGCATCGTCGAAAACATGCCGGCGGCCGCGCAGGCCGCCATCGACGGTAATTTCGCCATCGAATGCGACATCCAGCTTTCGTCCGATGGCGAGGCGATGGTCCATCACGACAATGCGCTCGGTCGCCTCACCGAGGGATCGGGCGCGTTACTCGGCATGACCGCGTCCGAACTTAAGGCCGTCAATTTCAAGAACACGCCGGAACGGATGATGACGCTTGGCGACCTCTGCGCGCTGGTCGCCGGCCGCGTGCCGCTGGTGATCGAGGTGAAAAGCCATTTCGACGGCGATCGTCGGCTGGTGAAACGGATGGCGGAGGTGCTCGCCTCGTATGACGGCCCTGCGGTCGGCATGTCCTTCGATCCGGATCAGGTGGTGGCGTTGCGCGAACTGATCCCCGACCGCGCGCGCGGCATTGTGGCCGAACATGACTATACCGCCGAGGAGTGGCCGGATGCGTCAGCGGAACAGCGCCGCGGCATGACGCATCTGCGCCATGCCTTCCGCACCCGGCCGCATTTCGTCGCCTATTGGGTGAATGAGCTGCCCGCGGCCGCGCCCTGGATCGCCCGCAACGTCTTCGGCCTGCCGCTGCTCGCCTGGACCGTGCGCACGCCCGAGCAGCGCGCACGCGCCGCGCGCTATGCCGACCAGATCATCTTCGAGGAGTTCCTGCCGGGAACCTGATACGCGGCCGCCCACCTTGAACTCGCCCGCTTGATGCACGATCTTTGCAAGGCGTTGGTCACATGGGCGATGGCTGATCGCATGATGGGACCGGTTTGAATTTCTAGATGGCGTCATCCGAAATCACCCTCGAAGCCGTCCCCTCCGTCAGCGACATCAAGGCTGCGGATTGGGACGCCTGCGCCAATCCGAAGCCGAATCCGCACAGTCTCGACAATTTCGACACGCTGGCGGCAAATGGGTCTCAAAGCGATCCCTGCAAGCCTGCCTATAACCCCTTTGTTTCCCACGCGTTTTTTGCCGCCGCCGAGGCTTCCGGCTCGGCCTGCGCCCGCACCGGATGGGGTCCCCGGCATCTTCTGGCACGGCTCAATGGCGAGATCGTCGGCATCGTGCCCTGCTATCTGAAGACACATTCGCAGGGCGAATACGTCTTCGACCGCGGCTGGGCCGACGCTTATGAGCGCGCCGGCGGACGTTATTATCCAAAACTGCAGGTCTCGGTGCCGTTCACGCCCGCCACCGGCCCCCGGCTGTTGATCCGCGATGGCGTTGACCGCCAACAGATCGGCTCAGCGCTGGCACGCGGGCTGATGGCGCTGTGCAGCGCAACCAATGCTTCCTCCGTGCACGTAACTTTTGCCCGCGAGCAGGAAGCGAAGTTGTTGGGTCAGCACGGCTTTCTACAGCGGAACGACCAGCAGTTTCACTGGCACAATGAAGGCTACGGTAGTTTTGACGATTTTCTTAACTCGCTGAATTCGCGCCACCGCAAGGCAATCAAGCGCGAACGCCGCGAGGCAGTGGCCGCCGGGATCACCATCCACCACCTGACCGGAGCCGATATCACGGAGGAAGCCTGGGACGCATTCTTCGCGTTCTATATGGAGACCGGCTCGCGCAAATGGGGCCGCCCCTACCTCACCCGCAAATTCTTCTCGATGATCGGCGAGAGCATGAGCCGCGACGTGCTCCTGGTGATGGCCAAACGCAAAGGCCGCTGGATCGCGGGCGCCATCAATTTCATCGGATCGGACACACTGTTCGGCCGTAATTGGGGCGCCGTCGAGCATCATCCATTCTTGCATTTCGAGGTCTGCTACTATCAGGCGATCGATTTTGCGATCCAGCGCGGCCTGAAGGTCGTCGAGGCCGGCGCGCAAGGCGAGCACAAACTGGCGCGCGGTTACCTGCCGCAAACCACCTACTCCGCGCACTTCATCGCCGATCCCGATTTGCGCCGCGCGATCGCCGACTACCTAAAGCGCGAGCGTGCCTATGTCGCCGAGGTCGGACGCGAACTGGCGGAAGCCGGTCCATTCCGCAAGGCCGCCGACGAGACTTGACCGGTTGAGCTGGCGACGTGAGATTTGAGATCAAACCTTGAGGAAAAGAGGCCCATGCCCGCCTACGACGCCAACAACCCCTTTGCAAAAATCCTGCGCGGCGAGTTTCCCTGCCACAAGGTCTACGAGGACGACCATGTGCTGGCGTTCCTCGACATCATGCCGCGTTCGCCGGGCCATACGCTGGTGATCCCAAAAGCCCCTGCCCGCAACATCCTCGACATCAGTCCCGAGGATTACGCCCACGTCGCGCGCGCCGCCCACAAGATCGCCGCCGCCGCGATGAAGGCCTTCAACGCCGATGGCATCACCGTGCAGCAATTCAACGAGCCAGCCGGCGGGCAAGTCGTGTTCCATTTGCACATGCACGTCATGCCCCGCCATGACGGCGTGGCGCTGCTGCCGCCCGCAAGTCGCAAGGAAGATGTGAAGGTACTGGAGGACAACGCGACCAAGCTGATCGCGGCGTTGGGGTAGTCTACGTAGCCCGGATGGAGCGAAGCGTAATCCGGGGAATTATGCGACGTTTGCAACACCGGCCCCGGATTGCGCTTCGCTCCATCCGGGCTACGCGTAACTACTCCGTCTCGAAATCCCCGCTCTTCGGCTGCGCCAGCGGCGAGAACTCGCAGCGGTCCGGCTTGACGTCCAGCAGCGGCGTTTCGTCGAGGCAGTCAAGGCCGCGCACCAGGATCGTGTTGCCCTCGACGGCGACGAACTTCACGATTGAGGTGCCGATCGGATTGGGCCGCACCGGCGAGCGCAGCGAGAACGTGCCGCGGGTTTTCCGGTTGTTCTTCGGGCTCTGCAGCACCAGATCGCGGCGCGAGTGATGCAGCCAATAGATCACTTCGAGATTTTCGTAGAAGTCGACGCCCTTGATCGCAGGTACCCAGGGTTCGAAAATCTCCAGGCGACAGACCGGGCCGTCGTGGCGGCCCTGCCGCGGCGTCTCCAGCCGTGATTTCCAGGGCGTGCGGATGCGGCCGATGAACACCAGCCCCGCGTCGCGGGCCGCTGGCATATTGACGGCAACTTCGCCCTCGCGGAGTTTGGTGTCCTGAACCATTGCCTAATCCAGTGAGATGGGCACCGATCGCGCGCAACTTTTCTTGCGCGCGGAACAGTACCGGATTATGGGCCATGCAATCAACCGAGCCACCATTTCCCGGCCAGAAGGATGATCTCGCCGGAGACCACGCCGGCAAAGATCGAGCGTCGCGTCAGCATGAACACCGCAAAGCCGGCAGCGACCGCGCCGTAGCGCAGCCAGTCCGGCACGCCGGCCAGCGCGCCTGGCGGCTGCACCAGGATTTGCGCGATAACACCGGCGAGGATCGCGGTCGCCACCGCCCTGACCCACACCAGGACTTCCGAGCCCTCATCGACGCCGGCGCCGAACCACAGCCCGGCCATCCGCCAGACCTCGTTAGGCAGAAAACCCGCGAGCACGAGGACCAACAGCGCGTGCGGGCTGCCGAAAAACTCGCTCATGCGCGCGTCCTCTCCCGCCACCAGTGCACGCCGTAGGCAATGCTGCCAGCCGTGACACCGCTAATCAGGATATCGACGCCGGTATGCAGCATCGACACCAGCGGAAACAACGCCAGACCCAGCACCAGCGCCAGCACATCCGATATCTGCTTGCAGTTGCGCGCCGTCGAAAGCAGGAACGCCAACGGCGTCAGCAGCAGGATCGCCGCCGCGAACAACGGCGGCAGTTTGGCGGCAAGTGCGTAGCCAAGCGTAGTGGCGATCATGCATACAGAGACAAGTCCGCAGCCGAGGCCGTGCGTGAACGCAATCCGCCGCTCGCGCGGCACTTTTGGCAGCAGCCGATAGCATTCGACCCAAAGCGTGACGGCAATGAAATGCGTCACCAGCACGAGGTGGCGGCGCCTGGTCTTGGGCGTCTTCATCAGCGGCAGCACCGACACCACCATTGGAAATAGGCGGATCGCGCTCACCGTCACCGCAATCGCCGCCTGGACCGCGGTCGCCCCGGAGCCGAGCGTCGAAATCAGGATGATCTGCGCCGGACCAGCCCAGACCAGCAATGTGCTGCCGAGCACCCAGCCGAGGCTGAAGTGGCTGTCATGGGCCAGCGCGCCGATGCCGAGATAGGTCGCAAACAGCACCAGCGTCAGCACCGTGGAGGCGACCGAGCTCATGCCCCACGCGAAGGCGCGGACAGGGCTTTTCCATTGAGGAGAAGAGAGTGGAGGCAGTGCCACGGATGACCGGATGGAAGTTTGAGACGTCGCGGGCATAGGGCTGATGAATGCGGGGCGCGTCAACCAAGCTCCGCTCAGGGCGGCTATGCGATCTGCGGCGATGCTCGGCTGGCCTTGTCAAAGGCGATTACCCAGTCACGTTGCTCCTCGGTGTCCGGCACGATCACACCACGAGCTGCTTTGATCAAAGCAAGCGCTTCGCCGACCTCGATTCCCCGACAGGTCATTGCGCACGCGGCGATAATGGACGCTCTGCCGATCCCTGCCCTGCAGTGAACCGCGATCGAACGGCCGTCGGCAAGACCGCCAGCGATGGACCGCGCAATACCCAACGCCTGCTGAATCTCCGGCACGCCACGATCAGGAATCGGAAAGGAGATGAATTCAATTCCACTCGCGCGGCAAAGCTCAGCTTCCCGCTGCAACCCAAGTTCGGTGACCTCGTCCGGCTCAAGGAGACTTATGACCAGATGGACGCCGCAAGTTTTCCATTCACCAACGTCCACTTCCAACCAATCATTGGCGCGAGGACGGGCCATGATGGCGAGCCGACCCGCCATCTCAATCCAGTGCAATCGGGACATTCAAGATCGCCTCGGAATCCAGCTGGTGTTCAAGCTAACCGCCAAGTCGCCACTTCTTCAACCCGGCACACCCCGGTTTCTCAGCACAAAACACGCGCCGCCCGCCTTGCGAATGCGGTTGCAGAGATCGTCGGCCTCGCCGCGTGTGTCTGCGCCGAAGCGCACCTGGTAGAATGTCGCCGGGCCGCGGCTGCGCAGGCGCGAGGCGAGGATGCTGGGGTCGCGATTGCCGATCAGGCTCGCAAGCCGCGAGACCGCGCGCCCATACATCGCGAGCGCCTTGTCGCGGGAAAAGCCGGCGGCGAGCTGCACGCCCCACACCTTCGCGGCCGCCAGCTTCACGCGCTGCTCCAGCCCGGCGATAAAGGGATTGGGCGCCTGTTTCAAGAGCGCCATCAATTCGCGGCAGCTCGATGCCTTGATACGTTCGGGCTGCTTGCCGTCCTTTCCCGCCTTCGCCCACTCCTCAACCGTGGAGCCTGTGATGGCGACGACGTAGTTGCGGGTCTCCTGCGGCATCCCGCCAGTGCCGGCCAACCATTCCTGCACGCGCCTAGGACCGGCATTATAGGCTGCCGCCGCGAGCCCGAGATTGCCGAATTGCTGGCGCAACTCGTCGAGAAACTCAGCCGACTTCGGCAGCGCCTGGACGGGATTGAAGGGATCGAGCAGGCCGCGTTCGTTGGCCGTTCCCGGCATGAACTGCGCAATACCCTGCGCCCGCGCCCCGCTCCGCGTCACCGGCCCAACCGCATCCGGCTGAAAGCGGCTCTCCTGCCAGATCACGCGCGCGAAGAACTCCAGCGGCAGGTCCGACGCCCTCGCCGCCGACTCGATCATCAGGCACATCGCTTCGCGCGCCTCGCTCTCGCGCGCGGTGGGCGGCTTTTGGCTAGCCGTCGCGCTCGACCGGGTAGCCTCGCCCGCGTCCTCCGCGAAGGCGTTCGCAACTGAGCACAAAAGCGACACCGTGCACCATAGGGCGCGAAGAAACCGACCTTTTTGCATGGCAGTTTGAAATCCGGGATTGCGCATTGCGGTGGAAACGTTAATCAAACGATCATGGCTTGCAGGTGGATCCGCCGCCCCTCCGCTGCGCGCGGCCTTTTTTGCGTTGCAATTGCTCCGAAAATACCCGCCATCGGAACCGCCGTTAATTTACGTTAACGCCGCATTTTGCGTCCGCCGGACTTTTACGGGCAACAAAGCGGGGTAAAAGTCTCCTCACTTCTTTGGGAGACTTTCAATGCGGGAACGGCGCGAGAGGGTGCGCGACAAGGTGATGTATGGCGGCGTCGCCGAGATCGGCGAACGCGGCGCGACGCACGAATGCATCGTCCGCAATATTTCCGATCACGGCGCTACAATCGAATTCAGCAATGACGTCCAGTTGCCGAAAGAACAGCTCTCGCTGCGCATCGCGCGCAAGGGTCGCTCTTTCCTCGCCAGGGTCATTTGGTGGCGCGACAATTTTGTCGGCGTCGCATTCAGGGCGGAAAGCCCGGCCGAGCCGGTCTCCGATCTCGAGGAGCGGCTGCGCCGAAGCGAGATCAAGAAGCGGCAGCTCCAGCGCCGGATCGACGAACTGCTCGGCGAGCGCTGAAGCTGCAAGGCGGTACAAAAAAAGGCCGGCTGTCGAGCCGGCCTTTTTTGCATTCTCTCGTCGCGTCTCTCGGTCGAACCGCGATCAGACCTTGACCAGCGGGCCCTTCGAGGCCGGCCCCTTGGAGCCGCCACCGCCGTTGGGGCCGCCCGGCTTCGGTTTGCGCTTGCGCGCCACCGGCAGCTTTTCCGGCTTGGGCGTGACCGGCCCTTCGACGAACTCAAAGCCGATCTTGTCCTTGCCTTCCCCGGCGGCCTCGTCCTTGACCAGCACGACGCGGACATGGCCACCGCCCTTGAGCTGACCGAACAGCACCTCATCAGCGAGCGGCTTCTTGATGTGCTCCTGAATCACGCGCGCCATCGGCCGCGCGCCCATCTGCTCGTCATAGCCATGCTCGATCAGCCAGGCCTTGGCGGGCTCGGACAGCTCGATGGTGACGTCGCGATCGGCGAGCTGCGCCTCAAGCTGCAGCACGAACTTCTCGACCACCATGCCGATGACGTCGGCGTTGAGATGGGCGAACGAGACGATCGCGTCCAGCCGGTTGCGGAATTCCGGCGCGAACTGCCGGTTGATCGCCTCGTGGTCGTCGCCTTCCCGCTTGTTGCGCGTGAAGCCGAAGGCCTGACGCGCGAGGTCGGCGGCGCCCGCATTCGTGGTCATGATCAGGATCACGTTGCGGAAGTTGACCTGCTTGCCGTTATGGTCGGTGAGCCGGCCGTGGTCCATGATCTGCAGCAGCACGTTGTAGAGATCCGGATGCGCCTTCTCGATTTCGTCGAGCAGCACGACGCAATGCGGATGCTGGTCCACGCCGTCGGTCAACAGCCCGCCCTGGTCGAAGCCGACATAGCCGGGAGGCGCGCCGATCAGGCGCGACACCGTGTGCCGCTCCATATATTCGGACATGTCGAAGCGCAGCAACTCGACGCCGAGCGAGGCCGCAAGCTGTTTTGCAACTTCGGTCTTGCCGACGCCGGTCGGCCCGGAGAACAGGTATGAACCGATCGGCTTCTCCGGCTCGCGCAGGCCGGCGCGCGCCAGCTTGATCGAGGCCGATAGCGACTCGATCGCCTTGTCCTGGCCGAACACCACGCGCTTCAAGGTCTGCTCGAGATGTTTCAGCACCTCGGCATCGTTCTTTGACACGCTCTTGGGCGGAATTCGCGCCATGGTCGCGATCGTGGTCTCGATTTCCTTGATGCCGATGGTCTTCTTGCGCCGGTTCTCCGCGACCAGCATCTGCGCCGCGCCCGACTCGTCGATCACGTCGATCGCCTTGTCCGGCAGCTTGCGGTCGTGGATGTAGCGCGACGACAATTGCACCGCCGCCTCGATCGCCTCATTGGTGTATTTCAGCCGGTGATAATCCTCGAAATAGGGCTTCAACCCCTTCAGGATCGCAATCGCGTCCTCCACCGTCGGCTCGTTGACGTCGATCTTCTGGAACCGGCGCACCAGCGCGCGGTCCTTCTCGAAATGCTGACGGTATTCCTTGTAGGTCGTCGAACCCATGCAGCGGATCGTGCCGGAAGCCAGCGCCGGCTTCAGCAAGTTCGACGCGTCCATCGCGCCGCCGGAGGTGGCGCCGGCGCCGATCACGGTGTGGATTTCATCGATGAACAGGATGGCGTTCGGGTGCGCCTCCAGTTCCTTCAAAACCTGCTTCAGCCGCTCCTCGAAATCGCCGCGGTAGCGGGTGCCGGCGAGCAGCGTGCCCATGTCGAGCGAGAACACGGTGGCGGCAGCCAGCACCTCGGGCACTTCGGAATCGACGATACGCTTGGCGAGCCCTTCCGCAATCGCGGTCTTGCCGACGCCGGCCTCGCCCACGAACAGCGGATTGTTCTTCTGCCGGCGGCACAACACCTGGATGGCACGGTTAATCTCGGCATTGCGCCCGATCACCGGATCGATCTTGCCGTCCCGCGCCTTCTTGTTGAGGTTGACGCAATAGGTCTCGAGCGCTTCGCCCTTCTTCTTGGCGTCCTCGTTGCCCTTGGCCTCGGTCTCCTCGTCGACGCCGCGCACGGGGCGCGCTTCGGAGACGCCCGGCCGCTTGGCGATGCCATGGCTGATGTAATTAACAGCGTCGTACCGCGTCATGTCCTGCTCCTGCAGGAAATAGGCGGCGTGACTTTCGCGCTCCGCGAAAATCGCGATCAGCACGTTGGCACCGGTCACTTCCTCGCGCCCCGATGACTGAACGTGTATCACCGCGCGCTGGATCACGCGCTGGAAACCGGCCGTCGGCTTCGCGTCATCGGCTCCGTCAGTCACCAGATTCTCGAATTCGGTCTCGAGATAATTGACGAGGCTGGTGCGCAGCTTGTCGAGATCGACGCTGCAGGCGCGCATCACCGCAGCCGCATCCGAGTCATCGATCAGCGACAGCAGAAGATGTTCGAGCGTCGCATATTGATGATGGCGCTCGTTTGCAATCGCCAATGCACGATGCAGGGATTGTTCAAGGCTTTGGGAAAAAGTTGGCATTCGCGTCCTCTATGGCCCCCGGTCATCATGATCGCCATTACCCGGTGAGGCAACAACAACCTTCGTCATCCCTGTCATATAGTTACACACGATCGTGGCGAAAGACCGGTTCCGCAAGCGTGGTTTTCCTCTAAATTCGCGGCACCACGACGGCGGCACGCGACCTCCCCCCGAAAAATTATCGGGAATACGGTCGGCCTCCGTCAACACCGATCAATGCAATCCCGTTCCTTATCTCCGGCCGGATCGAGAGCCACGCGCGGCTATTTCTTTTCCATCACACATTGCAGTGGATGCTGGTGCTTGCGCGCAAAGTCCATCACCTGCGTGACCTTGGTCTCGGCAATTTCGTAGGTGAACACGCCGCACTCACCGATCCCGTGGTGATGGACATGGAGCATGATCTTGGTGGCCGCTTCGGCGTCCTTCTGGAAGAATTTCTCCAGCACATGAACGACGAACTCCATCGGCGTGTAGTCATCGTTCAGAATAAGGACGCGATAGAGGTTCGGACGCTTGGTCTTCGGCTTGACCTTGGTGATGACCGACGTTGATGGTCCGCCGGTTCCGGCGTTGCGGTTCTCGTCATTGCTCATTCGGGGAGCAGAAGATGACTTTGCCGGCACGGACGGACAAGCTTTGAAGGTTGACTGCAACATGGCTCAGGCGTTCGAAATTCCAAAAGGGATGACCGGAGAGCGCATCCTAGCCCACACGCGATCGGCTCTGACGTGAGCCACCGCCTGGTACCCAGTAACGCTTATTCCAGATCGCCGCTCCCGGTCCGACCCGTTGGCCGGATCGGCACCTGGAATATGGGTCCGTCGCCGGATCGCCGCAAGCGCATGATTTCGCCCTGCCACGTCCCGCGACCGGCCCGATTCCCGGCTCGGCTCTCCCAACCAAGGTTAATCGTTTCTGTCGGATTTGACAAAGGACGGCGACGTGCCGTTTAGCCGCCGTTGAGCATACCGGGGTCTTTTGGCGACCGGTCCGGCGGTGCACCGGCTTTGACCTGTTTTTAGCGGAACCGGTTTACCGCCTGTTTAGCGGCCCGGGCGGAAATGCCCGTAGAAATCACATTTGCGGTGAGGCCATGCTCGATACAGTCGTATTCCGTCGCATTCGCGCGGCTGCCAGCCGGTTTGCCGGCGCCAATGAGGGCAACATCGCGATCCTGTTCGGGATCGCGGTACTCCCGATCATCGCTTTCGTCGGCGCGGCAGTTGATTACACCCGCGCCAACAGCGCCCGCTCCTCGATGCAGGCCGCCCTCGATTCCACCGCGCTGATGCTCGCGAAGGACCTGACCGCGGGCACCATCACGACCTCGGAAATCCCGGCGAAGGCAGACGCGTATTTCAAGGCCCTCTATACCAACCCGGAAGCCAAATCGATCACGATCTCGGCAAGCTATACCCAAACCTCCGGCAGCGGCTCGACCATCCTGATTAACGGCTCGGGCGCCGTGGATACCACTCTCATGCGGGTCGCCGGTTTCCCGACCATGGGCTTCAATACCAGTTCCACCTCGGCCTGGGGTAACGTGCGCATGCGGGTCGCGATGGCGCTCGACGTGACGGGATCGATGCAGAACGACGGCAAGATGCCCGCGATGCAGGAGGCCGCCAAGAGCTTAGTCGATCAATTGAGCAAGCTCGCAAAGAATACCGGCGACATCTACATTTCGATCGTTCCCTTCGCCAAGGACGTCAACCTTGGCACCAGCTACAAGGACGAGAGCTGGATCGACTGGGATTTCTGGAGCACTCAGAACCCGACCTGGGGGACGTGCAGCCAAGCCAGCAAGACGACCAAGAGTTCCTGCGTGGACGCCGGCAAGGTCTGGACGCCCGACAAGACCAAGTGGACCGGCTGCGTCACCGACCGCACGCAGGATTACGACACCAAGAACACCGCGCCGAGTTCGAGCAACGCGCCGACGATGGTTGTAGCCGAAGAATATGTTACAAAAAAATGGGACGGGACCGTCAACGAACAATACTGCAAGTCGAGCAACAGTCCCTATATGCCGCCGATCATGCCGCTGAGCTATGACTGGACGGCGCTCAAGACGTTGATCGGCAACCTGCAGCCCACCGGTAATACCAACCAGGGCATCGGTATGGCGTGGGCCTGGCTGACGCTCGGTGTAGGCGCGCCGCCATTCAATGCCCCGGCCAAGGACACGGCGAACTATGAGTATAAGGATGCTATCGTCCTGCTGTCGGACGGCCTGAACACGCAGAATCGCTGGTACTCGAACGCGTCGCAGATCGATGCCCGCCAGAAGATCCTGTGCGCAAACGCCAAGGCGGCCGAGATCACGATCTACACCGTCCAGGTCAATACCGGCGGGGATGCCGAGTCTACCGTGCTCAAGGAATGCGCCAGCAGTCCGGACAAGTTCTATCACATCAAGTCCGCCGGCGAGACTGCATCGGCGTTCAATTCGATCGGCCAGTCGCTGGCCAAGCTGCGCGTCGCGAAATAAGCGCACTACAGGCGTCAAGAAAAAGCCCGGCCGCAATGGCCGGGCTTTTTTATTGTGGGAATATCAGATCGCGAACGAATTAATGCGCGGCCGGCGTGAACTTCGCGACCAGGCCTTCGTACGGCTTGTAGGTCTGCTTGGCGAGGTCAGTGTAGAGGCCGGCAATCTTCTGCGACTCTGCGACAAAGGTTTCGTAGGAAGAACGCGCAAATTCGGTCTGGGCTTCGAGAGCCTTGTCCAGCGACTTCACGCCGGAGAGCTTTTCGACAAACGACTTGGTGTCTTCGAACGACTTCTTGGCGTAGTCGCCGTAGGCGCTCGCGATCGCCTGAACGCCGCTCTGCAGGTTGGTTGCGGAAGCGGCAACCGATTCGAGATGCTCTTTGCCGTAGTTCTGAATGTCTTCAATCTTGACCATCATGGAGTCCTTTTCCCAGACTGAGCGTTTCGATTGCCGGGAGGTCCCGGCCCCCTGACATGCTTCTTATATGTGCACTGCACAATAAAGTCAACGATTGTTGTGCGACGCACAAATGCGGCCAATTAACGGAAAACTCCGGGGTCTTACGCAACGGTTAATTAATCTTTTGGAAACTCGCTCGGCCTAACCTGATTCCTCGACTTGTTCGCCTTCCGACAGACAGCCCGAAAGCTGTTTGTGAACAGCATCTTAGCTAGAACAGCGACCTGATCGGCCACTCCAGCCTTGCCTCATGGCCGGACCGGTACTTCGAACGGGGAACCATCAGCGGCTGGTGGGCACAATTTTGCCTCACGGGCCGGTGATCAAGACAGAAATTGGGACGGGGAAGTAAATGCTTCGTACAACCTTCGCTTCCTCGCGCGCCCTGCGAGTATGCGCCCTCGGGCTGGTTACCTTCACGACAGCACTACTGATCTCGAGCGAGAGCGCCGAAGCGCGCCGCTACAAGCACCGTCGTCATCAAGTCGCGCGCGAAAGCTACAGCCCGCAATTCTCCTCCATCATCGTAGACGGCAATTCAGGCACGGTGCTCGCATCCAACAACCCCGACGGTATCCGCCGCCCGGCGTCGCTGACCAAGATCATGACGCTCTATCTGCTGTTCGAGCGCCTCGAATCCGGCAAGATGAAGCTCGACACCGAAATGGAGGTCTCCGAGCACGCCTCCGAGCAGGCGCCGACCAAGCTCGGCCTGCGCCCGGGCCAAACCCTGAAGGTCGAGGACGCCATCAAGGGCCTTGTGACGCGTTCCGCCAATGACGCCGCCGTCGTGGTCGCCGAAGCGATTGCCGGCGATGAAGCCGAATTCGCCAGGCTGATGACGCGCAAGGCACGCGCGCTCGGCATGAGCAAGACCACCTACCGCAACGCCTCCGGCCTCCCCAATGACGAGCAACTGACCACCGCGCGCGATCAGGCGACCCTCGGCCGCGCCATCCAGGACCGCTTCCCGCGCTACTACCGCTACTTCGCGACCTCGGTGTTCAATTATCGGGGACAATCGATCCGCAATCACAATCGCCTGCTCGGCAATGTCGAAGGCGTCGATGGCATCAAGACCGGCTACACCCGCGCGTCCGGCTTCAACCTCGTAAGCTCGATGCGCCGCGGCAACCGCCACCTGATCGGCGTGGTGCTGGGCGGCCGCAGCGGCGGTTCGCGCGATGCCACCATGCGCAACCTGCTGGCCGAAAACCTCGAGAAGGGCGCGACCAAGCGCACCGTCGCCGCGATCACCGAGCGCAATCCCGCCGACGGCACCGTCGATGTCGCCGCAGCCGAGACCGTTGCGCGTCCGGCCGAAACGGCTCAGCCCGGCGGCGCCTTCGCCGCCGCCGAACCGGGGCTCGCCGCCATGCCGGCAACCCGCTCGATCGCGCCGGCCAAGCCGTCGCTGATGGCGGCGGCCGCCGCTGCCCTGCCCCCGCCGCCCGCCAAGGTCGAACAGAACAAGTTCGAGCCGCAAGCCAAGCCCGAACCCGCACCATTGACTAACGGCGTCATCCAGACCCAGCCGATCTCAGCGATCCCCGGCTCGGCTGAGCCGATGAAGCCGGTCAAGGTCAAGACAGTACAGGTCAAGGCCGGGCCGATGAAGCTCGCTTCAGCCGGCCCCTCGCAGCCCGCGGCGCCGCCGATCACCAACACCATTCCGGCCCGCCCTGAAATCGCCGAGACCTCCAGCGCCGTCGTCGCAAAAGCCGCGGAGACCAAGGCCGAAGCCGCCAGGGTCGCGATGCCGCCGCAGCCGGCCAATCACGGCACCGGACAAGGCGTGCTCGGCGTGTTGCCCGCTTCCAGCCTGACACAGCCCCCCTCGCAAGCCACGCACTCGCAGGCGCTGGCCTACGCCGAACCGGCGTCCCACGCCCAACCGCCGGCCGTGCAGCAAAACAGCGCCGTCAAGCCGGCCGCGCCGGCGGTGGTCCGCACCGGCTGGATCATTCAGGTGGGTGCGCTTGAAAGCGAAAGCGAGGCCAAGCAGCGGATCGATCTCGCCCGCGCCAAGGCCAGCGCCCTGCTCAGCAAGGCCGATCCCTTCACCGAGCCCGTGGTCGCCAAGGACAACCGCACGCTCTACCGGGCCCGCTTCGCCGGCCTCGAGCGCGATCAGGCCGAAGCGGTATGCAAGACCCTCAAGCGCGCCGATATTTCCTGCATCACCGTTCGCAACTGATCCGGACGTTTCTTTGAATTTGGCAAAGCCGGCGCCGCAAGCGCCGGCTATGTTGCTTTCCAAACACAGTCGCGACGGCGCTCGCGAGATCGCGCCCAGGGCGGTCCGCGAAAACTTCTCGTCAAGAATTTCCGGTTAGGTTTCCCTGCAATGAACGATCGACCGCGCCGAACAATGGCGGGCGATATGGGGCGTCAGTCAGAGAACGGAAGCAACTCGCGGTTTGTAGCGTCGGTGGCGTGAGCCGGAGTAGCTAGAGATGCGTGCGAAGAAGAGTATCCTTGGCCTCGTTTACGCGGGCAGCGAGGTACGTCGAGCCCCCTTGGTCGGGATGCAGTTTCTTCATCAGGGCGCGGTGCGCCCGGCTGATGTCGTCACGTCCCGCCCCCGGCTGCAAGCCAAGGATCTGATAGGCTTCCTCGTCCGTCATTTTTCCGCTCGCCGCCGTGCGGCGCTGCCCCCCTGCCGCATCGCCTTGCGCGTTCTGACGCCAAGCGGGAAACCGGCGGTCAAGATAGCTTTCAAGTAACGCGACGCTCTCAGCGTCGAAGGTCGGTATCATCGCGATCAATTGCCGCAGGTCGAATTCGCCGAGCGAACGCCCGGCATTCGGCCCGTCCATGATCCGCCCCGACAGCTCGCCGCTGTCGTGATCGAGACTCATGTCGAGAAACTGCGAACGGACGCGCGAGGTCTGCCCCGACGAACGCTGCGCGCCGCCGCCGAAGATCCCGCCGATATTGCTGAAGCCGCCTGGCCCGAATGGCGACCAGCCGAGCAGGCCAGCGCCGAAGATGCCGAGCGGAATGGCAACCGCAAGCTCGCCGCGCAGCCCGGTGAAAGCTGCGACCGCCAGCGCCACCACGCCGCCCACGATCTTGATAGCGCGCGCAAGCACGACCGGGTTGGCCGCACGAAACATCTGCAGCAGCAAGTACAGAACGACAACGGCGACGACGCCGGCAATCAGGGTTGCCATGGCTCTAATATAGCGATCCCGCAGACGAAAAGCATGATGCTCGCCCGGTCGCAAACCAAAGTCGTAATCACTTCATCTGCCCGATCAGTGCGGCCGCGCCGCTTGTGGTCTTCGACAGCCGCAGCAGCGCTTCGCGCCCGCCGGCAGCGTAGGCTGCGGCGGCGCGCAGCAGCTCGCGCAACTGCGCCGCGGCGCCGGGGTCGAACCTGCACCATGCGCCGCCGGTGAGCCGCGCAATTTCCCGGAACGCCTGCTCGGCGGTCGGATCGTGGCCTTCCTGGAACATGAACACGGGCACCTTGAGCAAGCCGAGCTCGCCGGCCTTGGCGCAGAGGTCGTCGACGGATTCCTCCATGGCGTCGCCGACAAACACCATGGCGCGCACGCCGGACGCCACCGCCTCGCGGCGCGCTTCCGACAGCACCTTGCCGATCTGGGTATTGCCGCCCCGGCAATCGATCTTGCCCATCAGCCGTGCCAGTTGCGCGGAATCGGAGATCCAGCCCGTGGCGCGGCATTCGTTGAAGCCGCGGTAATAGACCAGCCTGATATCGAGGCTGCCGAGCGAGGCCGCCTCGCGAAACATGTCGGCCTGCAGCGCGCAGGCCATGTCCCAGGTCGGCTGCCGGCTCATGGTGGCGTCGAGCGCAAACACCAGCCTTCCCCTGGCGTCCGGGCGGTGCGGCGACATCGCGCGCGCTTTCGCCACGAAGGCTGCGATGTCCTCCGACGCCGACGGCTTGGTCTCCGGCAACGGGCGGCCTTTGCGCGCCTCGGCTCTTGCCGAAGCAACCTCGTCTGCCGATTTGGGTTTGGTGGGTTCGCCGGCCATGAGCGCTCGCGAGTAACAGCAAGCTCTATTTGGGACGGCGCCTACAGCGGGTCAATGCGCCAACTGATGACGCAGCCGCAAAATGCACGATAGCGGTCGGTTATCTAGTTCGTGACCGGCTTGTTCTTCGGCGGCGGATTGCTGGCCAGCGGCACGGACAACGGCACCGGTCCCGGGCTGCTGGTCAGAAGTCAGGCACCTTGGCGGGCACGGGCTTGAGCGCGCTTCTGTCGGACTCGTCAAGGAACCTGTCGAGCATCGACTGGATCGAGGACTTGGCCGCGTCAGGCCCGGTGTCGCGCATGTCGTTATGCTGGAAGCCGGTGTTCACGACCGTGATGCCGGCCTGCTCGCACTGCTCGTCGTCGGGCACGACGCCGGGGTCGGGCTTGAAATGCGTATCCGTGGAGCGGAACGACAGGATCTTGAACTTGCCTTCGGTGAGGAACGGCACACGCAGATTGTCCAGCGTTACGACCTTCTTGATCTCGTCGGGATACTGCTTGGCGAAATACATCGAGATGTCGCCGCCCATCGAGTGGCCGACCATCGTCACCTTTTCATAGTCGGCGTTGGGCTGGACCTTCCTCATTTCGTGGATAGCGAAATGGATGTTGGCGACGCCGCGCTGAATCTGCGGCAGACGGCCGACATAAGGCTCGCCGATCTTGGTCACCATCGGCGGATCGGTCGGTAGATCGTGCTGCGGGCTGACCGCAAGATAGCCGCGCCAGGCGAACACGGTCGACAGGAATGAATACTCGGTGTTCTTGACGGTGTTGCCGTGATTGAGGACCGCAACCGGCAGCTTGATCAAGCCGGCATTGGCCTGCATTTCCTTGTCGCGGCGGACGGCAATATGCACCGCGACCAAGCGGTTGTCGCGGACGGGATCATGAAACGCGATCGTCTCGTGCCGGATCGCCCACTTGTTCGCGGTGAAATACGCGACAGCGACCAGCACCGAGAGTGAAAGCAGAACGAGAATTCCACGTTTCATATTCGTCCTCGCGCCCCATGAGGGGCCCAACCCTGTTTGAGACTCTTCGGTCCCTTGTTGATGATATATGTCACGATGGCGTGACATAAAGGCCAAATGTTGTGTATTGAGCGCCTGATCATTGTGCGATGCACCCATCCATTGTGCAGTCGCTCGGTTCCACAAATTCGGCCTCCTTTTACTTACGACGCCTCCTTTCAAGCTTCGGTTCGAGCATCCGATAAAAGTCTAATGAAAACGGCGTACTGCATGACCGGTTCCCGGGAACCGCTGCGTCACAGTGCGTCACGGTGCGTCAATACCCGCGGCGGGTCCCAGTGGGGACTTAAACCGTCGTGTAGATGACAAGCTTCAAAGCCGGGTCGTCATTGGCCTGGAAACTCGCATACTCCAGTTTGAGCTGCCCCTTTTTGGGATGAGTCAAGGATTTCCGTCCTGCCGCGACGCCGCTGACATCATGGGCCTCCCACCAGCCAATAAATTCCGGACAGCCTTCGCGCAGGCGCGCCAGCAGGTCGCGAAAGGCAGGATCGCCGGCCCACAGGTCATGCGTCGCCCTGAACTGGGCAACCATGCGCCGGGCCTCATCTGCCCATGACGCACCGAACAGCCGCTTCGTCGCGGGATTGGTCAGTACCGAGAGCAGGCTGTTGCGATCGGCTTCTGCAAGCCGGCTGAACGCAAAGATTTCGTCGGCGGCCGCATTCCAAGCGAGAATGTCCCAGCGTCGGCCGGTGACATAGGCCGGCAGGTTGAGTTGCTCGACCGTGCGGCGGACCGCGGACGGAACGGTCTCGCGGACAAAGGCACGCCGGTCGGTATTTTGCGTCAGCTCCTTCAGATGCCGGTGTTCGGCCCTAGTCAGCCGCAGCGCGCGCGCCAGTGCATCGATCGTTGCTGCGGAAGGGCTGACGGATCGTCCCTGCTCGAGGCGGATGTACCAGTCGACGCCGATACCGGCGAGGTCGGCCACTTCCTCCCGCCGCAGGCCGGGCGTGCGCCGCCGCCGGCCGCCGGATAGGCCGACCGCCTTCGGCGTCAGTTTCTGCCGCCGCGAGCGCAGGAAGTCTCCGAGTTCGCTTTGCCTTGAATTCGTGCCTGGTTCTGCCATGCGCGCCGCGCCCCGTGGAAGGGTTCTTCAATCCTAGGATAATACCAGGTCTTGTTGGGGCAATGAAGCCTGCGAGAATGCGACTTCGTCGAAACGAGGAGACCCCATGAAGGCTGCCGTTCTGAACGCGTTCGGATCGCCGCTTGCGATCGAGACGCTTCCCGACCCGCTGCTCGGCACCGGCGAGGTTATCGTCGACGTCATTGCTGTCGATGTTCACTAATTCGCTGATTGGATCGCGGTGGTCTTGGTAGCGGCGAAGGCCTTGGGAGTTTGCCCTGCCAAGGCCTGATGGGGTCTGTGGTT